>NZ_CP029797.1:1167759-1487845 GCF_003268595.1 Paraliobacillus zengyii | reverse complement strand
ATAATTTGGATATAACCTTCTTTCTTTTTATTAAAGCCATGAAAGAAAGCATTCTCAATAAATGGTTGTAAAACGAGTTTTGGTATGTGGTAGTGTAATACATCTGGAACGATAAAGTAATTCACCTTAATACGTTCACCGTAACGTGCTTGATTAATAAAGACATAATACTTCATATTTTCAAGTTCTTGCTCAACAGAAACCGTCTGGCTCACTTCTCCTAATGCACTTTGTAATAAGGAGATGAGTGCATGAATTGTTTCCATTGCTTGTTCGGTTTTTTCTTGCATAACCATGAACTTAACTGTTGTCAACGTATTATAGAGAAAATGTGGATTTATCTGATGTTGTAATGCCCTTAGCTCTGCATCACGTTGATTTTTCTGGGACTCTACTACAATTTTCACATAATCTTGTAGCTCATCTAACGTGTAGTTAAAGGCGCGCGCAATTTTTTCTGCCTCATAGCCACCAGTTTCTTCAATTCGTTTACTGAAATCATGTTTGGTTTGCTTTGCAATCTGTGTAACTAGTCGACTCAACGACTTCGTAATACGACGTGATACGATAAACACACCAATCACAGCAAAGAAAACAATACTACTACTAATTAGAATAATTTCACGTGTGTTAATTAGACTACTTGTTACTTTTTGTTTATCAATCAGATTCACTAAATACATATCAAAACCTGGTATGTATTCTGACAAGAACAAATAATCACTGCTTCCAAGCGTGATATCTTGAATCTCTATATCTTCATCATCACCCTTTTGGGCATATTCTAATAATTCTACGTTATCTAAACCAATATTTGCTTCATTATTACTTGAGATTACTTTACCACTTCGGTCAATAAGCAGCACATCATTGCCTGCGCTTGTATATCCTTCATAGAAACTTCTAAGTTGTTTTTCATTAATGGAAATATACAGTATGCCATAAATATGATCAGATGATAATTCAGATAAGGCTTTAGTTGAAACCAACATTGCCTCTCCATTAAGTGTTTCAGGCTTGACAAAATGATAATTAATGCGATCTGGTGTCGCTAAAGTAATTTGCGTAATCGGATGTTTTTTTAAGATTGGCAAGGAAGTTGGCCAATAAGAGTAGTTCATATTATACAATTGTTGATCTGTACTTGTGACAATCATATTAGCACCTAAAGGCTGTAAATTTGAGTAAATACTTTCTAGCTGATTAATAATTTCATAATATGAACCAGCTAAATTAAGCGAATCAAATTCTTCCTCACTTAACACACGTTTGATCGTCCCATTACTTTCAATTTGATTTGATGTTTTCACTACCGCATTACTATACGCTTCAAACTGAGAGCGTATTTGTGTATTAATTTTTGAATTTGTAATACTAAACGTCTCTAAAAAAAGCTCCGTTGACATACGAATTGAACTAACTGTAATCAACAATGATACTAACGTAATACTAATGACGGTAACAAAGAATATTTTAATGAATAAGTTATTCTTTTCAATTAGTTTAATCCATTTAAACTGTCTCATTTCAATCTATCTTTTCGGTAACTACCAGGGGATTTATTGACTCTCTTTTTAAATACTTTGCAAAAATAACTATGATCGGCATAACCTACCATTCCACTAATATCAGAAATGGAGATTTGGCTATTTTCTAAAAGTTCTTTAGCCTTCCCTATACGTACTCCTGTTAAATACTCACTAAACCCCAAGTTGTGATGCATACTAAAATAAGCAGACAAGTAAGACGGATTAAAGTGAAAGTGTTTAGCCAATCCAGTTAAACTAATTGATTCTGAATAATGCTCATCGATATAAGCGAGTAAGACAGTCATATTCGTTGTTTGTATTTTACTATCTGCTTGATAAATAATTGCCTTAATTTCTAGCATAAACTGAGCAAGTGCTTTTCGGGCTTGTTCAGCGGTATACGCATTATTAATTTGATTAAAGTATTCGTATTTATCCTTTTTAAATTCATTAGTATCATATTTTAATTGATCCATCACGACCATTACATTAAAAATAACATTACCTAAAAAAGATTTAAATGCTGAACGGTCACTCGTATAGTCATTTGTTAAATAATCAATATGTTTATTTAAATAGTAAATCGATTCATCTACCTTTTTATATTTAAACAATTCAAGAAAGTAATTTAAATCAAATGGTACTTCAGGTATGACATTGTCAGGCAAGTTGTTATATCGAAGTACACGCTCATCCGTTAAATAAAATAAATACTTGCGCATCGCGACCAATTGACCTTGATAGATAGCTGGTAATTGGTCAACCTGATTAAACTGTTCAGTTATTAACCATGTAAAGTTACTTGTTAAATGATTACGATCAGTAATCGTCGCGATTAGCATCTCATATGCATCAAATGATAAATTTATAATAAAAGTACTCGCTCGTTCAGTACTCTCAAGCAAATGGCAAACCGATTTCTCTAATGCTTGCACCATAAATTCTATTTGCTCTAACGGTTTGATTGCAGTTTGTTCGTCTTGACTCGTTACATTTAATTCGACTAAACAACACATCTCATTTGGTAAAGATGTTTTTAACAACTCTAGCTCACTTGTTGATGCATAACCCGCTAATAACTTTTTAAATAGATCACTTATCGATTTTTGGTTATCTATTGTTTCATCTGCTGTTTCTATATTGTTAGAAAGTGAACGGTTAGTTACAACGCGCTTAAGTGTATCAAGCAATATCTTACCATCAAGTTTCGGTTTCAATATATAATCAGCTACCCCATTTTGAAACGTGCTTCGCACATAATCAAAGTTATTGAAACTACTTAAAACAATCACATCTATGTGGGGCTGTTCTTTTTTTACCTTTTTTATAAATTCAGTTCCATCCATAACCGGCATCACGATATCCGTAATAATGATAGCTGGTTTTTGCGTTTCAATTAGCGCTAATGCTTCCACCCCATTGGATGCTTCGCCAACAATTTCAAACCCCTCTTTTTCCCAATTAACATAGTGTAAGATGCCTTGCCTAATTAACAACTCATCATCCACAATGAGTACCTTTATTAATGATCCCATTTCTTCTCACCATCCCTAATTAGAGTAATGGGTACAAAATTACTTGTTTTTATCTATTTTAAATGAATGACTATTTTGGAGCCTAATTACTCTTAAAACCTCACATTTGAGAGAAATTGCGACGTAACATACCGCTTAGGAAATATACTCCGCTTTCCGTGGGCACGGCTTCAGCTAACTTAGTAAAGCAAAAAGCGCTTTACTAAGTGGATCTTCAGCCCGCGCTGTTCCCACAGGAGTCTACGTATATTTCCAAAGCTAGTTCAGAATCTACATGATGATTGCGTATGGAATAATGACACTTTAGCTAGACAAGCTTATCAATTGTTTATATTCAACATTACAATTACTGTTTTTCTTCAAACTTGCTTCATTCCCTAGATAACCTAATTCTTCATAGTGAATATTGCTGTTTATTTCTCCTAACTAGCGTATCAAATGAAATTGGCGACACTCCTGCAGGAACAGCGCGGGCTGAAGATCCACTCGGTAACGTTCTTTGTTTCCGAGTTAGCTGAAGCCGTGCCTGCGGAAAGGGAGTCAATTTCACTTGAGTAGCGGGTCAGGAGATTCTGTTACGTCACAGTTGATGATTGTTCCGACGTAGCTTTCTTTCTTTGTTGCCCTATCAGCAAATGGTTTCGATTGTACGATTAATCGAGTCATCACAGTCCTAAATTTTTTTCTTAACTACTACGACACTACATGGAGCACACATCTGTTGGTAAAAAATATTCCTTAATTCGAAATGTATCCATTAAACAATAATATGTTTTCAAGAAACAAGTTAACTTAAAGGCCAATCGTTATTCATGATATGTAATTTTCATTATTTTTAGCATCATATTCTTATATTGTATACGTTTTCATTATTGTTTGGCAATAGCTTTCACTTTCTTTACAATTGATCTAAGCATATAAAAATTAAAGATGTACCATTTTACTCTTTATTTCTATTGCCCATCTCATGAGTCATTTTCGTGCTACCTAAGTCATAAAAGGCAAATAACTTAACTGTTTCCTAATGTAGGACAAACCCAAAAGATATAAAATTGATTTTTTGATTGTTATGTTTAAGTGCTTCTTCTTTGATAATGACACTATTTCAATTATACAAACTCTCATGTTTTTCAAGAAGGTCTATGTGAGGAATCTTCTGATAGATTAATAGCAGGATTTTTTCTTTTATATGCTATCGGTGTGCACCCCTTTTGTTTTTTGAATAGGCGGATGAAATAACTTTGATTATTAAAACCAACATCCATTGCAATTTCTATCATTTTTTTATCTGTTTTTTGTAACAATTTACAAGCATTGCTAATTCTTATTTTATTTAAATATTCCATCGGTGTCATACGAACCAAAGACTTGAAAAATCGACTAAAGTGTCCTTCACTCATTTGAACTTGTGCAGCTAAGTCAAGCACAGTAAGTTTTTGATTATAATTTTTGTTCATGTATTTTAAGACAGTTTTTAGTAAAGTAATTTTATTTGAATCTTTGAAACTTATTTGATCATTATACTTCCATACCTGTTTATCAAACATCTCAGCAAATAATAAAAATAAATATCCCTTAATTACGAGTTCCAAACTAGGTCTTCGATTAACATAGGCATCTATTAATTTATTTACAATCTTCAATATCTCCCCTTCACTTTCATTAGGTAACAACCTAACAGCACTTGAAATAGCTGGATTTTCTAATTGCTCTAAATAATTCGACTCCATCCGATCGTAACTAAAACTTCTTAATAAATTAAAATGAAATACAATGGCATGAAGTTTAAACGGTATTTTATCAATCGGAAAGGCACCATGTAGCTGGCCGGTTGGTATATAAAAAGCTTGCCCTTCTCTTAATGTGTGATTTTCAGTTCCGACCTGTAAGTTAATCTTACCTTCTTCGACATAAATAAACTCCAATTCATGGTGCCAATGTACGTTAAATATTGCATCTCCATCTAAATAATCAACTGTGTATACACGAAAAGGAAACATATTATCTCCATGTTCCCTATCCTCCAACAACATAAATTTATCCATATAGTAGCCTCCCTTTGCTCATTATATCAGAATTGTGTTATTAAATATTAGAATAGTGCAATAAAAAGAGTTAAAATATCAATATAATTATAAATATAAAGTATATAAAAAAGTTAGGAAAAGAAGTAGATAATTCAATACACGTAATATCAAATGAATGGGGTGTCAAAATGAAATTTACGAATGGATACTGGCTTACTAAAGAAGGTTTTACGATTAATCATCCATATGTTATTCGTGATACATCGGAAACGAAGGACATATTAACACTTTATGCACCATGTAAAGTTATTAAAGACAGAGGGGATACATTAAACACTTCTTCCCTTACGATTCAATTATCTTCACCATTGGAAGATGTAATTCGAGTAAGAGCCTGGCATCATAAAGGAGCAAAAAACAAAACGCCCAACTTTGAGTTAATTGATAATTCGATTCCATTAAACTTTACTACTGAAAATGGAGCAGAAGAAACCATCTTTCATAGTGGAAATATGAAAGTAAGAGTCGAACGAGATCCATTTACTATTCAATTTTATTATGGCGATAAAAAACTTACACAGTTAGATACAAAAGGGATTGCTTGGGTTCAAGGACCAGAGAAAGAAAGTTATATCCGCAGTCAATTGAACCTCAATGTTGGGGAATATATTTATGGATTAGGTGAACGCTTTACCCCTTTTGTGAGAAACGGGCAAGCGGTTGATATATGGAATGAAGATGGTGGAACAAGCTCAGAGCAAGCCTATAAAAACATCCCTTTCTACCTAAGCAATCGTGGATATGGTGTATTAGTTAATCATCCGGAAAATGTAAGTTTTGAAGTAGGTGCTGAGGCAGTTTCCAAAACACAGTTTAGTGTTGAGGGAGAAATGCTAGAGTATTATATTGTAAGCGGTACCAATTCAAAAGGAATATTACGTAACTATACACAACTAGCAGGTAAACCAGCGTTACCACCTGCTTGGTCTTTTGGCTTGTGGCTCTCCACTTCATTTACAACAGACTACAATGAAGAAACTGTCAATCACTTTATTGACGGGATGGCAGAACGTGATATACCATTACGTGTTTTTCATTTTGATTGCTTTTGGATGAAAGAATTCCAATGGAGTAATTTTAAATGGGATGAGGATGCATTCCCAGATCCTGAATCAATGTTACAACGTTTAAAAGCAAAAGGATTAAAGATTTGTGTTTGGATTAATCCATATATTGCAGAAAAATCACCATTATTTGATGAAGCAGCTGAAATGGACTACCTAATCAAAAAGAATAATGGTGACGTATGGCAGTGGGATTTATGGCAAGCTGGCATGGGAATTGTTGATTTCACAAACCCTGCTGCTTGTAAATGGTATCAATCGAAACTGAAAGAACTGTTAGACATGGGTGTAGATTGCTTCAAAACTGATTTTGGTGAAAGAATACCAATAGATGTTTCATATTTTGATGGCTCTGATCCAGATCGCATGCACAATTATTATGCCTATAAATATAACGAAGTGGTATTTGAGTTATTAAAGAAAGAAAAAGGCGAACAAGAAGCAGTGGTTTTTGCAAGATCAGCTACAGTTGGAAGTCAGAAATTCCCCGTTCATTGGGGTGGTGATTGTGACGCAACATATGAATCAATGGCTGAGAGCCTACGTGGCGGCTTATCTCTTTCACTTTCAGGTTTTGGTTATTGGAGCCACGACATAGGTGGATTTGAAAATACAGCAAGCCCAGACTTATTTAAACGATGGACAGCTTTTGGACTTTTATCTAGTCACAGTCGTTTACATGGAAGCTCTTCGTATCGTGTCCCATGGCTTTACGATGAAGAAGCTGTTGCAGTGACGAAACACTTTGCTAAATTAAAAAATAAATTAATGCCTTACATTTATCGTACATCTGTTGATAATCACCTGACAGGTGTCCCAGTAATGCGACCTATGTTACTAGAATTTTCTCAAGATCCAAACACACATGTACTTGATCGACAATATATGTTTGGTGATTCATTGTTAGTCGCTCCTATCTTTAATGAGGAAGGTGTCGGTACGTACTATTTACCTGATGGTAACTGGACACATTTATTAACTGGTAACGTGGTAAAAGGCGGTTCTTGGCAAAGCAAAAAGTATAATTACCTTGATATGCCTATATTTGTTAAGGAGAACACGATTTTAGCTTTAGGTGAAAAAAATGATCGACCTGATTATGAATTTGCTGAAAATGTTACTTTTACAATTTATGAACTAAAAGATGACTTACTAGCAGAAACCTCTGTTACCAATCTCGATGGTAAGCAAATTGGTAACGTCACAGCTATAAAAAAAGGTAAGCATATTGCTATTGAAACGAATATGAAAGAATTAAATTATTCCATTGTGCTTAAAGGATATGATACGATTAGCTCCATTTCAAGCGGGGAGTTAGAAACAGATTCAGGAGAAGTAAAAATTAAGCTTCATGGTTCACATGAATTAAATATTGTATTGTAAATCTTTTATAGCCCTAGTATGAAAGTTGACTTATTATAATATATTTAGGAGGTGATAGGTTCCTCTGCAATTCATAGTTTTTTTCCTTGTAAGTAAGACAATGGCCATGTTGTAGATAAACATTTGTATAGATACACTTGAAATCTGGAAGGTAATTACTTTTAGGAGGGTTAATATGAAAAAAAGATTAATAGGATTATTTTTTACACTGACAGTATTTTTACTAATAGGATCTGCTTGTTCGACAAATACTGAAAGCGGTAACAACGATCAAGTTGAACTATCCATTTTTAATATTAAAGTAGAAACAAAAGATCAACTAGAAGAAATGATAGCAAAATATGAAGAAGAGAATCCCGATGTAAAGATTAATTTAACTACGGTTGGTGGCGGACAAGACGCAACATCAGCATTACAAGCAAAGTTTTCATCAAACGATGAACCTAATATCTTTTTATTGGGGGGACTATCTGATGTTGCAAAATATCAAGATTATTTAATTGATGTATCTGAAATGGAATCTGCTAAGACTGCAATTGATGGCACATTAGAGGGGGCAACACTGGATGGCACGCCTTATGGCATCCCTCTAAATATAGAAGGTTATAGTTGGATGATTAATAAAGATATATTTAATCAAGCTGGAGTAGATCCAGAAAGCATAGGTTCTTATCAAGATTTTGTCGAGGCTGTGGAAACGATCGATAGCCAAAAAGAAGAACTTGGTTTAGAGTCCGTGTTCGCTTTTAGCGGAAAAGAAGATTGGGTTGTAAGTCAATTTTCAAGTCATTTTACTTCACCTGAATTTAACAATAGCGTAATTGAAGCTTATGAATCTGAACAATTAGATCTTGAATACGGAAGTAGAATGAAAGAATATACTGACTTGTTCAATCAATACAATGCACAGCCAATATTATCATTAGATTATAGTACATCAGTGGAAGAAATGTTTGCAGGTGGGCAAGTTGCTATTATACATCAAGGTAACTGGATTATCCCATCCTTAGACAGCATTGATGAGAGCTTTGCAAGTGAAAAGCTTGGTATCTTACCGATGTATGTGGAAGATGATACTGAAGGTAAAATAATTGCAGGTCCCTCTTGGTTCTGGGGAATAAACGGTGACAAAGATGAAGCGTCTGTCGAAGAATCCAAAGCATTTATGGATTGGATGTACACCTCTGATTATGGTCAAGAGAAAATTATGAGTGATTTTAAATATATACCTGCACATGAAGGCTATGATACAGATGCAATAGCAGATGAAGTATCTAAAACTATTTATGAAATGCTAATGAACGGTGAAACTGGTGTATGGGCAAATAACCAATATCCAGATGGATTCTTTTCAACAGCTCTCTTTCCTGAATTTCAAAAGTATCTAAATGGTGACATTACATGGGAGGACTTTGAAGAAGTGACAAAAGAAAACTATTCTAAAATGAGATAAAGTGAAATTTTAATCTGGTTCAATCGTCCGTTTATCACACTTAACGTACGATTGAACCAGGATAATTTAAATGATAGAGTCGAACTTTTTTTCGACACTATGCGTTAAATAGAAAGGTTGGATATTCGTGACTTTCAAAAAAAGTTCTTATTGGATGTTTTTAATTCCTTGTTTATTAGCAATTACACTTGTCATAATCATCCCGTTTATTCAAGGTATCTACTACTCTTTCACAGAATATAACGGTTTTCAAGTTGCTGCCTTTATTGGATTAGACAACTATACAAGATTAATAAGCGATGGACAATTCTGGGATAGTATGCTATTTACAGCAGGGTTTTCAATAGCATCTGTAATTGGTATTAACGCACTAGGACTTGGTTTTGCATTATTAGTTACACAAAAGTTCAGCAAAATCACTAGTACCTTATTCAGAACTATTTACTTTATGCCAAATCTAATAGGTGGCATCATTTTAGGTTTTATCTGGCAGTTTATCTTTTTAAAAGCTTTTGCGAGTATAGGAGAAATTACAGGAATTGATGCCTTTAATGGATGGTTATCAGATACAAATACCGGCTTTTGGGGTTTAGTTATCTTATTTGTATGGCAAATGAGTGGCTATATAATGGTTATTTATATATCGTTTTTGAATAATGTGCCAGAAGAATTATTAGAAGCTTCCACGATTGATGGTGCGAATGCTTGGCAGAAATTTTGGAAGATTAAATTTCCTTTAGTTGCACCAGCATTCACAATTAGTATGTTCTTGACACTTTCAAATGCCTTTAAAGTGTATGATCAAAATATGGCACTAACTGCTGGTGGGCCTTTTAGCTCGACCGAAATGGCGACAATGAACATTTATAATACAGCTTTTAAAATTCAGGAAATGGGTTATGCCCAAGCTAAAGCTGTTATCTTTTTGGTGATTATTACAATAATATCTGTCTTACAAATTTATATTACACGTAAAAGAGAGGTCGATTTGTAATGAAACAGCAGAAGCTATCTGTATATATCTATTTATTTCTAGGCTTTATAACTTCAGTAATTTGGATTTATCCGTTTTATTTAGTGATCGTCAACTCCTTTAAAACAAAAGGAGAAATCTTCACGAATACGTTAGGACTACCTAATGACGGAACTGTAGCCAATTATCCTGAAGCTTTTATACAACTCGATTTCGTAAGAAGCTTTTTAAACTCTGTTTTTATAACAGGTTTTAGTATATTGTTAATTGTTATTTTCTCTTCTATGGCAGCATATGCACTATCTAGAAGGAAAACGAAAACGAGTACACTTATTTACTTTTTGTTTGCAATCTTGATGTTGGTCCCATTCCAAGCAATTATGATTCCCTTAGTATCCATTTTTGGTTCTTTCGATATGTTAAATCGTTTTGGAATTTCCATTATGTACTTAGGGCTAGGGTCTAGTTTAGCTGTTTTCCTCTTCTTTGGGGCTCTAAGGGGTATTCCAACCTCTCTTGATGAAGCAGCTATTATTGATGGATGTAATAGATTTCAAGTATATCGCTATATCATCCTCCCCATGTTACGTCCAACAACGGTAACGGTTATCGTACTAAATGCAATTTGGTTTTGGAATGATTATCTCTTACCATCCATAGTAATAAATAAAGAAGGAATGTATACGATTCCTTTGAAAACTTTTTATTTCTTTGGTGAGTATTCAACACAATGGCATTTAGCATTAGCTGCGTTAGTGTTAGCGATTATTCCAATAATTATCTTATATATGTTCTTACAAAAGTACATTATTAAAGGTATAGCTGATGGTGCTGTTAAATAAAGTTGTCAAGGTTTGTTGAATCACGAAAAGGATCTATCCAGAGTTGGATAGATCCTTTTTACTTTTTACTTTAATTGATACACTCTCGCTTCGTAAGGTTGTAATGATAAGGTTGTAGTATTGCTTTCCTGAACCTTATAATTACTAAGCAATAATGACCGTTCTTTATTTTTAAATTCATCTGGTAACGTGATCGTTGTTTCACTTTCAAATAAATTCACTGTAATCAATACGGTATTATCATCGTGTGTTCTTGTGTATGCATACACGTAGTCATGTTCTTCTCCTATTAAATCATAGCTACCATATAGTAACGTCTCACTAGATCGTCGTAGTGTGATCAATTTCTTGTAATAATGATAGATGGAGTTCGGATCTTCTAAGTTTTGTTCGACATTTATGTCAGCATAATTCGGGTTAACTTTGAGCCATGGTTTGCCTGTTGTAAAACCAGCATTATTCGCGCTTGACCATTGCATCGGTGTCCGCGAATTATCACGACCACTCTTCCAAATCACTTCCATTACTTTCTGATGCGATTTCCCTTCTTTTCGTTCTTTTTTATAGAGATTTTTTATTGCGATATCGTTATACTCATCAATTGAATCAAATTGAACATTTGTCATGCCTATTTCTTGTCCTTGATAGATAAATGGCGTGCCTTGCATGAGGAAATATAAGGTTGCCAAAGCCTTTGCTGAAGTTTGACGCAAATTAGTATCATTTCCCCATGTGGAGACTGATCTTGGCTGATCATGGTTTTCTAGAAATAGCGCATTCCATCCAACTCCATCAAGACCAGTTTGCCATTTGGTTAGTGTTTCTTTAAATGCATGAATATCTAGTCCATTCGATGAACCTTTTCCCCATAAATCTAAATGTTCAAATTGAAAAATCATATTAAAGTAACCTTTAGTTTCTCCAACCCACTGATCAGCGTCTTCTACTTTCACACCATTCGCTTCGCCGACAGTCATAATGTCATAATGATGGAGTGTCTTTTCTGCAAATTCACTAAGAAATGTATCAATACCTGGTCGATTCATATGTCCTTTAAATGATGGTACATATGTTAACTTATTCGGGTTAGGCATATCAGGATACCCTTCTGTTTTTTTTATGTGGGAGATGGCATCGACTCTAAAACCGTCTATACCTTTATCCAACCACCAATTTACCATCTTGTATAATTCATCTCTTACCGCTTTATTCTCCCAATTTAAATCTGGCTGTTTTCTAGAGAATACATGCATAAAATATTCATTTGTTTTTTCATCATACTCCCAGGCAGATCCATTAAAAATCGACTCCCAATTATTTGGTTCTTTCCCGTTTTCACCTTTTTTCCATATATAATAATCACGATAGGCATTATTTTTAGAAGAACGCGATTCAATAAACCATGGATGTTCATCAGATGTATGGTTTATCACTAAGTCCATAATGATTTTCATCCCTCGTTTATGTGTCTCTTCTAGTAATTGATCAAAATCTTCCATTGTCCCAAACTCATCCATAATATCCTGATAATCACTTATGTCGTAACCATTATCATCATTTGGTGATTGGTAAATTGGACTCATCCAGATTACATCAATACCAAGATTTTTTAAATAATCAAGCTTTTGAATGGCACCTTGGATATCTCCAATCCCATCACCATTTGAATCCATAAAGCTTCTTGGATAAATCTGATAGGCTACTGCTTCTTTCCACCACTTCTTATTCATGATCGTCCCCCTCTAATCCTTTATCTTAAGTTGTACACTCGTGCTTCGTAGGCTTTTAAAGTAATGTTCTCTATTGGATCTTTTTCACTTACATCATAGTTTGCTAGTAATATATTTTTCTCATTAAATGATATGTGCTTTGGAAGATGAAAGCTTACGGACTCACTAGAAAAATTACAGATAACAAGTAACGTGTCTTCCTTCCATTTTCTTGTATAGGCATAGATTTGTTCATCATCATCGAGTAATAATTCATATTTGCCATGGACAATAACTGGATGTTTTTTTCGTAATGCTATTAATTGTTGGTAATAATAAAAAATAGAATTCGAATCTGATTGTGCTTTATCCGCATTAATAAATGGATAGTTTGGATTAAGCGGAATCCATGGTTTCCCTTCGGTGAATCCAGCATTTAACGCATTCGACCATTGCATTGGCGTCCGTGCATTATCACGACTACGTGCATGAATTGCTTGAATCATTTCTTGTTCACTTAATAGATCTTTCTTTGTGTAATCTAGATAGGCATTTATTGTTTCAATATCACGGTATGAATCAATTGTTTCGAACGCAACATTCGTCATTCCAATCTCTTCCCCTTGATATATATAGGGTGTACCTTTTAGCATATGCAAACAGGTTGCCAACATTTTACCTGAGACCTCACGATACTCCTCAGAGTCATTCGCAAATCTCGAAATAGCTCGTGGTTGATCATGATTACTCCAATATAAACTGTTCCAACCATCTCTTTCTAAACCTTCTTGCCATCGCGAAAAGATTGTTTTCAATTCAGTTAGTTGCCATGGTTGTGGCGTCCATTTACCAAACTTCCCACTTCCTATATCTACGTGTTCAAAATGAAAAACCATATTTAGTTCATTTCGATTCTCACCAGTATACAAACGTGCTTGTTCAGCATTAACGCCAGGCATCTCACCTACCGTAATCGTGTCATATTTACTTAATACTTGTTGATTCATTTCTTGTAAAAATTCATGAATCCGAGGCCCATTCAAATAGTATGGTGAGCCATCACTATAACCAGTCTCTACCATTTCTCCTTCTGGGTACTGTTGATCTTTAGAGATCATATTTATAACGTCCATTCGGAACCCATCTACACCACGATCCAACCAGTAGGTCATTACGCTATACACTTCATGACGGACATCTTTGTTTTCCCAATTTAAATCTGGTTGTTTTTTACTAAATAGATGAAGATAGTATGCATTCGATTTCTCATCATATTGCCACACACTGCCTCCGAATGCTGCACCCCAATTTGTTGGTGGCATTCCATCCTTCTTAGCCGGTTTCCAAATATAATAATCACGGAAAGCGCTGTCTTTTGATGAACGTGAAGAGGCAAACCATTCGTGTTCATCCGATGTATGATTAACAACGAGATCCATCATGATTTTTATAGAGCGTTTGTGAGCTTCCGTTACCATTTCATCAAAATCTTCCAGTGTACCGAATTCATCCATGATGGCACGATAATCACTAATATCGTAACCATTATCATCATTTGGTGATTGATATACCGGAGATAACCAAATCACCTCAATGCCTAGTTTTGCAAGATAATCAAGTTTCTCTGTAATACCTTTTAAATCACCAATACCATCTTTATTACTGTCGTTAAAACTTCTTGGGTAAATTTGATAAACTACTGCTTCTTTCCACCATTGTTTAGGCATCTAACCCCTCCAAAATTTTATTATTGGGAATGATTTTCACAAAATTAATTACCTTATTTCTCTCTATATTATTTACTCAAATTCATATATAGACGGTAAAATGCTGAGAAGGTAATAAAAGCGATCAAACTACCAGTAAAGAATAGAAATAAAAAAAGTAAGCCATTAATACTTACATATAAAATAATTACACTGGTAACTAGTACCGCAAGAAAAAGAATTGGACTGCCTAATGTGAGTAAAAAGGAATTTTTAAACACTGCTTTTAACGCAATGTCATAGTGCACAAGTACTGCGAAAAAGATAAGTGTATAGACATATAAAACAATCCCAAATAAGATAAATGTGAAAAATAAAATAACATTTGTCTGCTGGAAGAAATAAAAGTCAACAATTAGGACCGTCCAAATCAACGTTAATACTAAACCACTAATCAAACTGTTTTTATAATTTGTCTGATAATACTTCCAATAGCTACTAATAAGAGATTTTTGTTCTTGTTCCATAATCCAATCTCTTACCATTGCAAACATCGCTGTTGTTGCTGGAAAGAAAAGAAATGGCGCGAGGATTATGATTGGTATATAAAAGAAGTACGGAAAGGCTCCTTCTGTATAGATTGCACTTACTAGTAACAAAACAATTGGCAAATTAAAGGCTAGCCATAATAGATTTACGACCGAAAATCGCATAATCCATTCCGTTATTCTGAAAAGTCCGCTCATCATTGTATTCATAAGTCTCTACTCCTTTAATCACCTACATCATGACACTTTTATGCAAATCATAAGCAAACGTTTGCTTTATCTATTAAAAAAAATTGCCTTTATTTTAAATAGGTGCAGTGGAATCTCTTATCTCTATCTTAGTTGGTATAATGACACTTTTTGCATAGGTTGACCGTTCTTTAATCTCCTCAATTAGACAACGCGCCGCTTCATAGCCAAGTTGAAAAACATTCGTATCAATTGATGTTAAACTAGGGTTCGATAATTGTGCAACCATCGTATTATTAAAGCTAATCAAACTAATGTCTTCTGGAACATGGACATGCTTTTTTCTTAATACAGACATAATATGCAACGAAGTTAAATCATCTGTTCCTATAATAGCGGTTGGCCGATCTGGCAATGCTAACAATTCAGTAACAATTCTTTCTATGCAATCCGAACTTGGCGCTTCTTTAACGTATGATTCATTCAGCTTGAGTGCATGTAATTGCATTGTTTCTTGGTAACCTCTTAATCTTGAAATGGAAACTTCGAATTCATTATCTCCACCAATAAAGGCTATTTTTTCATGTCCTAATTTTATAAGGTGTTCTGTCGCATCTTTTGCTGCTAGAACATTATCATTATTGACGTACATGATTTCGTTTGTGTGTACAACTGGCTTACCAACTACTACAAAGGGAATTCCACATTTTAATAAATAGGGTACTACCTTATCATTCTCTTTCGAATAAGTAACCACCATGCCATCTACACGTTTCCCTTGCACCATCTTCTCTACATCATGTAAAATCGCTTCTTCGGTATCACCGGTAGTTATACTAATACTAAAGTCTTGCTTGTTCGCATAAGAACTAATACCTTGTAACACTACTGGAAAGAATGGATCATGCAAGGACTCAATCGTTGAGTTTTTCATCACAATTCCAATGTTTTGTGTAGACTGTTGTACTAAAACACGCGCGTTTAAATTAATATAGTAACCCATTTCCTCCATTACTTTGCGTACTTTTCGCTTTGTTTTTTCACTAATATTAGGACTATCTGAAATAACACGTGAAACCGTTGAAGTTGCCACATTCGCCTCTTTAGCTACATCTTTTATTGTAACTGCCATCTCTTCACCTACTTACTACTAAATTCAATTAGTTAATACTGTTATTTTACAGCACCCTCTGCTACTCCTGCAATGATTTGTTTCTGTGCGAAGAAATAACCAATAACTACTGGAATAATAGCAATCGTTAAACCAGCTAAGGCTAAATGCCATTGTTTTGTATACTGACCAAAGAAATAGAACATTTTCAATGGGATCGTCGCATTACTCTCACTTAACACAAGAGATGGTAAGAGATAGTCATTCCAGATCCATATGACATTTAAAATACCAACTGTCATCGAGATTGGTTTTAATAACGGAAAGATAATATAACGAAATGTTTGGAATTTATTTGCACCATCGATAATCGCTGCCTCATCTAGTGAGCGTGAAATTCCAGTCATTGCACCATGGTATAAGAAAATAGATAAACTAGAACCAAAACCCAAGTACATGAAAACGAGTCCAAAGCGATTTAGCAATTCAACCTTCCCAAATAGTGCAACCAATGGAATCATTACAGATTGGAACGGGATTAACATCGCACCAACAAAAAGAAGCAAAATCAGTCCACTTAGTTTACTTTTATTTCGCGCTAAAGCATAACCTGCCATAGAAGAGAAAAACACAATAATGGCAATACTTACACCTGTCACAATTAACGAATTCATTAAGGAGTTAATAAAGTCTAAATCAACAAACGCCTCAACAAAGTTGGTTGTTTCTAGACCTTCTGGTAAACCTAAAACATCAGTAAAGATTTCTCTTTTTGATTTAAATGCATTAACAAGCATTAAATAAAACGGGGAAAGCCAGATTAAACCAAGTAATACTGCTACTATTTCTCCAAGATATTTTTTTCTCTTATGCTTCATTACATGTCAACCTCCCGTTTCTTGTTGTAATACACTTGTGTTAATGAAATTACCGCTACAATAATGAAGAATACGACTGCTTTAGCCTGTCCATAAGCCATTTCATTAGCTCCAAATGCTGTCCGAACAATATTCATCGCTACCATTTGCGTTGATTCGAATGGTCCACCATTTGTTAATGATAAGTTTTGATCATACATTTTAAATGATGTTGATAGTGTCAAGAACATACTAACTGTAAAAGCTGGAGCAACTAATGGAAACGTAATACTTCTGAAACGTTGGAAACTATTTGCACCATCTATCTTAGAGGATTCGATTAATTCATTTGGAATGTTTTGTAAATAAGCAATGTAAATAATCATAATATAACCAGACATTTGCCATACAGTTAAAATAACTAAGCCCCAAAAACCGGTAGCAGTTGTCGCTAGCCAACCTTGTAAACTTTCAACTCCTAATAATTGTCCGACATCATCAAATACACTAACGAAAATAAACTGCCAGATAAAACCTAGTATTAAACCACCAATTAAGTTAGGCATAAAAAAGATTGTTCGTAAAAAATTAGCAGACTTTAGTTTTCGTGTTACAAGTAATGCTAAGCTTAAACCAAAAAAATTAAGTAAAAATACCGTTACAACCGAAAACTTTATCGTGAACCAAATCGAGTTTAAAAAACCTTTATCTTGAAATAGATTAATGTAATGTTCTAATCCAACAAATTTATCAGCTGTTAAACCATTCCAATTCGTAAAGGAGTATATCGTACCATAAATCAATGGAACAATTACCACTAAACCTAACCCTAATAAAACAGGTGTTAAAAATAACCAAAAAGCTAGATCACGATTTCGCATGTTGATCCCCTCCGTTTGTATGAAAATATCAAGCGATGTATATACATCGCTTGATTCTATATGTTAGTTACCTATCTCTTTTCTTCCCATTTAGCAATCGAATCTTCTACTACTTCTTCCCATGTCATGTCATCAGCTAAATAACGTTGCATGTTTGATCCCATTACGTCTGTACCCCATGGATTACTTGGATATCCGCCGAAGATCCATCCAATTGTATTACCTGCTTCAGAATACGTATAGACGTCTTTTGAAAGTGGATCTGAGATCATCTCTGTATCATAACCTTCATAAGCTGGAATGAATTTAAAGTCTTCTAATACTGCTCTCTTTCCTTCTTCAGATGTATACATCCAATCTAAGAAATCCTTAGATGCTTGAATTTCCGCTTCTGAACCTTCATTATTAACTGCCCAGTTATTTGGTACGCCAACTGGAAGGCGTCCCTCTAATCCCTCAACTGGAATTGGTAACATACCAATGTTTTGCGCTAACTCTTCATCCATTTGTTGGACAGATGGGTAAACCCAGTTACCTTGTTGAATCATCGCTACACGTTCAAGCGAAAAGTTCTCTTCGACTTGTTGTGAATAATCTAGACTTAAAACAGGTCCAACAGAATATTCAGCTTGTAAATCAAGGAAACGCTTCATTTCATCTCCTCTTTCAAATGTTACTGTTTCAGCATTAAACGCTTCCATAATATCATTATTAAATTCAGGTGCTAAAAACGCATTTGCTAAATGATCACCCATAACCCATGCTTCTTTACCAGGTAATGCAAACACACCTTCTATGCCTAGTTCTTCTTTCATACCATCGATTGTTTTGACAGCCTCTTCTAAATCTTCAAAAGTGAGTATCTCCTCTGCATTAACACCTGCTTCTTCAAAAATTCGTTTATTATAAACTAAACCATAGCCTTCTTGATTAAATGGTAAGCCAAGAATTTGATCACCATCTGTAACTGCCGTCAGTGTACCCTCAAGAGCGGCCTGAGCTGCTGCTGTATCAGAAAGGTCTGTTAAGTATTCTTTATAATCGATTACATCCTGTGGACCAGTAACATTAAAAATATCTGGTGCATCACCCGAAGAAAATGCTGACTTTAGCACTGGCGCATAATCAGTTCCCCCACCTACAGTTTCAACTGTAATTGAAACATTTGGGTTTTCTTCTTCATACTTAGCGACTAAATCTTCGAATTGATCTTTAAACTCTACTTTCCCTTGGAATATCTCAATACTTACTTTATCTCCTTCTGCTGTTTCCGTGTCACCAGAACTACTATCTTCGGACCCGCAAGCAGCTAGCAAAATACTTAATACGAAAGCTAGAGATAAAAACAGAAATTTTTTGTTCTTCATTGTAAATCTCCCCTTTATTATTTATTAAAGAAAGCGTTTTACAAATTAATGTAGAATTTTGTGATTCCCTTGCATTAATTGCTTTGTTATTCAATTTAAGCAATCGTTTGCATTAACTTGTATAAACAAACAATACCATAGGCCTTTTTATAAAGCAATAACTTTTTAAAAAAATTTAAACGCTTACATTAATAATTAATTGGCTTTTTTTATCCTATTATTTCATAACGAACTTGTGGGGAACTGGCTCACGTATCACAATGCTTCCTCCTTTAACTTTAATATATATGGATTTTAAAGCAAACGTATGCACAATTTATTGATCCAGACATTAATTCATCTCTAAATGACTATTGAATCCAATCAAGCTTTCAATAGTAAAACCTGATTTCTCACCAAAAATTGAAATCAGGTTTTACTATTTTATATTGGTCTATTTTATTGGATAACGTCTCAAACAGTTACTTAGTCAAAATTAATTCATAATGATAAAATTCCGTATCACGTATGTAACCATTTTTTTCATATAACCTTTGAGCCGAATAATTATCTGGCGCTGTACTCAGGCTTATACTTTTAGCACCTGTTTCACTGACAAACTCTTTCGCCCTTTGCAAAAGCATTTCTCCTATACCTTGCTTTCTTGCTTCTCCATCTACAAACAAATCATTTAAAATCCACGCTCTAGCCATAGATATGGAAGAAAATGTCGGATATAGTTGTGTGAATCCTAGATATTTTTGTTTAGCTTTCACAATAAATATAACAGAATCCTTGGTTTCTAAACGTTTTTTAATGTAAGACTTAGCACCTTCTATATCTGATTTTTGTTGATAAAATACACGATAATCATTAAATAAATTTGCTACTCCTTCTAAATCTTCACTCGTGGCTTGATAGATCTCCATATTCAAATTCCTCCCTGATAATCTTTTGGTGAATTAATATTAACATAAATATCCAACGATAGTGGTTTAAAATCATGATTACATTTTACGAACGCTGCTTCATGTGACTATATATAATTATTAAGCGACGTTTGATTGATCACATAACGTTACGGGTATATAAATATTATACTTATAAATGAAAGAAGGTTTTCCGGATGCAAACTACTACCTTAGATTTTATTGGCATTGGTATCGGCCCCTATAATCTTGGATTAGCAGCACTCATAGATGAACAGTCAGAATTAGATGCGCTATTTTTCGATCAAACGCCTGAATTTCACTGGCATCCTGGGATGCTAATCGATGGGACAGACTTACAAGTTTCGTTTCTTGCCGATCTTGTAACATTCGCTAATCCCAAAAGCCAATACACATTTTTAAATTACTTGCACGCGCAAAATAGGCTTTATCCCTTTTACTTTTTTCAGAAATTCACTATACCAAGGCAAGAATATGATTCCTATGGACGCTGGGTAGCTGAGCAATTACCAAATTGTTACTTTCACTCTGAAGTGATTGATGTGATAGATCATCATACATATTACATTGTTAAAGTGAAGCATTGGAATGAGGACAAAGTGAAATGTTATCAAGCAAAACATGTCGTGTTGGGAACAGGAAGTAAGCCACTTGTTCTAGAGGGTACGGAAAACTTATCTTCAGCAGATGTCTATCATACGAATAATTATTTAGACTACAAATCAGAAACCCAACTTGCAAAATCAATTACGATTATCGGTTCAGGTCAAAGCGCTGCAGAGGTTTTTTATGATTTGCTTCATGAACAGAAATTCCATCACTATCATCTCTCATGGATCACTCGATCTGCTGGTTTGTTTCAATTAGATGCATCGAAAATTGGACAAGAAGTATTCACGCCCGATTATGTAGATTATTTTCATGCCCTATCTTATAAAGAACGAATGAAGGCATTGGATGAACTGAGTCAACTACGGAAGGGTATTGATCAGTCTACTTTACATAAGATTTATGAACTGCTTTATCATCAATCGGTCGGAGGCAATAACCCAAACGTCACCATTCAGCCACTTACAGAAATAAAGCGTATCACAGCAAAAGATAAAAACTATCAATTGTTGTGTCATCAATGGCAAGAGGATAAACAATCCACTTATACAAGTAATAAAATCATACTAGCTACTGGGTACAAACCCAATATACCTGTTTGGTTCTTTGAACGTTTTAAAGATAAAATTGTTTGGGAAGATGATAAACATTATCAAGTAACAAGAGATTATCAACTTGTTTTTAAACAGGAGCAACCAGCTCGCTTCTTCACAGTAACAAATTTAGAACATTCACATGGTACCGGAGCGACAAATCTAGGATTAGCGGTAGACCGTAATATTCAAATCATAAATACCATTGCGGGCCGAGAAGTTTATCCACATGTACGTAAAAATACATTCACTCAATTCTAAACTGGAGCAATAATAATGGTTAAACTCTAGTGGGAAACATGCAAAAGAAAAGGCCAAATCACTAGTGATTTGGCCTTTTCTTTATATATTTAGACATATTTTCAATAACATGTCAGTTAAGCAGACTGTTTTTTGGAACGATTATATTTCCACATCATATAGCGATAACGAATTGTACAACCAATGCAGTATCCCATTAAAGCAATTCCTGCAGCTAATACAACCATGAGACTAAAAACATATCCTAAAACATTTAAATTAATAGTAAAAAATAAGAGCGATACTCCTAAACATATCGTTGCTATCCATTGATTGAAGATTTGCTGTTCCTTATCTTCTTGTTGATAGCTAGTTACTGGTTTTCTTAAAAACATTTTGCCAAAAAGAATAATTGGGTTTTGTTTTGTAGCTAATGTATATACGCCAATTATAAATGGTAAAAGTAACAGCGACTTAACGAAGATTAATGCGATGATAACGGTAGTAACGATGAAAGATTGATTTAATTGGACTAATGGTTTTGGAATAGTCATCTCTTCATCCCCTTTTATTCTTATTATACACACTTGTTTAATCGGAATAAAGCATTATGGTTTAAAAAAAACCACACTTCTTTAAACTTCGAAGTGTGGTTACTATTAATTGGCCTTTTTCATTTGCTTACTACGTAATTGTCCACATGCTGCATCAATATCGGAACCTTGTTCAACACGAACACCACAGTTGATTCCAGCATTTAATAGTGTTTCATAAAAAGATACGATGGCATCTTTTTCACTACGATCATATTGGTTATCCTCAACAGGATTATATGGAATCAAATTGACATAGGATAAATGGCGTTTATTTTTCAAAAGTTTTGCTAACTGCACAGCTTCTTCTTGATGATCATTAATATCTTTCAGCAAAATATATTCAAACGTAATTCGTCGATTTGTTTTCTCTAAATAATAATCAACTGCATCCATTAACTTCGCAAGCGGGAATGCTTTGTTAATTTTCATAATGCGTGTACGTAGTTCATCATTTGGAGCGTGTAAAGAAACCGCCAAGTTAACTTGGAAATTCTCATTCGCAAAGTCGCGAATCTTATGTGCTAATCCACTTGTAGATAACGTAATGTGTCTTGCACCAATTGATAGACCTTGTTGGTCATTGACAACACGTAAGAAATCCATTGTATTATCATAATTATCAAACGGCTCACCAATTCCCATAATAACAATATGACTAACGCGATCACCATTATTTAATTTATCTAAATGATGTTGTACTTTCATAATTTGTTCTACTATCTCTCCACCCGAGAGATCACGATTTTTCGTTAGTAAACCACTTGCACAAAATGTACAACCAATATTACAGCCTACTTGCGTTGTGACACAAACCGATAAACCATAGGAAAAACGCATTAATACCGTTTCAATCAAGTTACCATCTTCCAGTTTAAATAAGAACTTGATCGTTCCGTCTTTTGATTCTAGTTTTAAATCTTCTGTCAAAGACTCTATATAAAAATTAGCTTTTAATAAAGCGATACTTTCTTCATTAAGATTTGTCATGGCTTCAAACGTTGTCACACGTTTTTTATACAACCAATCCCAAACTTGTGATGCCCGAAACTTTTTTTGCCCACGGTCAACTAGCCACTCTGTAAGCTTATCTTGTGTCAATCCATATATGGAATATTTATCGCTCATAGTTACCCCTCTTTTAAACCTTATTAATAAAAAACTCCTTTGTCTATACTACATACAATCGTCCTATCTATCAAGTATTATAGCCAATTAAAGATTAATTTCTTTGTATTTTGAAAAATTCCTTTTATTTTTTTCTTACAAAACATTGCTTTTTGGAAAATCACTTGTTATAATGAACTTAGCTATTTTGTTCGACAAAACACTTCAAGTAACTAGCAACGTGAAAGTTTTCGTTTTGATGCATGAGCAAGAATAGTAATACATTGTGTGGACGATCCACACTAGGAGGAAAAGTAATATGGCACAAGGAACAGTAAAATGGTTTAACGCAGACAAAGGTTTTGGATTTATCGAAGTAGAAGGACAAGACGATGTATTCGTTCACTTCTCTGCAATTCAAGGCGAAGGCTTTAAGACACTTGAAGAGGGTCAAACTGTAACATTCGACATCGAAGAAGGCAACCGTGGACCACAAGCTGCTAACGTTGAAAAAAACTAATAACAGCTATTAAATAAAAAACGAACCAGATTAATCTGGTTCGTTTTTTTTGTGTTGCCAATGTGCTCCTTCATCCATATGTGCAAATGGTATAGCTGTATCAACCTCACCTGTAACATGATTTATGGACAGCACTATCCCTTGTAACCACTTTTCAAAGTCTACTTCTGTTGGATCTTGATCAGCACCAAGTGCTATCCATACCTTTAAATCATTTGGAAAGTAAGCAGTAGTGTGTATCGTTCCTGCCCAATTACGATATTCATCCGAGAAAATTCCACGCTGACGACCATTTAATAACTGAAATGCTTGCTTTGCACTTAATCCTGAATCCGCTTCTTTTGCAAGTATCATTTCTCTCCGTTTAGAATCAACTAAATAATGACGATTCTCCTCTTCCATTGTCTTAAAATGATTGGTACATATTGTTGATTCTCTAACAAATACATTACGAGGTGTTGCTTCTACAACATATGTTTTTCCAATCTTGTCATACAGAATATAGCTAAATGAATGGCGATGCGGTATTTTTTTTAGTAACGCTATTGCTTCCAAGGCGGTCGCACATGTTTCTAAAACAAAACGACCAATCATACCACAAATAAAACCTTCACCTGGCTTTTTTCGGTGCATAAAATTATAACCCATCACTAAGCCCTTTTCGTTAATACCGTCAGAACGACCTGTAATTCGCTGGCTCGCGCCCATCGTCGCATACCCTTTATCAACAGGTTGATAAAAGACAAAACGACCATCATATGTTTTTGGATGATAGTCATAGTTACGTACAAGATAGCCATCACCTGTCATTACAGAACAACCGGAACGTTCATAATCAAGCCGATATCCACCAAATTCATGCAGAACTTTTTCGATTGGCCATTCTAAACCATCCCGAAGACCTTCTAGTTCAAACCATATTTTTGGTGAAATTGATTTAATCGCCGTTTTTGCTTCCTCTATATCAATTGAAAAACGCGGTTTTCTTGTTTTCCACTGTTTTAGACGATTTTTAATATATAAAGAATCCTTTAATTCTTTCGCTTGTATTAGACCAAAATCATAATGAGAACCTCTAAATTCAATCATGTCGCTATAAATCTGTTTCAAACAGTATCCCTTCTTTCTCTAGTCTATTTATGTAAGAAAGCCCTTTGGGTATTATATCCAAAAAAGCATCTAACTAATAAGTTAGACGCTCTCATATAAACTAGTTGGATCAGCTAATAAAAAGTTTATATGTATTAAATTATTTTAAAGGTAACCATTTCAATACACGTTGGATATGATAATCCCAATACCCCCACTCATGTGAACCACTATCAAAAGTTGAAACGACATCTAAATCAGTTTGATCACAAACTTCTTTAAATAGTAAATTATCATTATACAAGAAATCCTCTGTGCCACACGCATGATAGATTTTAGGTTTCTCACCATCTGAGGCATCTATTTTCTTGATTAAATCCAACACATCATGCATCGTTCTCTTTAAATCCTGGTCTCCATAAGCGTTATATAATGTTGCAGCCATTGGATTAGGTTCTTGTTGATTAGCAACATGACTAGCAATATCTAATACACCAGATAACGTTGCTACCGCTGCAAATTGATCCGGTTTATTTAAAGCCCATTTCATTGCTCCATAACCACCCATAGATAATCCGGCAATAAAATTATCTTCTCGTTTGTCAGATAATGGAAAAAACGAGCGCGCAATCCTACGCAACTCTTCTGATATAAATGTCCAATAATTTTTGCCATACGTCATATCGGTATAAAAACTATGATCAACATTTGGCATTACTACCGCTATTCCTAATTCAGCTACATAACGTTCAATCGAAGTACGACGCGTCCAGATTGTATGATCATCACTAAGCCCATGCAATAGATAAAGCGTTGGATGCTTTTGGTCCTGTCTTTTATTGTTTTGCATGCCTATTTGATTAGCTGTTTGCTCTGGTAAAATTACTGTCATCGATGTATTTAACATAAGTGTTTCGGAAAAAAAATCACATGTAATACGTGCCATTGATATCAGTCCTTTTCCTAAAGATTTTTACTACTCTAGTATAGAACATTTTGGAAAAACACGCACACGCTATTTATAATTCTTTTTCGATAATTTCACTAGATGTTTAAGATTTTCTTCTCAATAACAATCGTAACGATTTTTTACTTGAACGGGATGTTAGCATATAAAGAAAATCACCAGCTGAAATTACTGTATCACCTGTTGGTGTAACTAGCTGTTCCTCTCTAATTATCGCATTCACGAGTGTGTCTTTCGGAAAGGAAATATCGTTTAATGTTTTACCAACAATTTCAGCATCTTCTTCTATTTCATACTCAATCATTTCAGCATTAGCTTTTCCTAATGATATCAACTCTAACGTATGAATCGGAGTTGTTTTCTTAGGACCAAATAATCCTAATTTTTGGGCCAAAGGAGCTATTGTCGTCCCTTGAATAAGACAGCTCGTTAGTACAATAAAAAAGACAACATTGAAAATTTGCTGACTACCTTCCACTCCAGCAAGTAAAGGAAAGGTTGCTAAAACAATTGGTACTGCACCTTTCAAACCCGCCCATGATAAAAAGATTAGTTCTTTCTTTGTATAATGCATAGAGATAGTTGAAATAGCCACTGCAATTGGACGTGCAATCAGCATTAAAATAATCGATAACGTTACACCTTGGAAGATGATGTTCCATTGAAATAGTTCAGATGGGAAAACGAGTAATCCTAAAATAACAAACATTAGAATCTGCATCATCCAAGCAAAACCTTCAGAGAAACGGAATACAGAAAAGCGATAGGCAATTTCAGCATTTCCCATAACGATGGCTAATACATACACAGCTAACAAGCCACTTCCATTTAAAGCAGAGGTTAAACCATATGTTAATAGTGCGAAAGAAATAGCAAAAATCGGGTATAAACCACTTGAATCTAAGTTAATCTTATTTATTGCCATGACCGCAATTTTTCCTAATAACAAGCCAAGAAGTAGTCCAAGACCAATTTGTAAAAAGAATGTTATGATTAACCAAAAAATATTTGTACTAGGATTCGTTATTAATTCAATCATTGCAACTGTTAAGAAAACAGCCATTGGGTCATTTGATCCAGATTCGGCCTCAAGTGTTGTTCCAATTCTCTTCTTTATCGGTTGTTCTTTTAATACAGCAAAAACTGCTGCCGCATCCGTAGATCCAACAATCGCCCCAAATAGCATTGCAAGAGTCCAATCAATTTGTAGTATGTATTTTGCAGCCACCGCTACAATCGCTGATGTAAGTACGACACCGAGCGTTGCTAATGACAATGATGGCTTCATTACTGGTTTCAGATCACTCCAATTTGTTTGTAAACCACCTTCAAATAAAATAATGATTAGAGCGAACACACCAATTATTTGTGCTGTTTGCGCATTATCAAAATAAATAAGTCCTAATATATCACTACCCATTACCATCCCAATCACAATAAATAATACTAATGCTGGAACACCAAATCGAGAAGATAATTTGGTAGTAACTACACCTAAGATAAATAAGGTTGCGAATAATAAAATAAGTGAGTCTGTCTGAAAAATTCCATTAATCATGAATTATTTCTCCTTTCTATAAATTAATATCAAGTTTTACTTCAGAACTGTCTATTTTTGAAATACCGAGATAATGCCGAGTTTCAGTTGTTGTTTGATGTTGTAGACGTTTTTTTATAAGGGAGATTGCAATGCCATTTGTATAAGCATGATAACCGAACGTTTTTCGAAGTGTGTGCATACCAATTGGTTCATCTATTCCAGCTTCTTCTGCCGCATAATGAATGATACGATATGCTTGTTGACGTGTTATTGGAGCTTTTGATTTGCGTGATTTAAACAGAAAATCTTCTCTTTTAAGATCTGACTTTTCTATTACTTCATGAATTAATGCTTGTAGAGATTGGTTAAAATAAATAGGTGGATCAAGATAGCTTGATTTTTGTATATAAGGATGAATTTCATTTGCCTGACTCATAACTTGATCTACACGAATGTTAATCAAATCATAGATTCGCATACCTGTATTAATACCTATTAAAAATAAACAATAATCACGTTTTGAGCGTTTATGTAAAATTTGTTTCATTGCTTCTAGTTGATCTATTCGTTTTATTGGTTGTACAGTATGCATATTATCACACCACCTTATGTTACATAATATAATTATAACGTATATTTATGTAACATTAAATTCATATGCTTTAATCAAATAAAAAAAGCATGGAGAAATGCACCCCATGCTTTACTTATAAGTATTTTATCCTTTTGGTTCTTCATCTAACTCTTCTGCTTCTTTTTCAATTTGTTCCTCTAAATCTTGTTGTTCTTGTGTTTGTTCTGCTTTTTCTTTTTCCTCAGCTTCTTTCTCCGCTTGTGCTGCTTCCTCTTTCGCTTCTTTTTCTTTTGCTATTTTTTCTTCTTCTTCTTCTTCTGCTTTTTTAGCTTCTTCTTCTGCCACTTCTTTTTTCTTTTCATCTTCATCATCTGTCTTACTAGTAGTTTCTTTATTTGTCGCTACACTTTCTGATTTTGTTTCAGTGCTATTACTTGATGTACTAGAATAACTAGAGCTATTGTTAGAACCAGCGCCAGTGCTACTACTATAATTAGTCTGATCTTGTGTTGCAACCGTTGATTCCTCCGCGACTTCTGTACTATCTTCATCCGTCTGATCTAATTCTAACTCTGCCAGCTCTTCTTCTTTTTCCTCTTCTAAGTCATCCTCTTCGTTCTCAGTCTCTTCAATCTCAATTGTTTCTTTTAAAACAATTCCTCTATTTATATCTTGTGCTAATTTTATTGTCTTTCCACTTTTACTATCACTTAATTCAACGTCTTCTTCAACATCATTTTTAGCTTCTTGTTGACCTGGTTGACCACTTAATACGAGTGGCACAATTACGCCAATCATTAGAATTAATAATAGACCAATAAAAACAATCCGAAACTTATTCATAACTTTCCCCCAAAAACCATTTTCCGCTCATTACTTCTATAGTTACTTTAGCATATTTTGTAGCTTGAAAGGGTATTAACAGAGAAATTTACCAAAAAATTTCTTTATAGCTTACTCTTGGAACTCTGATAAAATGGAAGTGCAAAGATATATTGACTTTATACAAGGAGGAATAACAATGAAATACATTAATGAAAGTATCGAGGGTTATAAAGGAAAGAATATACCTTATACTTTATACGGAAAAACTGATTCTTCACACGATTTAGTGATAATACTTCCAGGTGCTGGTTATACGGCTAACAGTCCAATTTTTCATTATTCTACTGGAGTATTTTTCAATAAAAATAAAGACATCTTAGCGGTTAATTATTCTTATAGTGATCCGTTTTATAACAATTTCTCTCAAAATGAATTATATGAAGCGGTTAAAAGTGATTCGAAATTAGTCATAGATAAGATACTCAACACTAACTCGTATATAAATTTTTATATTATTGGTAAATCCATAGGAACCATTGCAATGAGTTCTGAATTGAAAAGAACTATTTTCGAGAATGCTAAAACACCTCTATTAGATTTAGATGAGGTTTTTACAACTATGGTTGATAGCAAAAACAAAGGTTTGTGTTTTATGGGTGACAGAGATCGTTTCTATACAGAGGAAAAGTTCAATAAAATAAGAACAAATAAAAATATTACTTCAAAATTAATTCCTGGGGTTAATCATAGTCTTGACCATGAAGAAGACATAGCTAAGTCAATAGATACTTTAAAAGACGTAGTAACTGATATAGAAAAATTTTAAATTACTTTTAACTTTTATACTTGTGAAAATAAATATAAAATTAGAGATGAATAACTTGAGGAAGAATGCTAAACAGTTAATCCATTCTAATTGACCGCCACATTAGTTGCCGTCGCTCTTGAAAAAGCTTTGTATGTATATTTTCTTTACAATCAACTATCAAAAGTAATATCTTTGCTTGAGTAAACATCTGCAAACCAACGTAATACGGTGTTATGATGATTTATGATTTGTTTAGCGTTGATGTCTTGTGAATCTCAAGTACTGTGTGCATCTGATGCTAAACTGACTTTGTAATCCATACTAAATGCTCTTCTGCAAGTTGTATCAATACAAACTTCTGTTTGAATGCCTGCAATTATTAAATGTTCAATCCTATGTTTTTTCAATTCAGCTTCTAAAGACGTATTTAAAAATGAATCTGGAGTAGTTTTTTGAATGATTATATCTTCCGTGTTTGGCGTGACTTCAGAATGAATCTCCCAACCTTTTGTACCATATTCTAAGGGCTTGCCAACAGGTGCATTATGTTGTATATAAAAAATAGGTGTTTTAGCATAGCGTGCTTTTGCTATTAAACTTTTTAAGTTTTGTAATAATCGTTCAGCTTTATATACGCTATTACCTTCTTGAAACATTCCATTTTGAACGTCAATAACCAGTAGTGCTTTCATCCTTTTTTCCTCCCTTAAAAAAGAACGTTTGTTCGTTTCTTGTTTATCATATACCATTCTTTTAAACTTATCAAACTAAGTAACTGTTTACAAAGAAATTCCAACAATCAGATCGATGAATATATTATCTTTCTATCCTTTTTTAATTTCAAAAAAACCATTATTGCAACTATAAAATTTGCAATGCAAAGTATTATAAAGACGGTAGTTAAGTATTTTCCTCCTAAAGTTGGTGAGTCAGATATTGTTAGTCCTAATAATAAATATAAGATTCCAAATGAACACTGAATTATAATCAGATTTCTCTTGTTTTGTTTTGATAACAAATAGCCACTTAGCATTAAAACATACGATAGGCTTACTATTAGCAATGTTGGAAATAGTGGTTTGAATTTAGCTGCATATATGAAATGATCTAATTGTGATATATCAGCACCTGTTGTAAGCTCATTAGTAAACAGCTTTGAAAAAAAAGCGGAATACTTCCGTTCCCAAGTATTATTTCTTATTTCACTTCCTTCATACCACGTAAACACTGTTGAAAAGACAATTACCACTAATGCTAGCAGATATTGTACAATATATTTCATACTATTCCCGCTTTCTTTAGTAAACTAAATAGACTTACATACTAATATCGTCCAAAACTCCTCATTTATTTTAACATAAAATTACAATTATTCTTTAAAGTTATTAAAATAATTGTAAAAAAGTGATCTAGCTTTTTCGCTAGACCACTTTTCTTTCACTTATTCTATTGCTTGACTACCCCAGATTGTAACACCGTTATCAGACATTGCCGAGAATGTCATAACTTGTTCAGATGAAAATGGGTTCCACTGCGAAAGGAATACACCATCATAACTTGTGCCATCGATAACAATCGTTATCTGATTACCTTCTAATTCCCATTCACCTGTAACTGAACCGCTAATCTCACCATTTGCTTCTAACTCTATTGCTTCTGATAATTTAGCGAACTCGGATATATCTTTTCCATGATTAATATATTCATAACTACCCGTTACTTTATCCTCACTATATGTCTCTATTTCTTCGCCACCATAGCGGTGAGGAGCAACAACTGGCCAACCGTCTTCATTAAAGAACATTTGGTGTACACGCAATTCATGTTCTTCACCACGATCTGGAAAGCGTGTATGGAAATAAATGAAATACTCATCTGTTTCTTCTTCATAATAAGTAGAGTTATGACCAGGAGATACATAACCATCTCCTTCAGAAAATGTGAAGTTACCCATTATTTTAGCGCCATATGGTGCAACTGCTTCATCATCAAAGAAACTTCCAGCTGCTCCTTTCGCTTCAATCATATCTTTTCCTTCTGCATCAACAAACGGACCATCAGGGTTTTCAGAACGAGCGACACGCATATTATATCCACCAACGGCATCTAAGCCACCATAAGATAGAAATAAGTAGTAATAGCCGGTATCAGCGTTGTATTGCATAAATGGCGCTTCTATTCTACTATGATTTCCACCTAATAGTTTTTTGCCATATCCTTGATCAGGTAATGGTTCTCCAGTAGCTGCATCCAGTTCCAAGATGAAAATCCCTCCTGAATAGGATCCATAGACCATCCAAAGCTTACCATCTTTATCGTAAAATACGTCTGGATCAACAACATTTGGATCTTGTGTTCCATCATAAGTATCACCATCTTCACTAAGCTCTTCGGTCATACCAGATTTCAAAATAATGCCTTGGTCCTCATATGGTCCTTCAATAGAATCAGATGTGGCAATTCCCATTGCTGATAAAGGTGAATCACCTCTACAGGCATTGTAATACATATAATATTTCCCATCTTCTAATTGAATGACATCTGCAGCCCAAAAGGTATCGGTCTCAGCCCAAGTTAGCGCTTCTTCCATTTCCTCAGCTGCATTTGGTATTAGTACATTACCTTCATGTACGCCATTAGACACTTGGTCCCACTCTATTAAATCATCTGATTTAGCGGACATTAAATGTGATCCAAACACATAAAAAGTATCATCATCTTTGATAACGGATGGGTCATGTACCGTTACATTTTGATAATTAGGTGCATCCAGATCTGTTGCTTCCATATCTTTGTTAGCGTTTTCATTACAACCCGTTAAAAAAAGACTACCTACTATAGCTATTCCTATTAATTCTAGTTTCCATTTATTTTGCTTCAACAATATTCCTCCCCTTGGTTGCATGTCTATCTTCTTTTTTATCATACCTTAATTATCATTAGATTTCTAGATATATTAGGAAATATATACGTACTATTTTTCAAAAATGCTTTTTTAAAACGTCACTTGTCCTTATAAGGTAAAAAGCGCTAGTAGTTAAACTAGCGCTTCATTACTAGATACCTAAAGCGGCCAATACCGCAACTAACAAAATAATTGGTGTGAAAATAAAGAACCAAAAGAACAACAATACCAAAGCAGCTATAATAGCCATTCTATTCCCTCCTATCAATCATTTATTAAACTTGTGGAGGCCTCACACTGTTAATCTATGATTGATAGAGAAAAATGAATGGACAATTATCAATTTTTTTAAAAATGGTTATTTTAATAGGATTACCTTCCCTATATTTTATAAATAGGTGTAGGTATACACGCTATTTTAACCTTTATATAAGACAAAAACACGGTCGAAACATTTCTATTTGCGTATCTATGTACTATAAAAAATAAAGGTAGGTGTAAAATTTGAAAGATAATATACTATATTTCGAGCGAACGGCTCAAGGTCGTTTTCGAGAAGTAAAAGCGAAAAGATTTAAAAATTCAACGATTAATCAATCAGTAGAAGACCAAACCATTCTGGAACAAATCAGACTAGATTGGAAGCAAAAAAATCTTCATACAGAATCGATTGATAAATTAGAAAGTCTTATTACTATTTTTAGACAACCTGAAAATAGTGCTCGGTTAGCTCAACTTTCCCAAAAAATAAAAGCATTCTTTATGCATGATACAACGAAAGGAGTAATGAAAAAAATGACTGATACAAATCTAAGTAAGTTGATGAAAAAACTAATGGAAAATGGAGATACACCGGAACTAATGAACAAAGTATTAAAAGATCCAGATTTATCTAAAGAAGCAATGTCAATGATGCAAGATATGCTTCAAGATGAAGAAAAATTAAAGTCCATGACCGATATGATGACTTCCTTATTAGATAAGGAGGTGAAATCCGATGAAGAATAAAAGAGAACTGATTGTACAAATGCAAAATAATAGGAAAGTAAGTAAAATTAAGCTAAGTGAATTTAGAGACAAAAAAGATAGATGGGTTAAAAATATACTATGTAAAGAATAGTTAAGAATTGTAGAAGTAGGTTCGCAGTCGTTGCATGTGACCTACTTCTTGTGTATTCTAATGTTAGAGAGATTGTGATGTTTACTAACATCCTACATACAAAGGGAGTAATGAAATGAAACTTATTGCGACAGATTTAGATGGCACATTATTGAATGAAAATGGGGAAATTAGCAAAGAAAATGAAACAGCATTAAAGAAAGCAATTCAAGCGGGAATAAAAGTAGTTGTTGCAACTGGCCGGTCCTATTCCGCTGCAAATAAGCCATTACAAGCAGTTGGGATAACTTGTCCTATTATTTGTTTAAATGGTGCAAATGTTTTTACAGAAAAAGGGGAAAGGTTACGTAATATCCCACTTTCTAAATTAATCAGCAAAAAAATTATACAGCAATGTCAGGAAAGTGAAGCCTATTTTGAATTATATACCAATCAAGGTATCTATTCTCCTGACCGCGCAAAATTCATGGAAGTCCTTTTGAATATCATGCTCTCTTCTCACCCAGAAGTTTCGCGTGAAGAAGTGGAAGAGCGAGCAGCATTGCGTTTTCAAGAAGAAGAGTTTAAAATAACAGATGATTTCAACGGACTTCTTGCAGATAAAGACATTGAAGTCTATAAAGCACTTGCCTTTTCTCTAGAAGTAGATACATTGGAAAAAGTAAAAAAACAGTTTTCAGTCAAGGATAACGTCATCATTACATCTTCTGGTTTTGACAATGCAGAATTTAATCATCCAGATGCACAAAAGGGGATTGCTTTATCACTTTTTGCAGCTGAAAATGGCATCGCTTTAGAAGACACAATGGCAATTGGTGATAATTTTAACGATTTATCCATGTTAAAGATTGTTGGGCATAGTGTCGCAATGGGTAACGCTGAAAAGGCCATTAAACAAGCATGTAATTTCACGACAGTAAGTAACAATGAACACGGTGTTGCTAAAGCAATTGAAGTATTCATAAATAAATAAAACAAAGTCCACTATTCTTAATTAGGAATAGTGGACTTTTTATTTTAATGTAGATCACATAAACGAAATGAATGAAGTCTCTCATATATTAATAATTAACCAAATTAAAAAGAAACTAAGTAACATGGTGATATTTGATACAGTCCCAACAAACTTTTTATCATAACCAAATTCAACTGCATAAGGCAATAAGGACATTGAAGTCGGTAAGATTAAAGCAATCAAGAGTGTATAGCGAAACATTAAATCAACTGGCAACCAAACAAAGAGTGCAATTCCAATAAGCAGACCAACTCCAAATCGAGCTACAAGGAACTTCCCAACTAAATACAAATATTTTTTATCAAAAGTAAAATTCAAATAAATACCTAATAATAATAAAGATAATGGCATATTCGCACCAGAAATAATAGAAGCTGTATCAATTAATACATTTGGCAATGGAATATGTATAATATTTAATAGAAATACAATCATATATGTCATCAATGGAATTGATTTTACTAACTTAAGTGTAATTTCTTTCGTTGTGATCTTGGTTTCCTCACTTGCATAAAAACTACCCATTAAATAACTTAATCCAAATACAATAAAAGCATTCCCTACATCAAACATTCCAAAATATTTAATCCCTTCCGCACCCCAAAGCCCTTCTACCAAAGGATAAGCGAATAAGCCTACATTATATCCTGGTATCATCATAAGTAACATGCCTCTTGTACTGTTCTGTTCATTTCTAAAAACAAATAAACCGATGGATACGAAGAAAAAACCTGCAATAATTGCCGCTATTACTAAGAAAAATAAAGATGGCTCAATCACAATATCTGAAAATGTTACTACAATTAAGCTTGGTAATGTAAGATTAAATATAAGACGTGCTAGTCCTTCTCCATCACTTTCTTTGATTATTTTTGTTTGTTTTAATAAATAACCTAAACCAATAATTAAAATGGAATAGATGAATTGCTGATTAAATCCGTCCAAATTAAAATCTCCCTACATAAAGTGATAGTCGTATATAATTAAATAATAACTGTAATCAGTCGTTCTCCTACCACTATATTCTCTTCATCTATTGGTAAAACATCTGTATATTCTCCTGTATTCGTTACAAGAATCGGCGTGATGATATCATATCCCCGTGCAGTAATTTTTTCGATTTCTATTGTTGCGATATGCTGACCTTGCTCTACCAGGTCACCTTGTTTGACGAATACTTCCATATATTCACCATCTAATTGCACTGTATGAATCCCTACATGAATCAATACTTCTACACCTTCTTGTGATGTAAAACCGATCGCATGACTCGTTGGAAAGACACTTGAAACTACTCCCGTTACTGGCGCGTATAACTTCTTATCAATTGGTACAACCGCAATACCTTTACCAACCACACCTGAAGCAAACACTTCATCTGGTACCTCTTCTAATGAAAGAAGTGCCCCATTAAATGGACTTGCTATCGCTACATTCTTTATGACTGTTTCTGTTTGATTATTAGTTGCAGTTTGTGCGCTCATTTCATCTTGATATCCAAAGAAATAAGTAAATACAGTAGCAAAAATGAAACTTATTGCTATTGCTAATAAAAATAATGTAAAACCGCGTCCAAAGAATACCGGTAAGGAAGCAAGTCCTGGTACTGCTAAAGATGAAGAACTTGCGCCTGATTGCCCAGCAATTGCACCACCAATCCCTCCAGCAATACAGCCTATAATGAATGGTTTTTTATAACGTAGTGTAATTCCATATATAGCGGGTTCTGTCACCCCAAACAAGCCCGCTATTGCCGCAGGGGCAGCGATTGATTTAACCTGTTTTTTCTTTGATTTAAGAAATACACCAAGCGCCGCTCCAGCCTGAGCAAAAATTGCTGGCGTTAACATCGCAATAAGGGTATCTCCACCAAATTGACTTAAATTATTAACTGCGATAGGAACTAATCCCCAGTGCAGACCAAACATGACAAGTATTTGCCACGAGAAACCTATTACAATTCCTGCTACTACTGCACTATTACTATAAATCCAGCTATATCCATCAGCAAGACCTCCACTTACATAGTTACCAAAAGGACCAAACACTAATAAAGTTAACGGAACCAACGTCGCAATTAACACTAGTGGTGTAAAAAATGTTTTTATCGCACTAGGAAAAATTTTATTTAGTAGTGGTTCTATTTTAGACATGACAAAAACCGTCAAAATGATCGGTATAACAGATGTTGCATAGTTCGTTAAATAAATAGGTAAGCCCATAAAAGTTAATTCTAACCCTGATTCATATGTAGTGATCAAATCTGGATATACTAATGCTCCTGCAATAACAAAAGCTACATAAGGATCCGTGCCAAATTTTCGTGCGGCTGTTATACCTAATATAAGTGGTAAAAAATAAAACAAACTGTCACTTGCCGCATGTAAAATTTGATAGGTACCGCTATCTTCATTTAACCAGTTTAATGCAAGGGATAAAATCAATATGCCTTTTAAAATACCGACACCAGCCATTGCACCTAATAATGGCGTGAAAACACCTGAAATAATATCAATAAAATAATTCAGTATAGAGTTGTTTTCTTGCGTTTTAGTTTGTGTTTTACCGTCTAACTCACTTTGTTTTATTATTTTCCGATAGACGTCACTAACATCATTCCCAATAACAATATGTAGTTGACCGGCACTATCCATCACTTGTATAACACCTAATAATTGTTGTATTTCCTGTCGATCAACTTTAGATTTATCAACTAATTTAAATCGCAATCTGGTTGTACAGTGATGTAAAGACTCAATATTTTCTTCTCCACCAACATAATGAATAATTTTCTCAGCTAACTGATTATAATTCATACTAGATCCCACTCTCTTTCCCTAATAAAAAAACCTAAACTAACAGTTCGATACAAACCAACTACGCTTGAGCAGTTTCTGTATGAAATGTAGTCTTAGGTTTTAGCTAATCAATCTATTTGTTTGATTGTTGCTGTTGTACTTCTCTATTGGTAACACGATGAATATGGATACTCAAGTAAATTTTTTCGTCATCTGATATATCCCAATCGTATGATTTAGCTACAAACGCAACAATTTTTTCACTACAATCATATGCCTTTTTATATTTCGTTTTTATCTGTTCAAATAAAAAGGTATCCATACTTTCCTGTCCCTTACCCTCATTTCGTATGAATCGTAAGGCAAAGAATTTTAAGTGTGTTAAAAATCTTTCATAGTTAAGCGAAGTCTCATCTATTTCAATATTATAATGATATTTCACAATGGTTAAAATACTATTAACCATCTTTGTAACTTTCACGGTTGCTTCGACATTTTCCCCCGAGAGCTGACTGTTAACTAAGTGTAAAGCAATAGAACCTGCTTCGTCTTCTGGAAGATCGATTCCTATTTCTTCTTTAATAATAACAAGTGCATCTCTTGCAATTTGATATTCTTCTTTATAGAACTTTTTTATTTCCCATAATAGGGCATTCGGTAAATTAACCCCTTGTTTAAAGCGGCTAATTGCAAAACTCAAATGATCAGTAAGGGCAACATAAATATAATCATCTAATTCATACGGTAACCGTTTCGTTGCAAAATTAATTATTTTATAAGCGATTTCAAAATACTGTTCTGGGATCTCACTTAAAAGTTCTGCTAATTTGTCTGTAAAACCTTCTCCTTCTAAAACAAAGGTCTTTTCAATTTTTTCGCTTTCAATTTCTTCACCGATCTTTTTTTGAAAAGCTAGGCCTCTCCCCATCACAACTAACTCTTTTTGCTGCTCGTTTTCCGTTACAACAACATTGTTATTTAAGATTTTTTTTATATTCATCTACATTCGCCCTTTTAAATAAGTTTTAAAGTCCTTTATCCGAACTACGAAAATAAGGTTAATCAATTACTTATCAACGTGAAGCTATCCATTACTATATCATTTTCTTCTTAGATGGTAAACTACAGTATTTCCATTCTCTATATGACAAATTTATGATAAACTTTTCATTATAGCGTCTACTACAAAAGGAGCCTACCATGACAAATTATAAAATATTATTTTTAGATATTGATGGAACTATTTTGAAAGCAGATCACACGATTGATGATTCGACAAAAAATGCAATAAAACAAGTAAAAGAACAAGGAATAGAGATCTTCTTGGCTACTGGTCGACCACTACATGAAGTTATAGACATTGCTGAAGAACTAGATGTACATTCTTTTATTGGCTACAACGGTGCTTATGCTATATATCAAGATAAAGAAATATTGAACAAACCCATGAAACAGGAGACAGTCGAACACTTCCTTCGTGTTTGTGAAGCGAATCCGCATGAAATGGTTTTATATACACATAATAAAAGTTTGATGACATCAATGGAAGCAGATGTTATTAAAGATTTTTCTAGTTACTTTGATTTAAAAGACACATCACTATATACATCGGCATATGTGGATAATATTTTAGGAATTACACTAATGAACCTAAATGAAGATGATCCCGGATTATATGAAACAGATGAACCGATCTTTTTCTCGCAGGTTAATGTTGAAGGTCTAATGCATAGTTATGACGTAATCCGAGAGAGTGTAAACAAAGGTCGCGCTATTAAACATGTTATTGAACTTCTTGGTTTCGAAAAAGATAGTACGATTGCATTTGGGGACGGGATGAATGACAAACAAATGCTTGCATTTGTAGAAGAAGGTTTTGCAATGGGAAACGCGCATACAGATTTGTTCGCTTTCGCAAAACATCGTACAACAAGTGTCGATGATAATGGTATTTTTAACGGACTAAAGCAATTAGGTTTAGTTAAATAAAATACGCTGTTAAACTTAATGGAACTTCCGCAAATTAGGAAGTTCCATTAACCTAGATTATTAAATTAAAAGTTTTATTTACTCATACAAACCTACCACTATAGTTGAACAACAGTAGTGGTAGGTTGTTATAATAAAGGAACCGTTTGTTTCAGGTCAATATGTATGATTTTTCAGTTAACCGATATGAAATCTTTTATTGTCCTGGCATACATTTTGGGTTCCTCAACCCTCGGAAAGTGGCCACTTTGATTAAACATAACTACCTTACGATTGGACTTTCCGTTCGTAAACGAGAGCAGTTGGTCATCACCCGTTACCCAATCATATTTACCTTTCATCAGTAGCATTGGACAGGTAATAGAATCGAGTTTCGTTAACAATGATTCAAATATTTTCCCCTCTTGATAGAGTTTTTGTTGATGATTGAAGGCCCTTTTCCAATTCACCTCTGGAATATCGGATTTTTCAACAAGTCGATCAAAAAAATGCTTATCTTCACCATGGACATACAAATTGTCTTTATTTTCACCTAAATCAATAAGAAACTCTATACATTTTTCCCATACCTTTTTGGTATCCGTTATTTTTGAAGCTATCAGGCACTCTTTGATCATCCCATCTTTTCCTAATCGTTCATATTGCTGAACTGCTCCTGTAATTAGAGATCGCGCAGAACTTCCCAAATCAAACGTCGGACATTCAAACAAAAGATATGTCACCTGCTCAGGATATTTTAATTGATAGTGTACTGCCAAATATCCACCAATAGAATGACCAATGATACCCCACTTTTCGATACCAAGTTGTTTACGGATAGTTTCGCAGTCCTCTACCAGATCAAGAAGTCCGAATGACTCTTTATCTTCAATTGGATCCGATCGTAGCACTCCTCTTTGATCAATTGCAATGACCCTCATGAATTTTGAAAGCTTTTTACCTTGCTGTTCGATGAAGTCATAGGAACCAACTCCAGGGCCACCATGTAAATACAAACTTACAGGTAGATCGGCATCGCCGTGAACCTCATAATAAATCCGCTTGTTTCTAATCGTTATATACCCAGACAAAATCTTTCTCCTTCCGTTCTAAACCGATTGATCTATATTGTGAAATGAACATTTCGATCCACTGTTCCACATATATTTTCTCATTTCATGAATTAACATACTACTTTTCCTTTTTGGATTAGCTTAATTATGTTAGCTGAGCAATTGTATGCGTGAAAACAGCAATATCTCGATAAGGAGAAATACTACTGACTTGCATCTCCAGTTCAGTCATTTGTTTATTCCAATCAGGATCAAACTTAAATTCGTTGTCTATGTATCCGTATAAATTATGAACACCATAACGATTCACGACCTTAAATCCAGCATTATTCAACCATTTCTGAATATCATCATTTGTATAGAGTGACGTTTCTGCACCAATCACTGCACTATAATCTGATTTTTTCCCAATATAAGTTAACGCTTTTGCCGGTGATTTATCTACTATTGCCTTTTTCAATACGTTTGCCAATGGATTATGAGTAATTAACGATAGATATCCTTTATTTTTTGTCTTATCAGCCAAGTCTCTAATCGCTTTTTCGGGATTGTCCACATATTCAAGCACATTATGACAAATTAAAAAATCAACAGTACATTCAAAAGAATCCAGTTGTGTCATATTTAAATTCCTAAATTCAATAGCGACACCGCTATCAAGTGCTTTCTCTTTAGCCATGTTTAACAACTCTTTATTAGGTTCAACTGCCATTACTTTAAAACCTTTCTGTGCTAAAGATAAAGCCGTTAAGCCAAATCCGCATCCAATGTCTAAAACGTATTTTTGACCACTTAAATGTTGTTCTATTTGTGAGAGAACTGTTGAGTAAAATAACTTTCCCCAAGGCATTTCTGTGTAATTACGATAACTTTCTAAACTATTCGAAAATGCATCAATGTTATTTGTCATTATAATCTCTCCTTCTATTTTAGATAAGTATATCATTAATTACCATATTTTGTATTAAAATATTTTATACTCTCTTGTTATAATTAAATTCATTCCAGGACATTAATTCCTGTAAATCAAATGAGCAAAAACATACTTTAACAATGCCAACTAAAAAAGAGCATAAAAAAACCAAAACACAGGGGGTATTTTGGCTTCTTTATTGCTAATTTTACATAGCAGACACTTTAAAATAAACGGAGAGCAATGAAATGAATATTGTAAGTATTGTTGGGATACTCACAATTTCTATGTATTAAATGTAACACAGGTTTCTAGAGGTTTCGCTTCTTTTGTAAGATATTCTTACGTACTATTTTCAAAAAAACAAAAATGCATGTAAAATGCTGTTCCTATGCAATTTTATAATTATATAAAGCCCAATTCATATTAATATAGTCATTTGCCCTCAACACTTATTGTTTTTTACATAGTCTATAAGTAGTTAAGACAGTAAGGTGGTGATAGAACATGGGTTATCATGGTGGATATGGTGCCGGCTATGGTGCTGGTTGTGCTACTCCTGTAGCGACAGGTGCTGGTAGCGGATTTGCGCTAATAGTTGTGTTGTTTATTCTTTTAATTATTGTAGGTGCGTCATTTTATTAAGATAATGTAAAATTAATGAACAGGCAAAGCAAGGTAAATTACTTGCTCTGCCTTCTTACATATAAGAAGATTTTCTACATCTTAAGACCTAAAACGCTCCTCTTTTGGACCGATTTTTAATCGATTACTTCCCTTACTCAACATAGTCTGTTACAATTTTAATGTAGGTGAGAATTGTTACAATTTTATGACTTCCCCAAGTTTCTATATTGCACAATTTTCTCACCTACCTTTGGGAATACTAACGTTATTATACTAACGTATTTTATATGATCTACAAAAAAGTGTACATATTTAACCGGATTATTATTAAAAATCCAAAAGAAAAAAGCATTACGACCTTAATGAAGGTCGTAATGCTTTTTTGTATGTCTAGCCTTATTTGCTTACATATGCTGATAACATCCATAATGTTTGGTCTACACTAGTTTTGTAACCAATTAACATATCTTCTGTGATATCATCACCTGCTTCTCCAGCAAGTTCGATCCCTTTTGCTAAATCACTTTGGATTATCTGATAATCACTAATTACTGACTTAACCATAGATTCAGCTGGAACATGCTCTGTATAAGGCTCTTCCTTGATCGTTGCATTAGCTAAAAATTCGCTTAACGTAGAATAAGGATTTCCTCCAATAGTTAAAAGTCGTTCTGCAAATTCATCAAACTTTTCATTTACTTCATTATATAATTCTTCAAATTTTTCATGAAGAACAAAAAAGTTATGCCCTTTTACGTACCAGTGATGCTGATGTAACTTCGTGAAAAACACACCATGTGTTGCTACTAATTGATTTAATTGATCTTGTAATGTTTGATTTTTAGTTGTCATATAAATTCCTCCAATTAATTATAATTGTTATCATTTTATAATCATTATAATCTAATGACTTGAAAATGTCTAGTCTTTTCCAAGATTTATCCCACAAATTAACTAATTGTGCATAATGAATTACATTTACTGTTCCTAGTTCTTCATTAAAATATGCAAAAGCTTTAACAATGAAATCTACACTTTGTTAATTATATCACATATTAAAAAAATAAAATCTATATAGATATTATTCCATTTTGTCTACTGCTTCCACCATCTGTTCATAACTCAATGCTCCTAAAGATTTATCTTGAATTACACCCTGCGAATCAATCATATAAGTAATTGGGATTGGTCTAACACCATACGTTGTCGCTACTTCTAGTTGTTCGTCTAAAAGAATAGGAAAAGTTAATTTATTTTCTGTAATAAAATCCGTAACATCTTCTATTTTAGCCTCTGATTGTGTCAAGTTAACCGCAATAACTTGTACATCCTTTTCATTATATAATCTTTCCATATCAGGCATCTCCGTTCGACAAGGCGGACACCAAGTTGCCCAAAAATTTAGCATTACTCGTTCCCCACGATATGCTGTTAGTTCTATATTCCCCCCAGTTGCTGTTTTTAAACGAAAGTTTGGTGCCATGTCACCAATATCTAATCCTTCACTTGTTTGTTGCATCTGGTTTTCCACATTTTCTGTTAGCTGTATGATTTCAACTTCTGTTTCCTTATTGTTTATAAAGTCATATACAGCCCAACTAAACGTGCCCGCTAAGATAAGGATCATCATCTTCTTTTTCAACTAAACGCCTCCTAACCTAAATTGGATAACCATGTATCTTGAATAATTTTTAGTAAGAAATTTGATAGTTTAGCTAACTGGCCAGTGAATAATAACATACCAAATAATAACATCATTGCACCGCCAACTCTTGTGATAATCCCGGTATAACGCACAAGCCATTTCGCATAACTTAAGAAAAAGGTGAATATTAAAAATGGTAATGCGAAGCCAATAATATAAATAATTGTATAAATAGCTCCCTGAGTCGGATTACTAGTTGCGATAACCAATACAGAAGCGAATATCGGACCAATACAAGGTGTCCATCCAGCAGCAAAGCCAATACCAATAAAGAAACTACCAATTAAGCCTGTAGGTTTGTTTTTAAATCTTTTACGTGTATCTTTCATAAGTGGCATAATTTTTAACCAACCACCTACAAATAATCCCATCATTATGATGAATATCCCTGCCATTCGTTGCAAAAGTATTCCAGAATGTCCGGATAATATGTCTTGCAGCCACTGTCCGAATAACGTAACGCCAATACCTAAGCCTAAAAAAACCATTGATACTCCTGATAGAAAAAAAACAGCATGGAGTAATAAACGTGCCTGTACATTTATATCTTTGTGTTCTTGTAATTCTTTTACACTCATTCCAGTTATGTAGGATAAATAAGCAGGAAAAATGGGTAAGGTACATGGCGATAAAAAAGATAACATTCCGGCACCAAAAACTATTCCTATAGTTAAATCTATTCCTTGTTGCATAGCATACCTACCTTTCTACTTTAAAATATGATTGTCCATTATTTTTCATTCCTATTTAGAATAAACAAAAAAATTCACACAAAAAAGAAGCCAAACAATTTTAATGTCTAGCTTATCTGAATATTTATTTTGGAATATGTCTTCACAAAAATTATTATTGTTTAAGATTCTAGTTGAGCGAAACTGCGACGTAACAGAAGGCCCTCTTACCCGCTTCGTCAGCAAATGGATTCCCTTTCCGTGGGCACAGTCTCAGCTAACTCGGATAAGCAAAAATCGCTTTCCGAGTGGATCTTCAACTTGTGCTGTTCCCACAGGAGTGTCATCCATTTGCTTCCTTAGCTGATGTCTAATTACAAACGATATCCGTATAGATAGAAAAGATGGATTAAACTAGATGAAAATAATAATTTACATGCTAATTTCCAGCTAATAAAACATGATTTAAATCCATTCATTTTTATGTGCAGATTTATACTCTCTGTTAGCGATAGGCAGATGAATATTAGCGTATCAAGTGAAATTGGCGACACTCCTGCAGGAACAGCGAATGTTTTTGATGGGATGAGTAATCGCAATCCCACGGGCTGAAGATCCAATCGAAAACGTACTTTGTTTTCGATTTAGCTGAAGCCGTGCCTGCGGAAAGGGAGTCAATTTCACTTGAGTAGCGGGTCAAGAAATCCTATTAATTCACAGTTAATGATAATTTCAGCGCAAGGACGCTATGTCGTAGTTTATAGAAATTCAGGCATAAATTATAATTTTCTAGAAGATAGCTTTTATTTTTCACAAACTACAATTCCTATGGGGTGATAGTCTAATGTTGCATGGTCTCTTGGTTCGATTAGTGCACCATTTTGGACGTAATGGGTGACTGTTGAATAATCAGTGAATAAACGTTCAAACTCTTCTGGGGTCAATTGATGAATATGAAACGGTGAGCCACATGGTTTACCTCTTCCATTACCGAAAGGAGTAGACATAATTAATTTCCCCCCGGGCTTTAATAAACGATACACATTCGATAAAAATTGCTCTTCTGCTTCTACATGTTCAATTGTTTCAAAACTAACGATCGTATCAAATGTACCATAACGCGCAGGTAAACTCAGATCGGTCACATCTTCTTGAAAAAAAGATGATTTTGGATGATAATAATGATATTTAGCATACTCCAGAGCCTCGTTATTAATATCAAATCCAATTACTTCAACTATTTCTTTCTTTAACTTTTTCGCAATAATATGGGTACCAAAACCCGTTCCAGTAGCAAAATCTAATACACGTCCACTAATAAATGAAAGCGCAAAGTGATATCTTGCAACGTGCTCAATTAATAAATCATTCATTATGCTCATATTTTCAGGAATAACACGTTCTCCTGTATCCTCTAACATTCTATTCACCGCTTTAATAAAATTTGTTTATGACATGAAAGTTTCTGATCTATTCTAGTATAATAGACCAATCACAGAAAGCAAACTATTAAAGTAAAAGGAATGCTATAAGCTTGTCAGATGTATACCAACATACTGATTTTTCTGAAGAGAATGACCGACTGTATATACCAAAGCTTATATCGATATTAGAAATTGCTGAATCCACAAAAGATAACTATGAAGAAAATATAAAAGATGCTTATGTGAAACTAGACTACTTAGAACTAGAAGACTTAAATATGAAGGTTTAGTGGGGGCAAGTCGTGAAACTTGATAAGATAAAAATTAATAGAATTTACTTAAAAAAAGATAAGTATCCTATAGAGAAGACACTTGAACAACGTCTCACTTTAGGATACTCCTTTACATACTTTAATCCTGTTTCATGCAGGAATCATCGTTAAAATGGTTAAACTATCTACATTTGTGTAATTAACATAGCAGAATTTTTATTTAGAATGGTCCCCAATTAATGAGAACACCAATTGATAAGGTAATAATTGCAATAATAAACCAAATAACAAATAACGGAAACATAAATTTAATCCATTTTGTCCATGGTACATTAGCAACTGCAAGACTTGCCATCAATATACCTGATGTAGGGAATATACTATTAGTCAATCCATCCCCAAATTGATAAGCTTGAACTGCTACTTGACGCGTCACACCAACCATGTCTGCTAAAGGTGCAAGCATTGGCATTGAAATCATTGCTTGACCACTACCAGAGTTAACCAAAAAGTTTAATACGCCATTTGAAATAAACATTCCTATTGCTGATAGTATTGGCGGGAAGTTTTCAAGTGGTACGCTTAACGCATAAACAATGGTATCAAGTACTTGTCCATCCTCTAATACGATTATAACTGAACGGGCAAGACCAACAACAAGTGCCCCATAAACAAGTTTCTTTGTGCCATCCATAAAGGTTATTGCAATGGTATTATAGTGCATACCCGCAATAATACCAGACACAATCCCAATTAACACAAAGAAAGCAGCCATATTACTAATTGTCCATCCTAATTGTGTGGAGGCATAAACAAAAAAGACCAAACCAAGCCCAACAAAACTAAGCATTAATTTATGTCTAATAGTAAATTCATCTTCCAGTTTTTCTACTTCGTCTTCATCTTCATAGACACCCATTAAACTCTTACTTGGATCAGCCATAATTTTTTTAGCGTAACGCCATGTGTAGCCTATCGTTATCGAAAGAATAATTATGAAAACAACAAGACGTAACAACCAACCTGAGAAAAGAGGTAAGCCAGCAATATCCTGCGCAATCCCTACTGTGTATGGGTTAATAAAACCGACATTAAATCCTGCAAAGTTTGCACCAAATGTAATGGCTACTGCAACAATTGGATCTAATTTTAATGTACGAGCAATAATAACACCAATCACAACAAAGGCTATTACTGCGTTAGCAACTGCTCCAACTGCTCCACCTAAGGCGAATAATGTAGATATAATTGCAATCATCCAGAATTCACGCCCACGAGTCAACAGTACTGCTCGATTAATAGCACCTTTTAACGCTCCAGATCGTTCAATAATTTCAAAAGCACCACCAGTAAATAATACCATGAAAATAATATCAGCTGATTGTACCATCCCCATCTGAATAGCATTGAATAACGTCATAACTCCCAGATTTGAACCGGCAACTGCACTATATGTACCAGGTAGAACACGCTCTACGCCATCTATCATTTCTCTTTCGAATGATCCTGATGGGATGAGATATGTAGCTACCACACCTAATAATAATACGAGAAATAGGATGACATATGTATCAGGCATTTGCCATCTATTATGCGCATCAAATTTTGTTTTTGCCATTTTATTAATCCTCCCCTTCTCCGATTTATTAGAATATTCAATTTATATGACTTACAATTATACAGTTTTTTTTACATGATTCAAGTCTAACTTTACGATCAAATCGTTCGCTATAATTCAAACGTTTTCTGCACCAGTTTGCTTTGTTGTTTTTACTTTTTTTGCTCAGCTAAAAGAAACGCTCCATGCCAATGCATGAAGCGTTTCAACTTTCACTTGAGCAAAACAGTGAATGAATCCACCGCTTTTATTATATACTCTTGTCTATTGCACGAATCAACTTATCTTCTATTTCTTTTGCTAATGCCACTAATGCTTCCTCTTCTACTAAATCAATTAATGCTGTTGGTTTTGGCATACCGATTTTTGTCTTACCTGTATCTTGATATAATACAATTTTACATGGTAAGAAGTAACCAACCAATTGATTTTTAGTTAAAAGATTAGCGGCTTCCTTTGGATTACATACTTCTAATACAAGATAAGGTTGTTCAAAATCAATTCCTTTATTGTTTAACGTTTCTTTAATATCAAATTGCCAAAGGATACCGAACTTCTCTTCTTTTAAATTCACCTCTAAGGCTTGTACCGTTTCTTGGATTGTTTTATTTGATTCTACCGTATAATGAAACAATCTAATCTACCACCTTTCTCTTGCGTAATATTATTCGCCTTTTTTAATCCAAAATTTAAGAACGTCGCCTTCATCTGTATCTTTTACTAATGCATGTCCGCCTGATTTAGCCCATGCAGTTAAATCACTCTGTGAACCTTGATCTGTTGCATGTACTTCTAAAATATCCCCAGCTTGCAAATCTGCCATTGCCTTCTTAGTCTTTACGATTGGCATTGGACAAGCCAAACCTTTTGCATCTAACACTTTTGTACTTTCCATTTCTAATTCCTCCTAATTGTTTTTACACTTTTATAGTTATTACTCTACTTCACCAGGCCAAGCAAGCATGCCACCTGTCATATTCGTTACATCATATCCTTTTTCAGTTAAAAATTGTCCTGCGTTACCACTTCTAGCACCAGAACGACATATCAAGTAGTAATGTTTATTCTTATCTAATTCATCCATCCGTTCTTCAACTTCGCCTAATGCGATATGTTTTGCTTGTGGGATTTTCCCTTCTTCCACTTCAAATTCCTCACGAACGTCAATTAAGTTTACTTTCTCTTTGTCTGCTATTTTATTTGCTAGTTCTTCTGCCGTAATTTCTTTCATTATTTACACCCTCCATTAATTATAATTAGATAAACAAGTTAACGTTACCCTCTTGGGCATCACCGATATATGCGGCAACCCCTCCATATTCTAGTTCGTCTAGTAACTCTTCTTTCTGTAAGCCTAATAAATCCATTGTCATCGTGCAAGCAATTAGCTTGACGTCTTGCTCTTTAGCCATATCAATTAAGTCTGGTAATGGCATCGAATTATGCTTTTTCATTACTTGCTTAATCATTTTTGGTCCCATTCCCATGTAGTTCATTTTTGATAAGCCCATTTTATCAGCACCTTTAGGCATCATTTTGCCGAACATTTTTTCAAGGACACCTTTTTTAACAGGAACGTGATTTTCTTTCCTTAGTGCATTTAGACCCCAAAACGTATGGAATATTGTTACTTCATGATCGTATGCCGCTGCACCATTTGCAATAATGTAAGCTGCCATTGTTTTATCATAATCTCCACTAAATAAGACAATTGTTGTTTTTTTTGTTGCTCCCATATAGTTATCCTCCTATTCTTACTTATTATAAATACTTATACGTGTACAGGTATTTAATTGACTATAAAAAAATAGCTTAATTATCTAAAATATCCAACCAAATCTTTATTGCGGTTCCTGCAATTAATACCGCTAAAATAATTTGTAATAGTTTTGCATTTGTTTTTTTACCTGTTTTAGCACCAAGTGGTGATGCTAGTATACTGGCGACAATCATAATAACCGCTGGCATATATTCCACTTGTCCTGTTGTGACTTTCCCAATTGTCGAACCGATCGATGAAATAAAGGTAATTGCTAAAGATGAAGCGATTGTCATTCTTATTGGTATTTTTAGGACACCGAGCATAATGGGTACAAGTAAAAATGCGCCTGCTGCACCAACAATACCAGCTCCAACTCCGACAATCAGTGCTAGAAATGCTGCCAACGGTTTGTTGAATGTAACGTGATCAAAAGGAATGTCATCCGTTCCCTTTTTCGGTATAAACATCATCACAGCAGCAATTAAAGCGAGGACACCGTAAACAAAATTAATTGCTTCACCTAGCATTAGTTTTGATCCATATCCACCTATTAAACTACCTATTAAAATGCTCACTCCCATATAGATAATTAAATCTTTATTTAAGTAACCACCTTTACGGTATGCCCATACGCCACCAATCGTTGCAAAAAGAACTTGCACTGCACTTATACCCGATACTTCATGAGCAGAAAATGCTGTTATTCCAAAAAGTGAAGGTATATAGAGTAACATTGGATATTTTATAATCGATCCACCAATTCCTAACATTCCAGAAAGATAAGACCCAATAAATCCAATTAGAAAAATGACAAGCACAAATTCTATATTCATATCACTAAAAACCATTTACGAATCCCCCCTAATCCCCTTTATCGGATAGCACAGCGATTAGGACCAATTTCCATTTCACGTTGTTTTTCATTATCTGGTGTTACTTTCCCCATATTTGTTTCTCGAATTTCGTGATATGCATTAGGCTGTGGTGGTAAATTTTCCGTTACCATTTTTCTAAACGCATTTTCATTTTCTATATTCAATCCGTGATTTGAAGCAAAAAGATCACCTAGTCTAGCAGCTACTGTGCCATCAGTATTTAATTCATCAATAATCATAAAGTGTGCTGGCAATACGATCAAGTCATCAGACAGCTCTTTGTAGCGCTCATAGAGACTTTCACGCAAATCTCTTACCCAATCCTCTGCCATACCCGCTAAGTCAGGACGGCCTATGGAATCGATAAAGAGGATATCGCCTGTTAGTAAATAATGCTTATCAATAATAAATGAAGTTGAACCAATCGTATGACCGGGTGTATAAAGTGCCTGAATAGCTATTTTTGTTGCACCAATAGTAATAACTTCACCATCTACCAAACCTTTATAATCAAACGTAACGTCTGTTGCATCTTTTGGAGGTAACCAATACGTTGCACCTGTTTGTTCAGCAATCGCGCGCCCTCCTGAAATATGGTCTGCGTGTAAGTGTGTATCCAGAACCTGTGTTATTTTCACACCTTTTTCAGTTGCGAAATCCGTGAATATATCTGTCATTCGTACCGGATCAATCACCACTGCTTCTTTGCCTGAAATGACCATATAAGACAAACAACCTTTTCCAATCCGAACGAATTGATACAATTCTCCACCGTCTTTCAGATCTGAAACTTTAATGGCTTCAAGATGTTCACTCCAAGCTTTCATACCTCCTTTAAGATACGAGGCAGTTAATCCAGCGTTAGCTAACATTTCTGCTACCATTACAGACGAACCTTCTTTTGCACAAACAACTAGTATAGCTTTATCTTTTGGAAGTTGGTCTTCGATACCCTCAACCCCATCAATTAAATCAAAATAAGGGATATTTAAATAAGTGAAATTTTCTCCTTCGATCTTCCAATCCTTAAATGCTTCCTCTGTTCGTACATCTAAAATGAATAATTCTTTTTTATTAATCACTTTATGTGCTATTTCTTTTGCTGTTGTTTCAGTTAATTTCATTTATAAAACCTCCTATTGCCAAGCATTCATGCCACCTCTGACATTCGTCACCTGGTTATATCCTAATTTCTTTAATTGTTTGCATGCTTGCTGGCTTCTCATTCCACTTTGACAAATAATAACTAATTCTTTATCTTTACTTAGTTCAGTCAAAGCTTTTTGTTTCAATTCATGTAGCGGAATGTTTTTAAAGCCCTTAATCTTATTGCCATTAAATTCGTTAACCGTACGAACATCTATCAATTGTTTCTTTTTGTCCTTTAATTCTTTTTTCAATTCTGTTGTCGTAATCATTCGAATTCCTTTCGCAGGAAACATTCGTTTTATTACTAGAAAAGTAAGTAAGATAACGAGACTAACAAAGACAATTTCCACATTTTCCACTCCTTTCAAAATTAACTCTATATACCTATACGGGTATAAAATTAGAGAAATAAAAAGTTCGTCAACATGACATCGACTTACTTTTTATATCATATACCCTACAAGGTATAAATTCAAGTGTTAAATTTAATTTTATTTTTCAACCTAATTACTACCTCCTATAGAAGCTAGTAATTAGGCTTCATCCATTAGACTTTTTATTTAATTATTGAATGTTCTCTGCTAATTAAGAAAAAACAGGTAGTTTTTCTTGATAGATCTTCGTCACATTTTTTTCTAATTCATTACAATCAACTGGTCGACTAAACCAATATCCTTGAAAATTGTCACAACCGAGCTTTTGTAGTATCCGAATGTTAGCCTCTGTTTCTGTGCCCTCTGCAACAACTTTTAATCCAAGTGCTCGACTCATCTCCATAATTGCTTGTACGATTGCAAAATCATTTGGATCTTCATGAATACTTCTAACAAAAGCACGGTCGATCTTCAAACAATCAATTGGAAATTTTTTAAGATAGGATAAGGAGGAGTATCCAATACCAAAATCATCTACAGATAGTTGAATGCCTACTGCTTTTAATTGTTTTAAAACCCGCAAAGATAGTGATAAATCATTCATTAACATATTTTCAGTAATTTCAAATGTTAAACGGTTAGCAGGACATTTTGTCTCGGCTAAGATTGCTTTGACTTTATCCACAAAACCCTCTTCTTCCATTTGTCGATAAGAAATATTAATAGAAGCATTACGCTCCTTACCTTGCTTGATCCATTGAACCATTCCGAGACAAACTTCCTTAATAATCCATTCGCTTATCGGGATTATCAAACCGGTATCTTCAGCAATCGGAATAAATTCACCTGGTGAAATCATTCCTAATGTTCGGTGTTCCCAGCGAATTAATGCTTCGACACCGTCTACATTATTATTTTTGACGTTCACTTGTGGTTGGTACAGCAACTTAAATTCATTTCGATCCAATGCGTGATAAAGATCATTTTGTATCGATATCGACGTATGTGTTCCTTGTGATACTTCATCAAGATAGATGTGATAACGATGTTTTCCTTTTTTACGTGCAGTTTGTAATGCCCATTCAGCTTGAAATCGCATCGTATCTGCTGATTGATCGTTATAATAGACAATTCCAATACTAACGGTCGCGACAAATTCTTGGACATGATAATGCCATGGACCTTCCAAAACTCGTAAAAGCCCCTTCACTTGTCGTTTTAATTCATCTAGATCAGGATACGCTTCTAATAACACAGAGAATTCGGATTCACCAGTACGAGCGATCATGGTTACAGCTAACGACCTTTTCATGACATCTGCTAACTTAGTTAACACTATTTCTTCCGCGCCACCACCATATAGACTACGAATTTCTTTCATTTGATCAAAATCCAACAACAATAAGTTAAAAGGCTTTCTGTTGTTTATTGTTGTTTTGAGCGTCTTTTTAAAATAATAGTTATTTGGTAATTGTGTTAGCGGATCATAATATAATAGACGATTTAATCTATTTTCATATTCCTTTCTCTCGGTAATATCACGCGCTACTAGCAATATTTTAGTTTGTTGTTCTTCACTATCATAAAATTGACTTCCACTAATATCTAATGAATGCCAAGTATCATTAATTGCTTTAAGCTCAACTTCAATCGTATCTGGTCGGCCATATTCCCTTAATATTTCGATAAAAGAAGTTAAGCGACTCAATGATTCTTCCGTTAATGCTTTCTGTACATCGACAAATTTATCAACAGCTCCAAGTAGACGAACATTCGATGGGGAAAAGTATTCTACTTTTAATTGTTCATCTAAGAGACAAATCATATCGGAAGAATTTTCACCAATGAGACGATATCTTCGCTCACTTTTTTGTAGTTTTTCATTATATTGCACATTTTGCATTGCCATTGCGAAAATCGATGAATAACTCTCGAGTACACGTAAATCCAATTCAGTAAAGGGTAAATCAACCTGCTTATACACCTTAAAGATACCTATTGTTTCTCCTTCTTTTGTTTTTATTGGTGTGGACCAAAACGATCGGTAACCATTATTTTTTGCTATTGGCCAAAATGCTTTAAATCTCTCATCTCCTAAAATATCCTCAACTACAAGTGTTTTTTTAGTAAATGTTTCTATCTTTTCTTTATCGCCTAGCTTATCGCCAAAGAAGTCATATACAACTTTTTTAAACGATTCAGTTACTAATGTGGAAGCGAATAATTGATATGTTTCGTTATCCTCATTCATTCGAAGAATAGTACATGGCACGTTTAAATGTCTTTCAATCGTTTGCGTAAATTGCGAAAATATCTCGGAATGGTTTGTAGTCGAGAGCATTGTCTTTACAAAATCTAATTGATTTTTAATTAAGATTGTTTGATTCTTTTTCTCTGTAATATCGTTTTGAATACCAGTAAGGTAGTTCAATTGGTTATTGTCATTAAATATCGGTGTAATTTTTAATTCATTCCAAAAAATCGATCCATCTTTTTTGTAGTTTTGTATTTCTAATTGAATCGACTCTTTTTTGATTAAAGCCTGTTTGATTTTATCTTTTGATTCCTCTGAGGTAGCTTTCCCTTGTAAAAAACGAGGGTTTTTACCAATCACCTCGTTACTTTTATATCCGGTGACTTTTTCAAAACCATCATTTACATAGACAAGTGGATTGTCATTCTTTGAAGGATCGGTAATCATCATACCTGAAGGAGCTTGTTCAAACAAATGACGAAATCGTTCATTTTCGCTAATTACCTGAAAAAGCACTTGTTCTTTCAACAGTCGATGATCTATTTCATCTTGAAGCTTTTTGACTAATTGACGAACCATGAAGAACAATAAAATGGCAGTAGCTAAAACATATATGAAACCTTTGTACGTTTGAATAATTGTTTCCTGTGAAATCGATTGCAATAAATAATCAGAAAAAACAATCCATAGTGTTCCACTAATTAGATATATAGCACTTATTCTTAAAGCAGGTTTCATCGTGCATACACACTCCTTTGACAAACACGCATAATTTCTAATGATTTGAATAGTAGTAAATTCGTTTTACCTCCTTATTTATTCCCTTTAAGTTGAACATTAACACTTTTAAACAATAAAAAGGCCTGCTAAAGGAATTGGTTACCTTTTAGCAAGCCTTTTAGTTAATTTTTTTCTTTCAATGCATCCTTCAAATCATCTCTCGTATTATGTTTCCATATTGGTACTTTTGTATGATAAGCGGAACGTGCCATCATAAAACCGGAAATGGGGGCTGTAAGAAACACAAAAATAATTGTTAATAAAATCTTCCCGCTTATACTATTCTCTGCAAATACAAAGAATAAGAATACACCGATCATAATGCCAATAACACCTAGTGTTGCAGCTTTAGTTGCTGCATTAATACGTGTATATGCATCAGGTAAACGTACAATAGCAATTGCACCTAACAGCATAAACAACGCACCAAGTAGTACAAAAAAACTAATTATTATCTCTGTCAATTACAACACCCCCTTCCATATACTTCGATAAGGCTATTGTTCCTACAAAAGATAAGATACCCAATACTAATACTACATCTACGTATACTAACGTATGTTGAATGATCATTAACATACCAACAAAACCTATCATAGTTACACCTAATAAATCTAAAGCAACAATACGATCAAAAATAGACGGTCCGATAATCATTCGAATGAAACATAATACGATGGCAACAGATAACAACATTAATACGATCCAAGCAACCGTTTCTAGCATTATTCTGTCACCTCCAGAATCCCTTTTTCAAAGGTGGATTTTATACCTGCAATGACAGCTTCTTTACTGTCAATATCTAAGGTATGAATATAGAGCGTTTTTTGATCATCTGAGAAAGCCATTACAAGTGTACCTGGTGTCAATGTTATCAGGCTTGCTAACAGCGTTACTTCTAATCCCGATTTTAATTCTGTTGGATAAGCGATGATCCCAGGATTCATTTTTAATCTTGGTGTTATAATAATTCTTGCAACATCAATATTTGCTATTACCATTTCTTTTAGAAAAAGTATAACTAGTTTAGCAAAAGCGATAATTTTAGAGAAATATATATCAAATTGAAGAAAGCGTCGGAATAAGTATAATAATAAAACACCTATCACATATCCAATAAGAAAGGATGAAAAAGTAAATTGACTTGTTAATAACATCCATATTAACGCTATACTAAGGTTTAATAAGATTTGTAAAGCCATTGCACTACCCCTTTAATTCATGATCTATTTTGAACCTAAGACCGCATTTACATAATTAGCTGGATCTAGAATTTGATCAGCAACACCTAGTGAGTATTGAAATACTGGTTCCGCGAAAAATCCTAAGCAAACTGTTAAAGCTACTAATGGAATAATAGGACGTAATAAGGAAAACATTTCTTTCCTATTTACTTTTTCAACTGGTATAGTTGGTTCTCCCCAAAATGCATACATGAAAATTTTCATCATAGAGAACAAGGTTAAAATACCAACAACTAATGCCACAGTAACAATCACATAACTCTGTTCTTGTATAGCTGACAAAATCAATGCGAATTTACTGAAGAACCCACTAAGTGGCGGAATACCAGCAAGAGACATAGCTGATATAAAGAAAAGCCATCCTACCCATGGATGAGTTTTTAATAAACCACCCATTTTCTTCAAATCTGTCGTTCCAGTAATTTTTTCTGTTGCTCCGGCAAATAGAAACAATGCAGATTTCACAATAATGTGATGTGCAATATAGTAAATAGCACCTGCTAAAGCTAATTGCGTGTAGATGCCTAATCCCATTACCATGTAACCAACTTGACTAATGATATGGTAAGAGAGGATTCGTTTGAAATCAAATTGCGATACAGCACCAAGGACACCAAAAAACATCGTAGCGCCAGCAAGTGCCAAAATAATAGTATGTGTAAACCCTGTATTATGAATGAATATTAATGTAAACATTCTAATGATCGCATAAATACCAACCTTCGTTAGTAAACCACCAAATAACGCAGAGATTGCTGCTGGAGGTCCGTAATATGACTTAGGTAACCAAAAATATAGTGGAAACAAGGCGCCTTTTGCCCCAAAAACAAACAAAAAGACGATCGCAATAACATTTAGAATGCCTTCCTGTCCCATTACTTGAACGCGTTCAGCTAAATCAGCCATATTTAATGTTCCGGTTGTTGCATATAACAATGCGAGTCCCACAAGGAAAAACGCAGATGCAACCATATTCATCACAACATATTTAAAGGATTCACGTAATTGATACCCGGTTCCACCGTGAACAATTAATACATAAGAAGCGATTAACATTACTTCAAAGAAAACAAATAAATTGAATAAATCACCAGTTAGAAATGCGCCATTCACACCTGTAAGTAAGAAAAAGTAGAATGGATAAAAGTAAAATTTCTCTCGTTCGCTATGAATCGTTTTAAATGCGAAGAATAAACAAACCACACCAACTATGCTGGAAAGTAAAACCATCATTGTCGCTAACATATCTGCTACTAGCACAATACCAAATGGTGCACTCCAATCCCCAACTTCTAGCGTGATGATTTGGCTTGCATCGACATATACGATATAGCCTAAGTATATCGCTACGCCTAATTGTGCTATAGCTGCAGTTCCAGCGATCACACGTTGTAATTTATGTTTTTTTGCAAAAAAGATTAATAGCGTGCCAATAAACATTGGCAGCAATATTGGCAGCATTAAAAAATTACTCATCTGATCTTCCCCTTAATTTATCTAAATCATCGGTTTGATGTACTTTATAGGTACGATATGTCATTACTAATAATAATGCTGTCATACCAAAGCTGATAACAATTGCTGTTAAAATTAATGCTTGTGGTAACGGATCTGTGTAACTAGAAGCCTCTTCACCTAATAGCGGAGCTGATCCGACACCAAGTCCACCCATCGTTAAAATGAGAAGATGCGCACCATGTGAGATCAGTACGGTACCTAAGACAACACGGAATAAACTTTTTGTTAAAATTAAATAAGTTGCAACTGAAAACAATATACCAATTAATACGACAATTAAAATTTCCATTAGTCCTCATCCTCCGCAATCGTTGTAATAATTAATAGAGCTACACCAATCACGACGAGAAATACACCAATATCAAACACTAATGCAGTCGTTAACTCTGTTTCACCAAGAATAGGTAGATTTACGTATTCAAAGAATTGGGTTAAGAAGGGATAACCAAACAACGTACTGCTTACTCCTGTCCCCATTGCAATGAGTAATCCTGTACTTATAAAATACGGATAATAAAATGGTAACACTTTCTTGATTGTTTTTAGATCAAAACTAATGTACAACAGTACAATCGCTGATGCTGTCATCAACGCACCAATAAAACCGCCGCCAGGATTACTATGTCCAGCGAATAAAAGATAAAAGGAAAAGGAGAGTACAATGAAAACTGCAATTTGCGTAATTGTATGCAAAGATAAATTATTTTTCATTTTAAACATCTTCCTTTCCACTCATACGTAATTTAATTAATGTTACAACACCTAACGCAGCAATCCCCAATACTAGAATTTCTAGCATCGTATCAAGACCACGAAAGTCAACTAAAATGACGTTAACAATATTATCTCCACCGCCAAGATCATGCGCATTATCGATATAATATTGGGAGATAGACTCAAATGGTTTTTTATTTCCAAATGACAAAGCACTTAAAGCCATGACCGTTACCAACGCACCAACACCAACTGAGATAATAACATTAACCCATTTAAATGTTGGTTTAGACTTTTCTTTTCGTAATTCCGGTAAATGATAGAAACAAAGCAAGAACAATGCAGTTGTTACCGTCTCAACTAATAGTTGAGTTAACGCTAAGTCTGGAGCACGGAATAAAACATAAAATAGAGAAACTAAAAACCCGACAAAACCAACAGATATAATTGCAACCACCTTGTTATTTATGAATGGTACTACTATGACAGCTGCTGTGACAACAGCAACCACAAACCATACATAAAGAGGAATTGGTGCAACATTTATTGTATCAATTGCAAAAGCATTAAATCGATACATCGTATAGAAGGTTAACCCAAGTAAGAAGACATACATGTATACAAAATAATCACGTAACAATCCTGTTATTTGGATATTTGTAATTTTAGCTGCAACAACAACCAACTTCTCTAATAAGTAGTCATAGGCATAGTTGACTGGATCTTTTTGATGCAAGCGTAAATACTGGTATATTTTTTGCCATTTTGGCAGTGTTAAATAAAGCAATAAACCAACTACAATGATACCAATTGTCATATGCAATGGTGCATAATCGATTCCATGCCATGCTGAAATATGAATATCAAAATGTTCCACTCCAGTTAAGGAAGCTGGATAAATCGCTTGAACTGCTGGTTCAATGATACTGTGTGACAATATGTTTGGAAATAGACCAAACAAGACAACAAGACTAGCTAAAATAATTGGTGGGATTAACATACCAATTGGTGCTTCGTGTGGCTTTTTTTCTAATTTTTCAGGCTGATATTTACCTGTGAATGTTTTAAACACAAGAACCATACAGTAGATAAAGGTAAACACACTTGCTACCCAAGCAATTACCGGGAATAATATACCAAATGTTTGCATATTAAAGTCAGCAATTTCGGTAGCGTTTAACATTGTAGCTAAGAACATTTCTTTACTTAAGAAACCATTAAACGGATAAATTCCTGCCATTGAAAAAGCACCAATAATCGAAAGGGTGAAGGTAATTGGCATAAAGGTCATTAAACCACCCAATTTCCGAATATCCCTTGTGCCTGTTTCATGGTCAACAATACCAGCAACCATAAATAAACTACCTTTAAAGGTCGAGTGGTTAATCAAGTGGAAGATCGCAGCAACTGTTGCAGCGGTATAACCAGCTTCATAACCGTAGTATGCAGCAGCAGAGCCAACCCCTAACATACTCATAAGCATTCCTAATTGACTGATCGTTGAGTATGCTAAAATCGATTTCAAATCTGTTTGTCGAACTGCGTTAAATGAACCCCACAGTAAGGTTAATAGACCAACACCTGAAACGATCCAGAACCATTCAGGGGCACCTGAGAAAACAGGACTTAATCGAGCAACAAGATAGATGCCCATTTTAACCATTGTTGCAGAGTGCAAATATGCACTAACTGGTGTTGGTGCTTCCATCGCATCCGGTAACCAAATATGAAATGGAAACTGTGCCGACTTGGTAAATGCACCTAGAAGGATAAGTAACATAGCAGGGATAAACAAATTACTAGCTGCTACAACGTCTGCTTGTGCAATAATTTCAGTTATTGTAAATGTTCCTGTCATAACATATAACAAGGCGAAACCAGCGAGCATTGCAAAACCACCGGTCACGGTTATGAGCATTGACTTCTGTGCACCATAACGGGATTTCTCTCTGTGATGCCAATAACCAATTAATAAAGATGATGACAAACTTGTCAGTTCCCAAAATACATACATAACCATTAGATTTCCAGATAATACAACACCGAGCATCGCACCCATGAACATTAATAAATAGAAATAAAAATTATGGAGTGCTTCCCCTTTTTTGGTTAAATAGAAAATGGAATATAAAACAACAAGTGCACCTATTCCCGTAATCAATAACCCAAACAGTAAGGACAAACCATCTAAACGTATATCAAAGTTTATACCGAGTGACGGTACCCAAGTTAATTTCCTAACAACAACTTCACCTGCTGAAAGTGTCGGAATAAAACTTATTAGATAGGCAAATAAAATAGTTGGTAAAATTAAAACAAACCAACCCGTGTGAATTTTTGGTATTTTGTTGTACAACAACGGCACAATTAATGCAAATAAAAACGGTACGATAATTGCAATATGTAATGCAGACAAGTGTCTAGACCTCCTCAAATTAAAAACGTTTATTTTTCATAAAGTAGTAATCGATTATTTTATGAATCCTCTTTATATCAAACAATATAAAAAAGTATACATGATTTATTTTTCACTAGCAATTAGTTAACATGCATATGCATTGCATTTTAGACTTCATTATTAAATATGAAGAAACACAGCATAAAAATCTTTTATTTTTTTTTATGTTTTTTCATTACGCAACAATGTAAGCGTTATGCATTACATAAATAAACCCGATCAGCAAGCTGATCGGATTTTTGAAACTTACAATTTAAAACGAGCAGTAACTTTATTTAAACTATCCGCTAGTTTTGCTAATTTACCTGAACTATTTGCAACTTCTTCCATCGATGTACTTGTTTGTTCGATCGAAGCTGCTGTTTCTTGAATTCCTGCTGCTGATTCTTCCGAAACGGAAGCAATTTCTTCAATTGCATTATTCATTGTATCACTATTTTGGTTTATTAATTCTAAATTATTCGAAATATCACGAATACCTGTAGCCATACCATTTAATTCACTGTGCATCTGTTTAAATGTTTCTCCAGTTGAAGTAACTTGGCTCATACCTTTTTCAACTTCTTTATGCCCACCTTCAAGCGAAGACGTTACTAATTTAGTTTCTTTTTGAATATTCCCTACTATGCCTGTAATATCCGTTACAGAAACGCCAACTTGCTCTGCTAACTTACGAACTTCATCCGCAACAACTGCGAACCCTTTTCCATGTTCACCTGCACGAGCAGCTTCAATTGCTGCATTTAAAGCTAATAAATTTGTTTGCTCTGCAATGTCTTTGATAACACTTACTAGTTTTGAAATTTCTTTTGATTGCGTATCCAATCCTTTAACCTGATTAACTGCTTCTGTCACAACATCAAATATCGAACGCATTTGCTCAATCGAGCTATTCATTGATTGACTACCTTCTGTTGTTAACGTAATGACTTGTTGTGAAGCTTGATATACATCTTCACCTTTCTTATTAGCATCTTGAATTTTAGTTGAGAAATCTGCCATTGAACTCGCAAGGTCTGTTGTTGTATCAGCTTGTGATTCAGCACCAGATGATAATTCTTCCATTGTCGTAGCAACTTGATCACTTGCTTCTCGCACCTCATTAGAAGATTGTGTCAGCTCTTCACTTTGACTTGCGACAGCTCCAGAAACTTCTTGAATTTCAGCAACAATTTCTGTTAAATTCACTTGCATTTGATTCATAGCCTCAATCAACTGGCCAACTTCATCCTGTGAAGTAACTTCTAACGGTTCTATTGATAAATTACCACTCGCAATTTCATTCATTTGTTCATTAACACGCTTAATTGGCTTCGTAATAATTTTAGCTATAAATAATGCAATGATTACAGCAATTATGAAAAGTGTTATACCAATAACAATACCTACTGTACTGTTTGCTTTATTTTGAACTAAAAGCTCATTACCAGCTTCTCTAATGAGGTTTTCTCTTGTTTCTACTAAAGAAATAAAACCCATTACAATTTCTTGTCCCATTGGCTCTACAGTACTTTTAAAATACGCCTGTGCTTCTACTTCATTTCCTTGATCATATAATGTAAATACATTCTCTTCAATTAAAGCTCGCCATTCCTTGCTAGCAGCAATCAACTGTTTTAATTCATCTGAATCGCTATAATTTAAGGCCTCTTCTTGTAATGCAACACTTTCTTCAGTAAGTTGATTAAACAAATCTTTATATAGTGGATCCCCATATAAAAAATATGCACGTGCAAATCCTGTTCGTTGAACTATATTAAATTTTAATTGCTCATCTGCAATTAATAATGGCAATTGATGATCTGTAATATCCTCTGTATCTGTCTGCATAATATTTGAAGAAATAATATTATAAGCACTATAACCAAAGATTAATACGATAATAATTGAAAAACCAAGTAAAATTTTAGTTCGAATCGATTTAAATTGTGTTAATTTCTTCATTTTATACTCCCCTTTATTTTTATATTAATTTGTTTTGTTTTGACTTTACTATTATCGGTCGCGATTTATAAAAATGTATAGTTTTTTAAATGTTTTTCTTTCTTTTTCGACATATAATCGACAAATAACTATTTTTATGTACTTTTATAGAAATTATGATAAACTATCCCCATCTTTTTTAAGACAAATTTAGCATACCTAAAATACAGAATAGGAAAGGAATAGATCATGACTACATTTCAGATAATTAAATCTATCAACAAACTAGATCACTTTATTAACCAAAATAACCTAGCTTTTCTCTATATTTCAAAGCAGAATTGCAGTGTTTGTCATAGTTTATTACCGCAAGTAGAAGCTATTATGAGAAGGTATCCAGAAATCGCACTTGGACATGTAGCGGTGGATCAATTGCCTGAAGTTGCTGGCAAGTTTTCTATTTTCACTGTCCCTGTTCTACTGTTATTTGTAGATGGAAAAGAATATTTACGAGAAGCAAGGATCGTCCAACTTGAATTGTTTGAAGAACGATTACAGAAAATCTATCAGGGGGTAACCGAATAGTTTTATTATATTTAGACGCAGTCATTATCCTATTTTTATATTTACTAGATATCTATCTCAATCCTTTCCTATTCTATTGCGTATAGTAAAGTATCTTCAATAGAAGGGAGGAATTAACTTGAGTACTAATCTAAATACAGAATTTGATCAATGTGTATGTGACATTGTCCAACAAATTGTCGATGCACAAGATGAAGTTGCGAATAATAATAATCATTGCGTAACGAGTTGTGAACAGTCTATACAACAATTACTTTCACCACAAACACAAACGGTAAATGGTACTAATACAACGATACCTTTCATTCTTTATTGTCAAGATTGTAAACCTTTTATTGGTAATGGTGTCTTTCAAGATGAGCTAGGAAAGTCAGGCAACACTTATTTTGGGTGTGTCGAAACACCTATCTTCCGCGCGAAGAAATTTGTCGAAGGTAGTGAATGCTGTGTCAAACTAGAACTATTACTTCCAGTTACAGCTGGTGGATCTACTCCATGTCCGGGTGGTCGTGATGTATGTGATTATTTCCCTGGTAATAGTATTAAAGATTTCCAATCTACCGGTATCTGCATAACAGTAGATTTAAATTGTTTTTGTAGTATCACTTGTCTTGATCCAATTACTCCTCTTCCTGTTTCTTCATTTACTATGCACGAAAAAGACTAAGTTTATTTTTAATAGGGCGCTCTACTTGAGCACCCTATTAAAAATAAACTATTTAAGGGATCTCAATTAAATCTTTTGATGTAATCATACCTATTAACGTTTCTTCTAGCTTACCATTTTCCGTGATCAGCAATGCGTCAAGTTGTTTTGTTTCTTTTATTTGCTCTAGGAAATAGTGCTCGGCTTGATATATACTCATTGATTTACTAATGAACTTATAATTGTGTGCTCTATCATCATCTTTTATGACCTCATATGCTGCGGTTTGAAATAAATGATCTGCATTTCCTTTTGCATGTCTCGCTAACCAATGCGTGATACCTTTATCTGTTAACAAGCCAATGAATTCCTTGTCACGATAAACAGGAAATTGGGAATAGTCTGTTTCGCGGATAACCTGTAAAACATCATTTAAAGTAGCCTCTGCTTGAATTTGACGCATTTCCTTAAAGAACCTAGGTATTACTAATTCTGGTGCAGTCAGCTTCTCTTTTATTTTTTCCATTCTTTCGACTACATCATCGTGTGGCTCCGCAATCGCATAATTGGTATCGGTTCGTTCATGAATAATAGCATTCCGTAGCTCTGCATATTCTAATAAATCGTCTTGATACCGATCTACTATCGCATTTGACCTTTTTAACAATTGAACAGATCGATAAAAAGAAAGGTGTCTTTTTTCATTAATTGCTTTATCAAAAAAAGCTTCAATTTTATTAAAAGCAATAATAAATCGTTCCGAGTTTTTCATTAACTTGTACTCCTCTCAGTAGAACTTTATTTGCTTACACTTTACACGTCAGAAACAAAGAAAACAAATACTGTGTGTAAAATCTCAGGTTGATGGTTGAACATATGTACAAATAGTTGTATGATAAAATTGTATAATACTTCACAGACTTTGGAAAAGAATAAATGACATAAAATTCTATAGGTTTTCAGGTGATAAAATGGAAATGGAAGCATTAAAACAAGTTGAAGAACTAGCATTAAAGAAGCAAAAAACGTTTCAACATAGTCGTTTGATCTATCTCATTCGGGCTGCATTGGCAAGCATGTTTATTGGTTTTGGTGTTATTGTTGCCTTTAAAACAGGAAATTATTTTTATCTTGAAGGTTCTCCTTTTGCTTATCCTTTGGCCGCTATTACATTTGGTGCTGCGATTATTTTAATTGTTTATGGCGGTGGAGATTTATTTACAGGTAATACGTTTTATTTTACGATAACAGCTTTAAACAAAAAAATGCACTGGATAACTGTCTTCCGTATGTGGGGAGCAACATATGCAGGTAATATTATTGGTGCAATTGGCTTTGCGATCTTTATTTATGCAACTGGTCTTTTTGCAGATAGCTCTGTTAATACATATTTACTGGATGCGGCAGCCAAGAAAATGCACATTCCTTTTTGGGAACTCTTTTTTCGGGGAATATTGTGTAATTGGCTTATCTGTCTCGCCTTTTTCATTCCGATGAAAATGAAAGGAGATGGCGCAAAATTATTTACAATGATGCTTTTCGTATTCGGATTTTTCATTTCTGGGTATGAACATAGTATTGCAAATATGTGTACATTTGCGATTGCATTAGTATTAGACCATCCTGATACTATTTCTATTAGTGGTGCTATTTTTAACTTAATACCTGTCACAATTGGTAACATTATTGGTGGACATTTCTTAATGGGTTGGGTATATCATTATATTAATAAGCCCTATATGGACGTGAAATAGCAGTAAAAAATCTCGTTACGTTCACTATCAAAATAGGATACAACCGACTAATAGTAAAGAGGTCACACAAATTGTGTGACCTCTTTTTTTTAGCTCTTTTCTATCATATTGCTTAGATTTAATATAACTAACTCAACTTACTCAGTTAAAAATTAAACGCTAATCGTTTGCTGTATTGTGTTTGGATTATATTTATTCTATTACGTACATTCTTTAAAAAGGTCTGATTTCTAAAAGGTTGTTGTCAATGAAAGAATTAACATAGCAATTACCTTTTACCAGAGTATATATCAACTGTGACGTAACATTTTGGTCTTACTCGCTACGCAAACAAATGCTTTCCCTTTCCACGGGCACGGCCTCAGCTAACTTAATAAAGCAAATGTTTTCGGTGGGCCGAGTAATCGCAGGTCCAAAGAACGCTTTATTAAGTGGATCTTCGGCTCGTGGGATTGCGATTACTCATCCCATCAAAAACATTCGCTGTTCCCGTAGGAGTGTCAAGCATTTGCTTCCTTCGCTAATTAGTGGAACTATTTTTAAGCGTAAGACACAGAATCAATCGAAATATTTTCAAGAGACTAATGACTAATGTGTTTATTTGTAGTTCATAAAATGTGTAAAGACAAAACTAGCGGATCAAGTGAAATTGGCGACACTCCTGCAGGAAGGAACAGCGTGAGCTGAAGATCCACTCGGAAAGCGTACTGTGCTTATCCGAGTTAGCTGAAGCCGTGCCTGCGGAAAGGGAGTCAATTTCATTTGAGGAGCGGGTAAGAACTTTATGCCTCTTACCACAGAGTTCTACTTATTCGATGTTACTTCTAAAAATAAAAAGAGCATATTCCACTACTATGCATTGCAAGTTAGCGAAAGACATGTTACGCTATTATGTATAACAAGTTACTGATAAAGGCAGATGATTTTTTTGGCAATTCGAAGTCAATTATATAAAGGAATTTTAGAAGGATGCATTTTAGCAATTATTTCGCGACAAACAGTCTACGGTTACGAATTATCGATTAAATTGGAAGAACAAGGCCTAGAAGTCAGTGAGGGATCAATTTATCCAATTTTATTACGTTTACAAAAAGAGAAATTAATTGCGGGTGAAATGCGTAAGTCAGTTAGTGGTCCTAATCGAAAATATTACACCTTAACAGAATCAGGCAATGTTGCACTTAAACTATTTAAACAGAACTGGGAGATGATTAAATCACCCGTTGATCAACTATTAAAGGAAGATGGTGAATTTTGATGCACGTAAAAGACTTAATTGAAGAAAACAATCAAAAACGCAAACAGTTAAATGATGAAAATTTATATTATTATGAAGAAATGCTTGTATATATTCGACTCTCCTATGATAAATCCGAACAAGCAACAGAGGAAATATTAACGGAGCTACTCGATCATTTACTAATAGCTCAGGATCAGGGGCGGCCAGCTGAAGATATCTTCAGTGATAATCCGAAACAATATGCATATGAGATCGTAGGCGAATTACCAAAAATGGTCACGAAAGAACGAATTACTTTTGTTAGTACTGGAATTTTGTCGTTTTTAGCTGCACTTATTTTTGCCTCTAGTATTATAAGAGTTGTGTTATTTTATATCTTTGGCATTGGTGAAGCGCTTAGAACTACCTATCTTCCATCCATTCTGATACAAGGTGTACTTTCCGTCTTGCTGGCTTTATTATTTATTTGGCTATGTGTTCAGTATCTACGTTGGAGTGCATTTAAAAAAATTCATAAGGTGAAAGAGTTTTTTATTCTCTGGCTAGTTAGTACAATTTCGATAAGTACTTTGTTTGCTGTCTTTTTTCTTATTCCTGATTTTGGTATCGCAATTAACATACCTTATTGGGTTCTTCTAATCGCAAGTCTAGGTTTATTTCTTATTAATTGGCGTTTGATAAAAAAATAAAAGTATAGATTAATGAAACGATTTACCTTTTCCTTCCGTATATATAGTAGACTAATTTTTCTAGAGAGGAAGATATTTTTTGAGACAATCACCAAAAGAACGGATTGCAAAAGATGCAATTAAAGCTTGGCAATTAAATGCTACTCTAATGGCACTCATTCCACTTATTGTTACGATTGCTTTATTTGTTTTAGCTAATATTTTTTCATTTTCTTATTGGTACGCAATTGGTTTATTGGTAATAACCATAGTAGAGAGCATCGTCACTATTTTCTTTATTCCGAAAATACGTTGGAACAGGTGGCGATATCAAATCTATGATCAAGAGATTTATATTCAACATGGTATTATTATTGTCACACGTACACTTGTACCGATGATTCGCGTCCAACACGTCGATACTAAGCAAGGACCAATTTTAAAAAGGTACGGTTTATCAAGTCTAACGATTTCAACTGCAGCAACAACACATGAGATACCAGCATTACTTGAAGAGGAAGCATCCGCATTACGCGATCAAATTTCTGAATTAGCGAGGGTGGAGCAAGATGATGTCTGAACCAAAAAGACTACATCCAGCGGCAATTATTTTTCGTGCAATAAACACGATAAGACAATCTATCTTTGGCTTACTTCCGATTATTTTAATAGCTTCTAATGATGGATTCTTCAAGTATGTCATACTAGGCGTTATCGTTTTAACTATTGTTTTCATCGTTTTGAACGTCATAGGTTGGATGAAATTCACTTATCAGCTTGACGAAGATCAATTACGGATTGAACAAGGTATTTTCATTCGTAAAAAAAGGACGATTTCTAAACATAGAATTCAATCGATAGATCTATCACAGAATATTATCCACCGTATTTTCGGATTAACCAAAGTACAAATTGAAACGGCTGGTAGTGATCAAGATGTTGATGCGGCACTAAGTGCGGTTACATTTACGGAAGGTCAATGGTTGCATGATCAATTAAAAGCAAAGCGACCTACTACAACTAATAGTGAAGAGAAACTCGTTGAAGACGACACAAAGTCTGAGGGGGATTATCCATCTCGAACAATTTCATTTCGCAAATTATTTATTGCAGGAACAACATCTGGAAGTTTTGGAATTATTTTAGCATTACTAGCTTTTCTTTCATCTCAGGTTGAAACACTTATTCCAGATAAATTCTACCAAGAAACAACCACTTGGCTTATATCACAAGCGATTGAAACAATTGTGCTATTATCGATCCTATTCTTTATTGGCGTTTGGCTAGTTGGTATATTAGGTACGATGATAAAATATGGAAATTTCACAATTACGAGATATGAAGAGGAGTTATATATTACGCGCGGATTGTTAGAAAAGAAACAGACAACTATTCCGTTGAAACGTATTCAAGCTGTCGGTATCACACAATCTATTATTCGCCAACCGCTAGGATTAGCAACAATTTTTGTTGAGATTGCAGGTGGGGAAACAGATAAACAAGAAGGAACAAATACGATTCTGTTTCCTCTATTAAGCAAAAATAAGATACACGACTTTTTAGATGAAATAATCCCAGAGTATAGTGATCTACCTGAGAACTATACAGCCTTACCAAAACGGGCATTACCTTACTATCTTTTACGTTCAACTTGGATTCCCATACTTGCATCAATTGCTGTAGGTATCTTCTTTATCGATTGGATATGGATTCCACTTATCATATTAGCTTTATCTATTCTGTTAGGTATCCTGACTCACCGCACAACTGGTTTCAAGCTTACCGAATCCATGTTAACACTGCAGATGCGTCAGTTATCAAAAGAAACGATTATGCTAAAGCAAAAGCGTATTCAAGCTTTTGAAAAGAAGCAGCACATACTTCATCGCGAACAAGGGCTGGCCACTTTAAAAGGCTCTATCCTTAATAATTTTTTTGGGAGAAACTATATATTAGCTGAGCTTGAAGAAGAAGATGTCGATCGAATTGGAGATTGGTATTCTTATAATAATGAGTTCAAAAAGCCAACAAAATAGAAGTAAGCAGTTCGAGGCGATGAAATTTCTGAAGACTGCAAGAAAGACCAACAAAGAGGTTTGCATGATTTGGTTATTTTCCCTATCTACTTATAAAAAAACAGGGTGCCGACTACTTTTGTCGTTACCCTGTTTTTTATTTAGCTTGCCCATGTTGTGTTAAAAAGATTGATACACACTCAGCGTCCCACTGTGTTCCTGCTCCACTTCTTATAATGTCATATGCACGCTCTTTTGGCATCGCATTTCGATATGGCCTGTTTGAGGTCATCGCATCAAATGCATCTGCCACTGCAATAATGCGTCCGAACAATGGAATGGCTTCTCCTTTTAACTGATCAGGATACCCCTTCCCATCAAATCTTTCATGATGTGATCTAACACCAGGCAACATTTGCTCCATTGCTTCTTGTGGTTTAACTTGTTTAAGAATATTTTCACCCAAAACTGGATGTGCTTGTATTTTAGTAAACTCTTCGTCTGTTAATTTACCATCTTTCAGTAAAACACTATCTTCTACACCTATTTTACCAATATCATGAAGAAGACCCGTTTTGCGTAAAAGAATTAATTCCTTTTCATCTAGACCCAGTCCTTCTCCTATTTTCACTGCATTTTGCGAAACCCGAATTGAATGACCAGCTGTATATGGATCGCGTGCATCCAATGCTGCAGCCAAAGTGGTAATAAAACTTTCTAAAAGCTCTTGATTAATCGTGTCTTTATCCTTTAGAGAGATGACCATGTGATTAAATCCATCGATTAGTTTTGAAAAATCATTGGAATAATTGTCTTGTGCATCTACTGCTAAATTCCCTTCCTGTACTTTTTTCATCGAAACTTGTAATTCTGTAATTGGATCTTGAATTGATTTAGCAAATAACCATGCACTCAAAGAGGCGAACAACATGCTCATGACAATAATTGCTCCAGCCCAATTCCAATAATCAGCGGCAATTTCAGGTGCCACCTCTTCTAAACGAATTTGAGCAGCTACCGTAAATAATAAGATTGGTGATACACCAATTACTAAAGCACTAGCTATTAACGTTTTTCTAATTGTTACGAGTATATAACCATGTGTAGATAGTTCAACTTGGTGCATCGTCCTTGCTTTTTTTCTTATATCAGCTAAAACTGGTTTAATAGCCTCAATGCTCAGGTAATATTCAACAAGTCCATGCATAACGGCAACTAAAGCAGATCCAATATACGCATATACCACATATTGATAGGAAACATGTAAGATCCCCATTTGAATAAATAGAATAGAGATAGCTCCAGCTGGAATCGAAAATCCAAGGAAATGAGGTAACAAAATTCTACGCACCGTTAAAAATGGAAAGCGATGTGTTTGTTTATACGCTGCAGTAATTTCTTCCATCGAAAGTTCCCTATGAGACGTCGCAAACTTAATCAAGTGTAAATCTTTGTGTAACACATATAATTCCGCCCCCATCATGACAACAAGCGACAGAAGAATCGTAGCGAGCATAACAGATAGCTCAACTTCAGGTATTTCTAACGTTGTAAAGATAAACGTCCCTCCGACAAGTAAGACAGCAACAAAGGAACCAAGTAAATAATTTATAATAATACGCCGGACAAACTGGTGATAAACATGCATGAATACACCTACTTCTTCTGTTTATAAATGGCGAAAGTTCCGCATGGTTTAGCGGAACCCTCTTTATGTGTTAGTGCTCAAATTAATAAACATTCATTCTCATAAATAAATGTATATTGTATATCTATAAATAAATAGTATGAGCTAGATAGTGGATAACTAAATGTTCGGATTAATTCTCTTGTCTCAATATCGGAGTATATATCAGATAATATGCCTTTTTTCCATATTTTCATTTGCATCATATTTTCTAAAAAGTACGGACGAAATGCCCAGTTCGATCCTTTTCGATCAGATTCAATTTCCCAACTTGTGGATTGTTTTCTAAAGTTAGCGGACACTTGTTGTCCATTACTATCACAAACGTACATCCGGAAGCTTTCTTGATTAAAGTTACTTGTTACCACCTCAATAAAGCCATCAACATTTTCCGGATCTTTCCACTGTGGTAGTAACTGTTTCAGTTTTTCTTCCCAAGATAAAATATAACCTAAACGCTCTTCAATCAATGATTTTTCCCGTTGGATATATTCCGAGACTTTTTCACTAATATTTACGTTTACTGTCTCGGTCGAACCAAGTTCAAAAGCAGGTTTAGCTAAATAGAAGCCTTGATAATAACGACCACCATTTTTCCATGCAAAGTATTGCAAGAAATCATCTTCAATATTCTCAAATAATAATGCTGCACCGATCCGATGCGCTAGCATTGCAAGTGAATACATGATGTCTTGAAATCCTTCCTCTTTATAGCTACCAATTATGCGTGTATCTATTTTTAACATATGCGGTTCCAGTTGGCGAATTCGATCGATATTAGCACTTTTAGCACCGACATGATCAATCGCAATCTGAATGCCATACGTTTTATAATAAAGTAATAAATGATTTATATTTTCAAAATCTTCGTCTATGTCTTCTTCTGTCACTTCAATCACAATTCGATTCATTGCGAAGCCCTCTTTTTCAAACTTCTGTAATGCTTGCAATAAATCTTCCCCATCATTCAGTAGTAATTGCTTTGCATTACGATTAATACATAAAAAAGACGTTTGATCTGATGCCAACATTTCTCTAATTGCAATATGTAAGAGATGTTGATCAACTTCAACTTTAAATTCATCAGGCACTTCTATATCGTGAAAAAAATCGCTTAAACTTACCCATTCTTCGCCATTATAAAAACGGCCCAATACTTCATAACCCGTAATCGAGTGGGTAATCGCACTAAAAATGGGCTGGTACGCTGGTTTTACATGATCTAAATTACCGACAATATCTAGTGGATCCATGTCTTTCCCCTCCTTTACAACACTACTATTGTATCATAATTAGCAACAAAAATTTCATTCACAGCTTTTCATTTTGATAATTATCAGAAAATTTAAACAACAGATAAAAATGGGAAAGGGAGCAATGATCGCTATCATCATTGCTCCCTACATATTTACTTATCTATTTTAGTATATATTTTTTTAAAATAGCGATAAAACACGTAATTTAATAAAACACCTATAACCAAGAGAACTTCCACAACAATTAATAGTGGATTATTTTCGAACCTTGTAACTAGCAAATAACCAAATCCTAAACATACGAGTAACTGAAAGCCACCCATTACTAAAAAAATCTTATATTTGAAAAAATCTTTCAATTTTAAAAGCCCCCAACTAATAGTAATAACTTCTTTTACTATATTAGCATAATTGATCAACTTTCGCAGAGTGAATCAGTCATTTAAGTATTGGTATTACTAGTAGTTGACTTCACACTTCTTTTAAAATCATCTTACGAACTTGAGAGAAACTCTGTGGTGAGAGTCTTATAAATTTTAGACACGCTACGGTAGCAAATGGTCTCCCTTTCCGTGGACACAACCTTAGCTATCTATAGAAGCAAATGTTTTAGGTGGGTCGAGTAATCGCAGGCCCAAAGAACGCTTCTATAGAGAATCTTCGGTTTGTGGGATTGCGATTACTCATCCCCCCTAAAACATTTGCTGTTCCCACAGGAGTGTCAACCACTTGCTACCTTCGCGGGATAAGTGCATCTTTTTTTATAGAGGTGATAAAATCACTATTCATTTTTTCTTACGCTTGCTTTAGTTACCCATTAATTACGAATAATAGCGTCTTTTACGCAATTTCAATTAACGGACTAAACCTAGCGTATCAAGCGAAATGGGTGACACTCCTGCAGGAACAGAGCGAGCTGAAGATCCACTCGGAAAGCGTTCTTTGCTTATCCGAGTTAGCTGAAGCCGTGCCTGCGGAAAGGGAGCCCATTTCGCTTGAGGAGCGGGGCATAAGTTCTGTTATATTGTGAACACAGCCAACGATCAGCTTATTTTTTAAGCGAGAAAGTTTAGTAATTATACCTGTTGGCTAGATTTTTTATCATATGCTTTTATCAGCGTCTTTCTTTTTTTAAAACAGCTAACTCATAACCTTGAATAACTACACATGAATCTAACAGGCAACTTATTTCCGTTACTACTTGTGAGTGATTACTAAGTGACTTTTCCCATCTACCAAGGGCAGGCATTTCTATTTGTATTTCATCATTGGTTGGGTTTATAAAGACGACCAAATCTTCATCCGCTCCCGCTAATAGAAATCCAAACACTGGGTTTGGAGAGTGAATGATATGCAAACGATGTTCCATTTCAACTACATTTCCAATTTGAAATAAATGAGATGCTTTTCTAAATTGAATTAAACGTCTTATCCATTGCACATTTTGGTCCTCTCTCCCGCGCTGCGACCAATCCAATTGATTAATCTGGTCACCTGAGAGATAGCTATTTTCGTCACCATTCTTTGTGCGAAAAAATTCTTGTCCTGCATGGATAAATGGGATACCTTGGCTTAGAAGGGTTAATCCTGTTGCTAATTGATGCATGTATTGTTTATCTTTATCTGAAGTTGTCGGATTGGACAGAACGAATCGATCCCACAACGTATGATTATCATGACACTCGACATAATTAACCGATTGAAACGGATTGGAAAACAATCGATCTCCAAATCGTTCGTCACTGGAACCGGCAACCAGCTGAGGTAATTTCTCGATATATGCGCCATTACCATTCACATAACCTGTATTTAATTGATCAAATAACGTTCCTTTTATCGCGTCACGAAAGCTGTCGTTAAAGAAACTAATACCTTGCAAGTGATCACTTTGAGCCATGGAAGATTTCTGTTCAGGTAAAAGTGGTGTATCTAATTCCCATCCTTCACCTAGCAATAAAATTGGACGGTCTTCTTGGTTGCATCGATCCTGAATCGCCAGCATCGTTTGTATATCGATTACCCCCATTAAATCAAAGCGAAAACCGTCGACACGGTATTCCTTTAACCAATAATCGACACATTCCAGAATAAACTTGCGAACCATTCTTCTCTCTGTTGCGAGATCGTTTCCTGTGCCTGTCGCGTCGCTAACTGTACCATCCGTTTGGTATCGAAAAAAGTAGCCTGGTAACACTTTTTCAAAATTAGAATTTTCGAAATCATAGACGTGATTAAAGACGACATCTAAAATGACGGACAATCCCTCTTTGTGAAAGGCATGAATCATTTCTTTGCATTCTTTCACACGTAACACTAGGTCTGTTGCATCTGTTGCGAAACTTCCTTCCGGCACAAAGTATTGGAGTGGATCATAGCCCCAATTGTAGCTTTCACTAGGATTTAATTCATCTGCTCGCGCAAAATCCTGCAGTGGCAGGAATTGAACATGTGTACAGCCTAATTCACTTATATAAGACAAACCTGTTGAATAACCCGCAGGATTTGTCGTGTTCAATTCTGTTAGTCCAAGAAATTTGCCTCGATGGCTTTTACTGATCCCACTTTCTACCGAGCTTGTCGCATCACGAACGTGAAGCTCGTAAATAATTGCATCTGCTTTTGACACTGGTGCATACGTATGGGTTCGAAAACCTTCTGGATCTGTTCTGCGAAGATCTAAAACAACGCCTTCTTCACTGTTTGCCGTCATACCTTTTGCATAGGGATCGTTGATCTTTTGTTTTTCACCATTTACTGTAGCTAAAAAATAATAACGTGCTAAATGATAGTTGCCACGCACGGTAACTGTCCAAACACCTTTTGTTTCTTTATACATGATGTGTGCTTTCTCATTTAAGACTAGCACCATATTTGTCGCTGTCGGCGCCCAAATCGAGAAGGACGTTTTTCTACGACCATACTGCGCGCCAAGTTTCGTATCACTTGCATCATATTTTTTCTCAAAAGCGACCGTACGTACAATCCCTCTTGGATGGATTTGAAGCTCCATGTCTTGCCAATATAACATCATATCCTCTTCACAATCTACGCTTTGCTTCAGTATGATTGTTACTACCTTTTCATTCCATTCCGTTGATTCGATCTCAAAGTTTCGCTGCTTGTTTTTTATAACTGGGTTTATTGTCGTTTGATCTGGAATCTCTGTAAATTCGACACGTATTTTATTTGTATCATCTAACCATGCGCAGCTTTTTTTCATTTGTTTGTCCTCATTTCTACTTACTAGATAATCTCAAATTAGGTTATAAAACATCGATCAAAAACGTATATCTAACAATAAGAGAACTGTTCCACTGCAAATGATTATGCGAGCACAAGCTAAATTATTTCTGTTTTATAATGTGTGTTCATAAAGTCCTTAAATTAGAAGCTAGCAGGTCAGGCGGCAAAGTTTCTGATGACTGGAAGAATGAGCCAATTAAGCGATGTGCCGCTTACCATTTGAGGCCTTTTTGAACATTCTCTTATACCATTTCACTAAAAAAGAGTGTCCAGGGGGGTTCCATGTCAACTTTTACATCTGACTCAGACGTGTTTTTATTTCATCAAGGCACTAACTATTATAGTCATCAATTACTCGGTTGCCACCAGAAAATACAAAACAATATAAAAGGACTACGTTTCGTTGTCTGGGCACCCCATGCCGTTTCATTAAGTGTTGTTGGCGATTTTAACGACTGGACTGGTAATGACTATCCGTTAGAACGGATTAATTCAGCAGGACTTTGGATAGGCTTTTTCACTACAATCATGCCAAATGTATGCTATAAATACCAGATCACAACGTCAGATGGATCGATTTTATTAAAAGCAGATCCATATGCACAACAAGCTGAAGTTCGACCACGCACTGCTTCAATCACACCTAATTCTGAGCTGTATATGTGGAATGATGCAGCGTGGCAACAGAAAAAACAAACGTATTATTCCTATCGTGAACCAATTCTTATTTATGAGATGCACCTCGGCTCGTGGCGAACAAAAGAAGATGGTAGCCTTTATTCTTATCAAGAAATAGCCGAACAATTGATTCCGTATATAAAAGATCTTGGTTATACACATATTGAATTACTACCTCTTGCAGAACATCCATTTGATTTATCATGGGGCTATCAAATTACTGGCTACTATGCGGTGACAAGTCGTTTCGGCAGCCCAAATGATTTCAAATATTTCGTTGATCAGTGCCATCAAAACAATATTGGTGTGATCATGGACTGGGTACCTGGCCATTTTTGTAAAGATGCCCATGGACTAAGGCAATTTGATGGAGAGGCTTTATACGAATACAGTGATACAAGTAAGGCAGAAAAAAAATCATGGGGTACGCTTACCTTTGATTTTGGTCGACCAGAAGTACAAAGTTTTCTTATCTCAAATGCAATTTTTTGGTTAGACACGTATCACATCGATGGACTTAGAATTGATGCGGTTGCTAGTATGGTTTTTTTAAATTTTGATCGGCAAGATGAGGAAGAAAAGCTGAAGAATAGTTTTGGAGGCGATGAAAATTTAGAAGCGCTTGCGTTCCTAAAGAAATTGAATGAAGTTGTCTTTAAGTTTTTCCCAAATGTATTAATGATGGCGGAAGATAGCTCAGACCTTCCTGGTATTAGCAAACCTACCTATCTTGGTGGTCTTGGTTTTAATTTCAAATGGGATATGGGATGGATGAACGATTTCCTTACCTATATGGAATATGATCCTGTTTATCGGAAATGGCACCATAATCTTCTAACATTTTCATTTATGTATATGTACAGTGAAAACTTTGTCCTACCACTTTCACATGATGAAGTTGTCCACGGAAAGCGTTCCTTGTTAAACAAAATGCCAGGTGATAGGTGGCAACAATTTGCTAACCTACGATTACTTTACGGCTTTATGATGGTACATCCAGGTAAAAAGTTACTCTTTATGGGGGGCGAATTTGGTCAGTATATCGAATGGCGAGACCAACATGAGCTCGATTGGTTACTGTTAGAATACCCGCTTCATGCCCAATTACTTGACTATGTAAAAGCACTCAATCATTTCTATCGTAAGACACCTGCCCTTTTTAAACTAGACCATGACCCAAAAGGTTTTGAATGGATTGATGCAGATAACGTTGATCAAAGTATCATTGCGTTTAAGCGAAAAAGTGATAAGCATTCCGAAGCTGTTTATATCCTATGCAATTTCACACCACACGTTTACTACGATTACAAAATTGGCGTTACAGAACCAGGAAAATACCAAGAAATATTTAATTCTGACTCCTCTATTTATGGTGGTTCAAATCAATGTAATACAGACTTACACGACAGTTTCCCAACAGAATGGCATGGCTGTGCAAACCATATTAAAGTAAAAGTTTCGCCTTTAGCCATCTCTGTTTTTAAAAACTATCAGGTCTTATCTTTGGAGGTAGATTGACCATGAAAAAAGAATGTGTGACTATGCTACTAGCGGGTGGTGTTGGAAAGCGATTAGGATTATTAACGAAGAATCTTGCAAAACCCGCTGTTCCTTTTGGTGGAAGATATCGCATTATCGACTTTGCTTTAAGCAATTGCTTAAACTCCCATATGCATACAGTTGGGGTACTTACCCAGTATTCTCCACTTGAACTTCATAAGCATATCGGTGTGGGAAAACCGTGGGATTTAGACCGGATGCATGATGGATTAACAACCCTTTCCCCTTTTATCGAGAACAATGGTGGGAACTGGTACCTTGGCACTGCCGATGCAATTACCAAGAATATTAATTATATTGAAGGCTATGATCCTGAGTATCTACTCGTCATCTCTGGTGACCACATTTACCATATGGATTATGATAAATTATTACAGCACCACAAAGAGAACGAGGCAGATGTGACCATTTCCGTTCTTGAAGTCCCATGGAAAGAAACCTATCGATTTGGCATACTGAATACAACAGATGATTTACGAATCTATCAGTTTGACGAAAAACCAGTCCATGCAACTAGTAATCTGGCATCAATGGGAATCTATATTTTTAATTGGAAAGTCTTAAAAGAATACCTTCTGCAAGATGCAAAAATAGAAGATTCTGAACATGACTTCGGCAAGAATATCTTACCAACAATGCTCGCCGATGATCGCTATCTTTGTGCCTACCGTTTTGAAGGCTATTGGAAAGATGTTGGTACCATTCAAAGTTATTGGGAAGCACATATGGACTTGTTTGATAAGGATTTAGCACAGTTATTAAGTAATAAAGACTGGTCAATCTATTCCCATGATTCGCAATTTCCACCACAACTTATTCACGAGCATGCACTTATTCGACGCTCCCTCGTAAATAATGGCTGCATAGTGGCTGGAACTGTTGAAGAATCCGTTTTGTTTGAGAATGTTGTCATCGATGCGGGAGCGGTTATTCGCCAAGCAATCATTCTTCCAGGTGTTCGTATTGGGGAAAATGTCCAACTAGAACGTGTGATAGTTCAAGAAAATGTCTCCATCCCTGCTGGAACGAAAATCATTTCAAATCCAGACGAAGAACCAATTGTGCTATCAAATGAAAAGATAAAAGCAATGTGAGGAGGTGCATAGAATGGACACAATGATGGGTTTAATTAATTTAGAGCATGAACAAGATTTCTTAGATGAATTAACCTATTTTCGCAGTGGGGCTTCTGTACCGTTCGCTGGACGTTACCGCTTAATTGATTTCACTTTATCTAATATGGTCCGCTCCAACATTCAAGAAGTTGCCGTTTTTGCTAGAAGTAAATACCGCTCCCTTATGGACCATCTTGGGTCTGGAGCAGATTGGGACTTAGATAGACGACATGGCGGTCTATTTATACTCCCACCAGATTGGAACGATCCGACCGATATTTCTAAAGGAGATTTAAAACATTTCCACAACAACATCGATTATTTTAAACGTGGGAAATCAGACTATGTCTTAATAAGTGGAAGTCAATTCATTTCAAATACAGTTTATCATGATCTTTTCCAGTTCCACCTTGAAAGAAAAGCAGATGTAACACTTTTAACAACAACTTACGAAAATTTGCTCCCAGAACATGGAGCTTGCATGAAGGTAGACAAAGATGCGGATGCATGGGTAACAGGTCTTTCAAATGATAGCAAGAACCCTTGTGTTTTCACTGGGGTTTATGTCCTACACAGGGATCTCTTACTCCAACTGGTTGATGAATGTATTGCCCATTACAAAGGTCATTTCTTTTTGGATGGGATAAAAGCAAATTTAGATCGACTACACATACAGTCTTATCAATATGATGGTTACAGTGCAATTGTTAACTCTGTATCGAGTTATTATCGAAATAATATGGCTTTACTTGATGATAAAGCCTATAAAAAATTATTTTTTACTGGGGAACATGTATTGACTAAGGTTGGGAATCAGGCACCAACAACGTACCATGATCAAGCAGACGTCACAAATTCTTTAATTGCAACCGGTTGTGAGATTAATGGAGAAGTAGCTAACAGTATTTTATTTCGCGGTGTCAAAGTTAACGCACGAGCCGTGATTAAGAATTCTATCATTATGCAACGTTGCATCATTGAAGATGGTGCCCACTTGGAAAATGTGATTTTAGATAAAGATGTAACGATAACAAATGATCAAGCACTTCACGGCGCCAAAGAACAACCTTTCGTGATCGCAAAGAGAAGAAAAGTTTAAAATTTGGAAAGGAGCACGAACGAATGGTTCATGATATTTTATTTGTTGCTTCTGAGTGTACCCCTTTTGTGAAAACAGGCGGTTTAGCAGATGTGGTTGGCTCCTTGCCACAGGCGCTCAATCAAAATAAAAACATAAACGTGTGCGTTATCCTGCCACTTTATCAAGAAGTTATCGATAAGTGGCAGGATGAATTAGAAGAAGTTGCCTCTGTTTTTGTACCAGTTGGTTGGCGTGATCAGGAGGCAAGTCTCTATAAATTAACCCACCAAGATATCGTCTATTATTTCATTGGAAACGACTACTACTTTACCCGTAAAGGTGTCTATGGATATTATGACGATGGGGAACGCTTTGTTTTTTTCTGTCAAGCTGTAATCGACGCGATTCCAAAACTAGAATTCCAGCCCACCATTCTTCACGCCCATGACTGGCAAGCAGGTTTAGCACTAGCATTCGCAAAAATCCAGCAACCCATTAAGGACATAAAGACTGTCTTCACGATCCACAATATTAAGTATCAAGGTATCATGCAAATCGATGCCTACAACGATCTATTCAATTTACCAGCTGATCATATTAGTGGATTGGAATGGAATGGTCTAATAAATTGCATGAAAGCTGGCCTTTTTCATGCTGATAAAATTACGACCGTAAGCCCGAGCTATGCCGACGAAATTAAAACACCATATTACGGAGAAGGACTCTATCCACTTTTGAATGATCGTCATAACGATTTAGTTGGTATTATTAATGGCATTGACTTAAATGAATATGATCCAATGACCGACCCGCACCTTCCCTACAATTATGCGTATTCACGACTAAAGAAAAAAAAGAATAAAAAATACATCCAGGAAAAATTAGGCCTCCCGATTGATGAGGAAATACCATTATATATTATGGTCACCAGATTAGTCGAACAAAAGGGGCTTCATTTAGTCGAGGCGATCATTGATACATTTTTACAAGAAAATGTGCAATTTGTCTTATTAGGCACTGGAGATTATTCATTCGAAAACTATTTCTACCATGCTGCAGAAAGGAATAAAGATAAATTAGTGTCCTATTTAAGCTTTGATGAAGGCTTAGCACGACAACTCTATGCTGCAAGTGATTTTTTTGTCATGCCTTCTTTGTTCGAACCATGTGGCTTGTCTCAACTGATCGCCTTGCAATATAAATCTATTCCCATTGTAAGAGAAACGGGAGGCTTAAAAGATACCGTAACGGCTTATAATGAAATAACAAGAGCTGGAAACGGATTTAGTTTCTCCAATTATAATGCACACGAATTGTTAGACGTCTTGCGCTATTCCTTAGATATCTATCTTGATCCAGATCAATGGGCTTCCTTACTAAAAAACAGTAACAAAAGTCAATTTGGCTGGACAGATTCCAGTCATGCATATGCTGATCTATATCAAACGTTAGTTGAGGATACGTAACGATTTCGTTTTTAAAAAAGGAGGCGTTTAACCATTGCCAAAACCTACCGTCGATCAATTTATTGTGCTAATCAAAAATAAGTTGAAAAAGCTTTACAAGAAAAAAGTCAAAGAAGCATCACCGGATGAGATATATGCAGTAATATGTGCAATTGTTAACGACGAAATAACAAAAGATTGGCATCATACGGAAGCAGTCTATTCGCATAGGAAACCAAAACAAGTTTATTATTTATCAATGGAATTTTTAATTGGACGCTTACTTAAAAGTAATTTATTAAATACAGGTATGTTAACTATATGTGACAATGCTTTAATCGCTCTTGATTTTTCTCCTGAAACTATTTACAAAGAAGAACAAGATCCTGGTTTAGGAAATGGTGGACTCGGACGATTAGCTGCATGCTTTTTGGATTCGATGGCAACCCTACACTATCCAGGTCATGGCTTTGGTATTCGCTATCGCTATGGGATGTTTGAGCAACGATTTATTAACGGCTACCAAACAGAACTTCCAGACTATTGGCTAAAAGATCCGTATCCATGGGAAACGAGAAAAGCCGAAGAAGCGTTTGAAATACAGTTTGGCGGTACCGTTCATATGTTGGAACAAAGCGACGGAACACTTGAATTTAAATATGAAAATACCGATAAAGTATTAGCTGTTCCATATGATGTACCGATAGTTGGTTATGAAAATAAGGTCGTCAATACACTACGCTTATGGAATGCCGAACCAATACTCACAGCAAATCAGTCGATAACGGATAAGGATAAACCTTCCTATTATAAGGAATTAGAACATAATCACGCAATCGAGCAAATATCTGGCATGTTATATCCCGATGATTCGAACGACAGTGGCAAAAGATTACGAATTAAACAGCAATATTTTCTTGTCGCCTCAAGTCTTAAAAAAATCATAACGGACTATAAAACAAACAACCGACTACCACTGACCCACCTCCCTCAAAAAGTGGTGATACAAATAAATGATACCCACCCAAGTCTGGCAATACCCGAACTAATGCGGATACTAATGGATGAAGAAGGGCTAAGTTGGGATAAAGCTTGGCATATTACAACAGCTGTTTTTGCCTACACGAACCACACGATTATGCACGAAGCATTGGAGAAATGGCCCACCACAATGATGCAAAGTTTACTACCTCGCCTCTATATGATTATTGATGAAATTAATGAACGCTTTTGCCAAGGAATATGGTTCGATCACCCTGCATTACGCGACGAGATACCCGGTATGGCAATTATCGCAAATGATCAAATCCATATGGCACACCTTGCGATTATCGGCAGCTTTAGTGTGAATGGTGTTGCCAAATTGCATACGGATATTTTAAAAACACAAGAAATGAAAAACTTTTATAGTCTTTTTCCGGAACGCTTTAATAATAAAACAAACGGCATTACGCATCGTCGCTGGCTACTAATGGCAAATCCACGTTTATCAGATCTCATTTCAGAAACAATTGGAAGGCGATGGGAACGCAGGCCACGTGAATTGACCCACCTACTTCGTTATGCAAAAGACCAACCATTACTAGCAAAACTGGAAAACGTGAAGAAAAAGAATAAACAAGACTTAGCAGGATATATCCACCAAACAACCGGTATTTTAGTAGATGATCAATCGATTTTTGATGTGCAAATCAAACGACTACATGAATACAAACGTCAATTACTCAGCATTTTTCACGTCATGTATTTGTATAATGAAATAAAAGAAAACCCTGCCTTAGATATCACACCACGAACATTTATTTTCGGTGCAAAAGCAGCGCCAAGTTATTATTTCGCAAAAGAAGTAATTAAACTTATCAACACCGTTGCATCTGTTGTTAACCATGAACCTCGAGTGAAAGATAGACTTAAAGTAGTTTTTCTAGAAAATTACAATACCAGTTTAGCGGAAAAGATCATTCCTGCAGCAGACGTGAGTGAACAAATTTCAACAGCTGGGAAAGAAGCATCTGGAACTGGAAACATGAAGATGATGATGAATGGCGCCCTAACTATCGGAACATTAGACGGTGCAAATATTGAGATTAAGAACCAAGTTGGCGATTCTAATATATTCATTTTCGGCTTACAGGCTGAGGAAGTTTTTAGCTATTATCAAGATGGCTCCTACAATCCAAATGAAATCTATCAAAATGATGAACGTATAACACAAATCATGGATCAACTGAGAAGTGGCGCATTCGGGTGGAACGTCGAATTTACCGATATTTATTACCACCTCCTTTCCACCAATGATCCATATTTTATCTTAAAAGATTTCGATAGCTATGTAGAAACGCAACAACTAGTTGACCGCAACTATCGCGATCCAAGTAAATGGTTTTCAAAAACACTGATCAACATCGCACATTCTGGCAAATTCTCAAGCGACCGAACCATTCAAGAATACGCTACAGGAATTTGGAAAATACAAAAACAATAACGTTTGACAGCTTAAATAGTGCTTCGTGATCAAATCATTTAATTTTTAAATAATTCCTTTTGACATGACGTTAAAAATAAGGTATATTACCAAATGGGCGAACGATTATTGTTAACCTTATATTTAATATTCGTATTTAGAGGTGTTTAAAATGGAAAATGTATTTGATTACGAAGATATTCAATTAGTTCCAGCAAAATGTGTCGTGAATAGTAGATCTGAATGTGATACATCTGTTACATTAGGTGGCTATCGCTTTAAATTACCAGTAGTTCCTGCAAACATGCAGACAATTATTGATGAAAAAATTGCTTTATATTTAGCCGAAAATGGTTATTTCTATATTATGCATCGTTTTGAAACAGACAAACGCACGGCTTTTATTAAGGATATGCAAACACGCAAATTAATCGCTTCGATTAGTGTCGGCGTAAAAGAAGAAGAATATCACTTTGTCGAGCAATTAGCGCAAGCAAAACTTATACCTGAATTTATTACAATTGATATTGCACACGGTCATTCAAATGCTGTAATTGAAATGATTCAGCACATTAAAAAGCACTTGCCAACAACGTTTCTTATTGCAGGAAATGTCGGAACTCCCGAAGCGGTAAGAGAATTAGAACACGCAGGTGCTGATGCAACAAAAGTTGGTATCGGGCCAGGAAAAGTATGTATTACTAAGATTAAAACAGGCTTTGGTACTGGTGGTTGGCAGTTAGCTGCACTACGTTGGTGTTCGAAAGCTGCAAGTAAACCAATTATTGCAGATGGTGGAATCAGAACCCACGGTGACATCGCAAAATCGGTTCGATTCGGCGCATCTATGGTCATGATTGGCTCTTTATTTGCTGGACACGAAGAATCACCAGGAGAAATCGTTGAACAAGATGGGAAACTTTTTAAAGAATACTTTGGCTCCGCTTCTGAATTTCAAAAAGGCGAAAAGAAAAATGTTGAAGGTAAAAAAATGCACGTTGAATACAAAGGAGCGCTTCAAGATACATTAAATGAAATGGAGCAAGACCTCCAATCCTCCATCTCCTACTCAGGTGGACGAAAATTAGAAGCAATTCGCAATGTCGACTATGTCGTTGTTAAAAACTCAATCTTCAACGGAGATAAAGTTTATTAAATCATAAACGGGAAAGAACTAGTTTGTTAGTTCTTTCCCGTTTTTTAGCTTCCTTATTAGCATGCTTCCGTCGGATTATCACCTGCTTCCGTCGGATTATCACTCGCTTCCGCCGGATTACCACTTGCTTCCGCCGGATTACCGCCTGCTTCCGTCGGATTATCTCTCAAATACGATGCTTAGAATAGAGCTTTGCTTTACTTAGATAAGCATTTTCCACCAAAAAGAGTGCTATAAAAATTATATTAAGTTATACTTTTTTAATCGATTATTGTAGAGAAATGATATATAATTGAAAGGAAATGAGGAGGTGAATAAGAAATGGAAGAACGATTTGATCGCATGGAGAACATGCTTGGCCAGCTAATTACCATGGTTGGAGCGATGAGTAAAGAACAAAAGGAAATGAAAGCTGATATTACTGCTATCAAAGAAGAACAAATTCTTATGAAAGCGGATATTGCTGATATCAAAGAAGAACAAGCTTCTATGAAAGCAGATATTGCTCATATCAAAGATGAACAAACTTCTATGAAAGCTGATATTACTGCTATCAAAGAAGAACAAACTCTTATGAAAGCAGATATTGCTCATATCAAAGATGAACAAACTTCTATGAAAGCAGAGAACGAAGATAGACACGTAGAAGTTTTAAAAATGTTTTCAACGATGGAAGCGGATCACACCTTAATCTGGGGAAAAGCTGTCAACAACGAGCGCGATATTGCCAAAATGAAAACCCACGTTTTCCCTCACAACAACTTTTAGTTCAAACTCCCATAACAAAACGTACCAGATTAGGTACGCCTAATCTGGTGAATTTCATGCTACATATTAACTTCATACCCTAAACAAAAGCTTATTTAGGTCTCTCGATAGTAAAGATCTCTCCGATTTTCGCATAATCATTTCCTGCTAAACGACTAACAGCACCTAAACCGTGTGGATCAATTCTACCATCTTGATAAATCGCTTCATCTATGTGAAATTGGACTACTCTTCCAATCACTAAATCACATGTGGATTCTTTATCGCCCAATTCAATTACCTGTTCAAGCACAAATTCCATACGAATTTTTGCTTCTTTCACACCTGGCACTGAAATCTTCGTACTTTCTATCTCAGTTAAATTTGCTAATTCAATTTCACTTTGATTAGGCGGTAGACTTGCTGCCGTTTGATTGATTTGGTCAACATTTTCCTGATCAACAATATGTACAACAAACTCACCTAACTCACTAATATTTCGTGCTGTATCCTTCCGCACGCCTTTTGCCCCTCGTTGTAAGGATATTGAAACTAATGGTGGATTAGCTGTTACCGCGTTAAAGTAACTAAATGGCGCACCATTTAATGTACCATCCTTTGCCTTCGTTGTTACAAAGGCAATTGGACGTGGAATGACACTCCCAATCAAAAACTTATAATTATCTCTTTCGCTATTTTCTGATGGCTCAATAGAAAGCATAGTGATACCCCTTTTTCATTTAATCGATTTAAAATTAGTATAACATGTATATGATAAGAGACTAAGCGCTGAATGACTCAGTGCTTAGTCTCTTACTTTCATCTATTTCATATTTTCCTTCGCCATTTTGACCATTTCCTTAACCATATTCCCACCGATGGAGCCGCCAACTTTGCCAGCATCCTTTGCTTTCATTTCACCATTGTAACCTCTCGTTAATTCAATTCCCTGTTCTTTAGCGATTTCATATTTTGCTTCTTGTTCCTTATTTACATTAGATAGTTTTGCTTTTAATTCATCTAAACCTATTCTTGCTTCTGGGACAAGTATCTTATTTCTTCTGGACACGTGCCTTCATCTCCTCTAATCTTTATGAACATAGTATCCCTAAAGATCAGCTAATTATAGATGCCAGTTTTAACAAGTCTTTCGTCAAAAAATCAAAGTGTTTTTTTACTCATTATACAAATCAAATGACTCTTCAAAATCGTCCCATTTAACGGTTACTTGTATCACTTCATCTTCTTGAATTTTTGCTCCACCCCTCGAACTGCCTCTATTAGTTGCTGCCTTTTTCGGACTGCCTAATTCATTACTATACGTAGTTCCCCCTCCACCACCATTGGAAGTTTCATATGAATAATTCAGCTGCTTGATTGATGCATATATACTTTTATCCCCAATAAAACTTAAAACGAATTGATCACTATCATCATGTGCGTAAGTTACTACCCCGTTCTCTTTATCCCAGACTTCTTTACCATTAACCGTGTATGCAGCTCGCCAATTTTCACTTTCACCTACAAAAGTATAGGCATAATTTGTGGTCTCACGATCTTCTTTAATCAAATGACTAGCTGTATAAATACCGATACCAACAAAAGCAATAAGTAAGATACACACTTTTAATAGCTTCATTTCTACCTCCCGAGAATATCCTTATCTCATTCTAATAATGGTGAAAATATCAATCAAAAAACGTCATATGATCCTTTTCTTGTTTATAATACGCTAGCCTGTCTTGAAGCGTTCCAGTATGAAACTCGAATTTATGACCATCTGGATCAGTAAAATAAATTGATTTTTTATCTCTCTTATCCCTTGGCCGTCCAGGTAAAATAGTTACATTACATGCTTTTAATTTTTCATATATAAGATCAAATTCCTCTTCTTTAATTGAGAAAGCAATATGTGTATAGGAGTCATGTATTTCATTACGCGGAATATCCTTTTCAACATTGAGAGCAAGCCAAATACCAGCCACTTCAAAATAAGCTGTACTTCTACCCCTCACTAATAATTTAGCATCAAATACTTTTTCGTAAAAATGGATAGATTTATCTAAGTCGGAAACAGAAAATAAAAAATGATTAAGACCTTCGATCGCCAATTAAAACACCACTTTCAGAATACTACTATTATACACATTCTTCATTAATATAGAATGAAATAAGATATATAATACCATTTATTGAATCAAATCATTTACAATTGCTATGTCAACTAAAATAATTACAATCGTTATAAAAATGTTGCTGTATATAAAAAATTGTTTTTCCCGAATGAACCATGAAACGATAGAGATTAAAGTGAATAATATTATTGAAGCTTGCAAGTTTTGAATTTTTATTTGTTTTTGTAATATTTCTAACATTTCCTCGGAATTCCCTATAAAGATTCCACTATTTGTTGGTTTTCCATACCAACTATAATCAGTAACTTGATAATCAGATGTCTCTTCAACATAAACAATATTTTTATAGCCTAATGAAGGCATATTAATTGAAAATGTAAAAAGAAATAACCCTACAATGAAGATTAATAAATAAGTTACACGTTTCTTCATTAATTTACCCCCTTCATTCAAGTGAAAGTCTAAGATAGTTTAAACACATTATTTTACAATTTACATAAATATTTTAACATGAATTTACTAATTAAATAAATTTTTAAATTGCATTCAACGGCACATATATACTTGATCACGAACTTATGACCGTTGTTAATCACCAATTCTATTGCGTACCTGACACATTAACTGATTAATATTTATCTAACGTTACGCCAATAATAGAGGCTCTAATTATTTCTAAATCTTGAAACCTTATTAATTCCTCGGGGGTACCACTTATCTTTTTTCACTAAATAACGAAAAACAATATTAAGTTCTATATTCAGTTCATCATTTTTACCCTTGTCTCCCATTTTCCCTCCCTCTATATCTATAAGACGTATTCACCAGTAAAAAAGTTTACAATTTAATTAAAAATACTACATCTCTATTTATAAAAGATGCAGTACATGAATGTAGCATTAAATTTTCGCTTTCCTTTTTTCTATTTTAATTGTAATCAGCAAGTAGATACCAAAGAAGATCGGTATTGACCACGCGCCCCATAATAGCTGTGCATCATCAGACAGGCTACTTTTACTTAACAAATAATCTGGTAAATACATAATGATTGGAATAATAATAGAAATCCATGTTTTACTCCATATTGAAACTCCAACAAGCACCAATACAGAAACTGCTATCATAACAATTTTAGCAGTAATACCAAATTGAATAGCTGGTGTTTCAATAAATCTATCTAAATAGATTAAACCAATAAATAAACTAAGCGGGAAAAAGCCAAGAAACGCAAATGCGCCATATTCTTTTATTTTAGATTTTGTACTAGCTACGTATTTAAATGTAATTGCTATCAGTACTATAAATAATACCATTACCAGAAAATTTCCGACTAATCTCAATAAAGAATATTCTACATCGCCTTCAAAAGCATATCCTAATATATCATAAGCATATATAGCTACAACTAAAATTGGAAGATACTTCAACCAGCCTTTAAGATCAAATGGCATTTCTTTTGCTATTTGTTTCATATAAGCGCTTGGTGTCTTCCCGATAATATCTTCAACATTCTTCCCATTTGTTTCTGCTTCATGTAAATGGTCTTCTAATTCACCAACAATCTCATCAATTTCATTTTCTTTTTTTCCACTTGAAAATAAATATAGCCTTAGATCATCTAAGAAATCTCTGCTTGATTTTGATACGTCCATACAACTATCCTTCCTCTCCCAATAATTGATGTACACTACTTGAGATAACAGACCACCGCTCCTTAAACATTTCTAATTCTTCCATTCCCTTCGATGTTAAAGAATAATATTTTCGTTTTGGTCCTCCAGATGGAAGTTCCTTTTGATTGGTTATCACAAGCCCCTCTTTTTTCATACGAAGCAATAATGGATATATACTTCCTTCACTGACCATTGCAAAGCCATAGGCATCTAGCTTTTCAATCATTTCATATCCGTAAGTTTCATCCTTTGCTATAATTGATAAAAGGCATCCTTCTAAAATCCCCTTTAACATTTGGCTTGAAGACATTAACATTCCACCTCTTAAATAATTCATCAACTAACTTGTTAAACAATATAGTTACGCAAAAAAAGAGGTGATTGCAACTACTTTGCATTACAAGTTAGTTATAATTTATCACATACCATAATTTAGGTCAAACTTTTTTGAATCATTTATTAATGATTTATATATTTTGCTAACAGCTCATATATCTTCTAGAAGGGTGCATATAAATTCGTAACGGCTTAAATATCTAGCGGAAGGGCGCATATATTTCCGTTACGGCTCATATTTACTCGAATTCCTCTTATATGAGCCGTTATCCAAACTACAGAGGCTCTTATTATTAAATCCTCTACTTGTCCATCAATTGCATCGTTGTGATACAAGTATCATCACTTACAAATGTAGCTATTTCAGACTCTACCTTCTTACCATCTTGTTCAATTGTAACGTGATACGTTTTATCACGAGGAAGCCATAAATCAATAAAACCATTTGCCTGGGACGTCATGACTTCATCTAGATAAATATTACCCTCTGTATCTTCAATGTGTACATCAAAATTTTGGTTAGCCAATTCGCCACGACAGCCTGTTAAACTGTGTATAGCACAAGGATGTGTTTCTTCAATATAAGGAGCAATAGAAACAAAGAAATCATCTTCTGGTAAGGCATATGTTGATTCTCCATCGCTGTTCGTTACGACAAGTTGTTCTGACGTAATTGAGGCAGCTTCGGCTGTTTTGGCACCGATACTGTAATCGTTCACTAATTCTCTTATATTTAGTGTTTTATTTCCCTTAGAATCATCTCCGTCAGAACTTACTATAATGAAATATGCCATAACTGCTATTATAGAAATCCCAATTACTCCAAAAACACTTTTTTTCATCTCTATTCATCTCCTATCTCCCATTCTGTAAATCAAGTTCACTTATTCACATAAACTATCTTAACATAAAAAGTAAAAAGAAGTGTCTATATATTTAAATTAATTAATCAGGAAGACAATCAGATTTGACTGTCTTCTACATTAATCGTTTAGAGCTATTTCACTGTAATTAGACTCATTTGACTCTGATTTAAAAAACGGATCGCCAGGATGCTTGTTCCTAATCCACTATCAATATAAAGATACTTGTCATTTCCACGTTTAAATATTCCTTTATCAAATGCTGGAAAGAAGCCTTGATCTGGTGCAATAACACCACCAATGAACGGTAATCGCACCTGCCCACCATGCGTGTGTCCACTCAATGCCAAGTCTGCCGGGCTTTCTATGAAACGATTTGATGTATCAGGTGTATGTGACAGCAACACTGTGTAGTTGACTTCGTCTAGGCCTTCTAAGGCTTTTCCAAGGTTGTCATGTTCTGTTGAGCTATCTCCAACGCCAACAAGGTTGATTGTTGCATTTTCTATGGTAATTGTCGTATGCGTATTGTCTAGCATGTTGACATTTCGTTCTTCTAGTCCTGCAAAAAAAGCTTCTGTTTCTGGGTTATCCCACTCATGATTTCCTGATATAAAATAAGTATTCTCATTTACTGCCATAAGTTCGTCGACTAGAGCAAATACATCCGTAAAATCACTTGTTTTCCGATCAATAAGATCACCAGTAATCACAATAATATCCGCATTTAAATCCATTATCTTATCTAATAATTTTTCATTTTCATCACCAAAAACTTTATTATGTAGGTCACTTATCTGCAGAATAGTAAAGGATGAACGATCCAGAATCTTGTTCGACTCAAATTCAACCTGATTTACTTTAAAAAAGTTCGTATCATAGTAGACTTTAAATACTATAAGTAAAACAAATACTAGACTAATATAAATAAAAATCCGTTTCTTTTTCATCGAACTACCTCCATCTTAATTAGCAATATTTTACCATGTCATCACCTTATTGTCTCTAATGTAAAACAAAAAATAGCTACCGCTAAAAAGCAGAGTAGCTACACCATTTTACTTATTCATATTGTGGTATCCCAACTTCTGCATCTTCAATTAACCACGTTGCACTATAGTTATCCGTTTGATAAGTTATCCGATATGGACCTTTTCCAGATGCAGTGAAATATAGTGGTCCATTTATTGTATTACCTGGCTCAACTTTTCTTTCATGTACAAGATCATCCAATCCATATATATCTAGTTCTTGTCTAGAAAAATCCTCAACGATAAACGCTCTTGCAGAAGCATATTTACTTAAAGTTGAAACATTCTCAAACAAAAGTTCCATTCGCACGACATATTTTGGGGAATAGATTTCATCCTCTAACCTTCTGGTAACGGTAGTCCCACCAGTGAAAGTGATATTAGCCCCACCAATCTCCACCTCTTCACGCATCGCAAATGTCCCTAAATCCGTTCGATTTGCTTCCAGTTCTTCTTCACTTTCCACCTTCCGTTGTTCAACTGATTTTTCAAAAGTAATAATTTCTTCTCCTTCAGAATCAACAAAACGAATCGTTGGTTCAGTTTGATTTCGGTAATAGGTAGAAGCCTTATATGCTTGACGAAGATTTTGATCCAAGAAATCTGCTTCACCTTCACTAATCTCCTCTTCTGAACCAATTTCTTGTAAAACAATATAGCTTGCTTCGATTGTCTCATTATCTAGTAGTTCAAGCGTTAAAACACCAGCACTTTCTTTCGCTTCAAACCATTCTAAATATTGCTTGAATTCATCTTTAGTTAGACGAATCTCCTTTTCCTCCCAGTCTTCTAAACCGATCTGTGACCAGTCCCGATCTGATTCAACTGTCTGTTCTGTGTCATTCGAACATGCTGTTATAAAACTGATTAATAAAAAGATAATTACTAGTTTTTTCAAGATGGACTCTCCTCTCAGTAGGTGAACGCGCTTTTATTACCTGTCATTCTATCATTTAATCACAGTGATGTCTCAAATAAAAGGAAATTTATTACTTTTTATCAAATAAGATTAACTACTTCTTTCGCTTAATCTGCTATAATTAATTGGAGATCTTTTGAAATAATGTTTAACGTTATACACCCTGATATTAAGGTAGGTGATCAAGTTTGTACTCCGTATCATTTGATCCATGGGGAATTGCAGCTTTAGTAATGTTCATTGGCATCAGTTTTATGTTGAGAGTCTATAAAGAAAAAAATTTAGAATTAAAAAAAGAGAATGATAAACTAAAAGAAGCACTAGAATATTTTCAAAAAAAATACAACGATTAGAACAAAAGCGTTAAAAATCTCCTTTTGTTACCTAATTTCGAGGTCATCGATGAAACTCTCTATCGCGCCAAGGAGGCCTCTTTTTTTGCATCCTCCAAATTCAATGAAATCCCTTCATATTTAGTTCCTTAAAACAATTTTATAATTAATAATCTACTAGATTTCTGTTATAATCCCAAATAAAGGGAAGGAGAGTTATAATTAGTTATTACTTTTATTTGATTTAAATGGAGGGGAATACTATAAAACAAAAAATTGAAAACATCATACACATAGTTGGTTGTTTTGTCCTTGTTATTATTTTCACAATGCAATTGATTTTCATGAATACTAAGAATAATGTTGATCTTCTAGATTATACAGTATTGTTTATTTGCTTGATAGGTTTTCTAAATGCGCTTGTACGTTTAATTATTTCAAAAAAAAATAAAAAAATATAATAAGGAGAGATTTTATGATATTAGAGGCTGTTGCCCTTCAGGTTAAGCAAGGAAAAGAATTTGAATATGAAGAAGCATTTCGTACTGCTTCATCCATCATTTCTTCAATGAAAGGATACATATCGCACGAATTACAGGCTTGTTTAGAGGTGAAAGGAAGATATTTATTGTTAGTTAAATGGGAGACACTTGACGATCATACAATCGGATTTAGACAATCAAACGGCTATCAAGAATGGAAAAAACAATTACACCATTTCTATGATCCATTTCCAGTGGTAGAACATTTTGAAAACGTCAATTTTCGTTAGTTATATATAAATCATGAAAAGATGTGGCTATATTGAAAAACAAAAATGATATTATCAAATGTATTCAGGATGACAGTGAAATGATGACTATTTTACAGACAGCAAAGACATTGAATTTGCCTGATTGGTGGATCTGTGCTGGCTTTATACGGGCGAAAATTTGGGATACCCTTCACGAATTTACAGTTAAGACCAATCCGACTGATATCGACGTGATTTATTTTGATAAAGAAAATACAAATGAAGTTACAGAAAAGAACTTAGAAGCTGCGTTAAAAAAACTGCTGCCTAATGTACCTTGGTCCGTTAAGAATGAAGCAAGAATGCACCTTCCAAATGACATAACACCCTATAAATCATCTGAAGATGCAATCTCAAAATTCCCAGAAACAGCCACTGCACTTGGAGTTAAATTAGATGCGCAGGGATATGTCATTCTAACTGCCCCATGTGGCATTGAGGATGTTCTTCAGTTAGAAGTAAGACCAACTACTTATTTTAAAGCATCAGAAAAACGTGCGCTACTTTATGAAGAGAGAATAAAACAGAAGAATTGGCAATCTATTTGGCCAAAACTAAAAATCCACCACATGTAACATGGCTTTCGATTAACTTGTGAAAAGCTAAGTTATTCACCCGTTATCTTTATCAAGCTCATTTGGCTTTGATTAAGAAATCGGATTGGAAACCATGTTGTCCCAACTCCACTATCAACATAGACATATTTTCCATTTTTCATAGGATAAAGCCCTTTATCCAATTTAGGAAAATAACCCTGTCCAGGCGCAACGATACCGCCAATGAAAGGAAAGCGTATTTGTCCACCATGTGTATGGCCACTAAGTGTTACATCTATTGGTGTATCTGCTAGCATCCATGATATATCTGGCGCATGTGATAATAACACAGTGTAATCCGCTTGTTCACGACTCTGCATTGCCAGATCTAGATCCGCATGCTGTGTAGTGAAATCCGCCACACCAATCAACGTGAGCCTTGTATTTGCAAGGGTGATCGTGCGACTTTTATTATCAAGTAAGATCACACCTCGATTACGTAATCCATTAAATAGTTCTTCTCGTTTCGGATTATCCCATTCATGATTTCCAGATACAAAATAAACACGTGGATTGATTGCAATTAACTTTTCGACTAAATGAAATACATGGACTAACTCTTTTGTCTTCCTATCAATTAGATCGCCCGTCAGTACAATTACATCTGCATTAATTTTGCTAACTTTATTAATGAACATTTCATTATTATTTATAAAAACTTTATTATGTATATCGCTTAACTGTAAAATCGAAAAGGAAGATCCTTTGGGTATTTTTTTAGTTTGGATATGAACAGGTTGTACTTTAAAGAAATTAGTATCATGATATATTTTAATTACCGTAGAAACTACCGCTAAAATGCTGGATATAATAATGAATTGTTTTCCCTTTTTCATCTCTACATCTCCATCTCTATCTGTGATCAACTTACTTAGTGTCATTATTTTACCATTCGGATGCTTGATTGTCTTTAATCATTAGCATTTTTTTCTAAATAATCAATGAGTCAACTACTAAGACGTGTAGTTGACTCGTTTTGTTAAGATCGGGATAAATGTGCTAAAAATTCCTCCGCAACAATACTTGGTTGATCAATCATCGAATAATGATTAGCATTTGGAATTAGTTTAAAAGTTGAGTGTGGTACTGTTTGATGTAAAAGGTAGCCCCAATAAGGAACAAGATAGCGATCATGCTGCCCCCATAAAAACGTTGCCGGACATGTTAAGTTTGGCAAGTATGGTACGAGGTCTTCTGTTTGATGATGATTAAGTGCAAAGGATGCTTGCTGAAGCTCTTCAGATCCTGTTGGTGTTGCGAATGGTTCCGTAAAAGCGCGCAGTAACTCAGGTGTTAGCATCGAAGGATAATAGAGTCCTTCAAGTAACATTCTTTCAATAAATAAAGGGGACGGCACAAATTCTTCAGCGACAGGGTAACGAATCGACACAACTTTTGGAAGTGGCCAATTCGCAAAACAAACGCCATCAATTACGACGAGACTTTTTACTCTTTCTGGTTGTGTAACCGCTAGAATCTGTGCAATGCCTCCACCAAGATCATGTCCGATAACATGTGCCGCGGGTATATTATACTGGTCTAAAGCCTCAATAATATACGTAGCCTGTTTTGGTAATGTCAAATCATTTGCCGGTCCACGATCTGATTCCACATAGCCGATTAGATCAACTGCAAGAACCGCATACCTTTCCTGTAAGTAAGGAATAACAAGATCCTATAGATGAGAGTTAGTCGGAATCCCATGAATTAATACGACAACCTCACTACAGTTATTTTCATTGTAAAAACGTGTGTTCATTTGATAATTGCCTACCTGTACTTTATATTCGTGATGCACGATTATAACCACCTTCCTTTAGCCCATTCTCTAATCTATGCAACACAACAAACTAGTTGCGTGTCCTCCTTTTTTTGATTACCTTATTTGCTCGCTCCGCCGAATTATCCACTCCTTCCGTCGGATTACCGCTCGCTTCGCCGAATTATCTGCTTCTTCCGCTGAATTATCCGCTCCTTCCGTCGAATTACTATTTCCCATCTAGGTCAACAGAAACTTAAGAAAATCTAGTATCTATTCATAGAAGGATTCTGTGGACATATACATGTACAAACGACACTTTGTATGGAGAGGGTTTTGTAATTGAGCTATTTGTGGGGAGTAGATTCAACAACTAATGTAACAAAAGATTTATATAACTCTGTTTTAAAAAAATATAGAAAACCGGAATACTGGGGAAGATATATAACATCGGTGGAAGGTGTTACTGAAGGGTTAACCCAAACAGAGGTAGAACTTTTACATAATAGTGGGACAAAGATTTTACCAATTTACAGTAAATTCGCAACTGCTATAGGTAGTAGAGAAGGACGAACGATGGCGCAAAATGCCGTTTTCCATGCTAGACGACTTGGTATTCCAGAAGGCACGATTATTTTTGCAAATATTGAGAACCTATTAGAGGTAGATAAGGATTGGGTCGTTGGTTATGTAGAAGCAATGTATCCAACTGGGTATAAACCAGGATTTTATAATGATCCGAATCAGGGTGATTTCAGTTCTGCATACTGCCAAGCAGTATCAGAAAACGATCAAATAGCAGTCCAAGCTGTACTTTGGAGCGCGGAACCTGATACAGGTATTTCAAAACAGAGAAAAGCACCGAAGTTCGAACCATCAACACCAAATTGCACTGCTAACATTTGGGCATGGCAATATGGGAGAGATGCTCCAACATATGCGATTAACACGAACCTGATCAATCGGCGCTTACACAATATTTTGTGGTGAATAATAAAATTTATATACAAAAAAGTCGGTACCATTGCTGGTACCGACTTTTTTTATACACGCAATTAAAATCACGTGTCATGTACGTTTTGAGGCGAAGAACCGTTGACCACATTCAACGTTTAGCCCTAGAGCAAATCCTTCGACTTACACAAAATAGCTCATCGCTATAATACTATATCACGCTTAAACAAAAAGGACAATGTTAAATTTATCATTCTCACTGATTAAATCACCAGCACGCATTTCATAAAAAAAGCACTTATGCATAATATACATAAGTGTTTTTCACTAATCAATTGTATGTTTTCCAAAAATCAAAAATCGCTGCTGTTAATACTTTCGCACCATTTTCAAGTGCTTTTTCATCGATATCAAATTTTGGATGATGGTAAGGATAAATAAATCCTTTCTCCTCATTCGCGGATCCTGTGAAGAAATAGGTTCCTTGTTTTTTTTCAAGAAAGTAAGAGAAATCCTCAGCACCCATTGTTGGTGGTTCTGCTTTAATATTTTCTGCTGGTAATACATCTTTTGCTGCATTAACAAGCAATTGATTCATCGTTTTATCGTTTTTAGTGGCTGGGTAACCAAATTGATAATCAATATGATAATCTGCACCAAATGCTTTGCATGTATGTTCGGTAATCTGCTGGATCCAGTCATGCATTTCTTGACGAACAGTTTTATCAAATGTCCTTACTGTCCCTTCCATTATGCCAGTACCAGAAATAACATTAGCTTTACTGCCAGCTTGGAACGAACCAATCGTCAAGACAGCCGCCTTTAATGGATCTACTTTCCGGCTCACTACTTGTTGTAAGTTACTAACAAGTTGACTTCCAATCGCAATTACATCGGTTGTATCATGTGGAAATGCTGCATGTCCACCAACACCCTTTATTTCGATCACAAAGTCATCAGATGATCCAAAAATATAGTCATCACTATGAGAAATATGATTAACCGGAATATAGTTTTCCATATGTGTGGCAAAAATAGCATCGACACCTTCTAATGCACCGGCTTCGATCATCGATTTCGCCCCACCTGGATCTTCTTCTTCCGCATGTTGATGAATAAAGACAACGGTACCTTCTAGCTCATCTTTTACACTGACTAAAGCTTTAGCCATTCCAAGCGCAATCGCCGTATGGGCATCATGGCCACAAGCATGCATCACACCAGGATTTTGAGATTTATATGGTACATCATTTTCTTCTTCTATTGGTAAAGCATCAAAATCCGCACGAATTGCTACGGTTTTACCAGGTTTAGCGCCTTTTAATGTCGCAATAACACCTAAACCACCAACATTAGTCTGTACATCTAATCCTAATTTTTTCTGATAGTCCGCAATAAATTTAGCTGTTTCATGTTCTTGAAAAGACAACTCTGGATTCATGTGTAAGTGTCGACGTATATCAACCATTTCGTCATACAATTCGTCTAGTTTCGAAAAAATTTGTTTTTTCAAATGAATCGTCACTCCTATCTTACGTTGTTCGTTCTTTTGTCTTATTCTCAACTTTACCTAAAATGAAATCCGCAATAACTGCTAATAATACTGCAGGAATAGCACCAGCGTAGATTTTCACATCTGATTGAAGACTAATACCAGAGATTATTTCTTTTCCTAAACCGCCTGCTCCGATATACGGCCCAATACAAGCAACTGATACTGCTATAACAGAAGCAACACGTAACCCTGCCATTAAGAATGGAATCGACAGTGGTAACTGAATTTTTGCTAACAGTTGTAACGATGTCATACCAACGCCGATACCAGCCTCTGTGATGCCATCTTCTACTTCTCGTATGCCTACATACGTATTTCTTACAATTGGTAATAAAGAATAGAAGAACAATCCAATAACCATTGTTTCAAATCCTAAACCAAAATAAATCATTAAGATTGCTAACATAGCTAAACTAGGTACTAATTGCAAAATGTTTGTTAAAGAAAGAATATATGGTGCTACTTTTTCAAATTTTGCAGCAAGAATACCTAAGGGAATACCTACAAGGAGTGCAAGAGCAATCCCGTAGGCAACCATTAATATATGTTCTACTGTTAACGCTAATAGTTCTGCATAATTTTCTAGCATATATTGACCAAGTTCAGTGATAAAGTTCATGTCAAATCACCTTTTTTAAAGATTTTATTTTACAAAATAGTGCAACACTTATTCAAGCATACCTTTTTCTTCTAAGAATTCTGCTGCAACTTCTTCAGGAGTGCGTCGATTAATATCTACTTCGTGAATTAATTGTGTCATTTCTTCCGTACTAATTAAACCAACAATGGAATCAAGAATGTCGCTAACTTCTGGATATTCTTCAATAATTTCATTTCTTGCAACTAGTGATGCATCATATGGAGGGAAGAAGTTTTCGTCATCCTCTAATAATTTTAAATCATACTCTAAAATTTGTGGGTCAACTGTATAAGCCGTAACAACATCTAATTCATCATTATTAATACCTTCATACATAAGCGAAACTTCCATACCTCTTACATCTTCAAAGCTATATCCATATGCTTCTTGATAGCCTGTATAGCCGTCATTTTCTCTTTCAATCCATGAACTATCAGTACCTACGATTAATTCGTCAGCATATTCACCAAGATCAGTCATTGTTGTAATATTATTTTCTTCTGCAAAATCACCTTGGACTGCAATACCGTATTGGTTACTAAATCCAATTGAGTCATACCATTTCATGTCATACTCTGCACCAAATAATTCTTGTGCCTGTTCAATCGTTTGTTGTGGATCTGTTGAATATTCTACTTCATCTTCATCAAAGTGGTTATTGTATACTTCACCAGAATAAAGTGTTGCAATATCAAACTCTTCACGATCTAAAGCAGCCATAATTTGTGGGCTTGCTTGAATATCTTCTGTAATATTTACTTCGTGATCTGTTTGGTCTTCTACTAATAATTTAACAATTTGGCTCATAATTTTCGGATCTGTATAGGATTGTGCACCATATTCAAGTGTTGTTCCACCATCAGCTGATTCACTATCTCCACATCCTGCTAGTGCTAACATTAATACTGCGAATAAACTTGCAAATAACATCTTTCTCATAATGTATTGTCCCCTTTTTCATTTTTATTTATTTTAGGCTTTAGAAAGGCCTTTTTCAATTTTTGCAAAAACAAAATCTAGTAATAGCGCGATACCAATTGCTAGTATCGTTCCGGTAAAAATCATTTCTTTATCATTAAACCCAATACCAGCAAGTACTAGTCCACCTAAACCACCAGCACCAATTACAGCAGCTAAAGTTGTCCAACTGATTACATAAACTGTTGTAACGCGAATACCTGACATAATATAAGGTAATGCAACAGGTAACTCTACCTTAAACAAACGTTGAAACGTATTAAAACCCATTCCTTTAGCAGCCTCGACAATACCTGGATCTATCGACTGGACCCCAGCATACGTATTCCGTAACAAAGGTAGGAGCGCATATAAGAAAAGCGCTACGACAGCTGGTTTAAAACCAATTCCTAAAATAGGTATCATGATTGCTAATAAGGCAATCGTAGGTATTGTTTGAAAAATATTAGCGATATTAAATATCATATTTTTCAGCTTTTCGTTTTTCATTTTCGTCATATAAATAGCTAATGGAACAGATATAACAATAGCAATTAGGATAGCCGTAAAGGAAATCAAAATATGTTCATAGGTATAACCAAGTATAGAATCATATTTTCTCTGCCAAAAATCAATGTAATCTAAAATTATTTCCATTTATGCCACACCACTCTTACTCTCATATATTTGATGAAGAGCTTTGAACAATGTACTGTTTTCAATAATTCCAACAAATTTCTTATCTTCCGAAAGAACAGGAATGATAGATTTTGATTTACTTAAGTCACCCATCGCTAAATTAAGATCAGTTGTTTCATAGATAGTAATGACTGAATTATCAACTATTTCTGATAGGCGTGCCTCTTTATTTGCTAAAGCCTTATAAAGACTTAGTACACCTAAATAATTCTCTTGACCATCGACAACTGGCAGTTCTGCAACATTGTTGGCAACCATTTCTTCTATTGCTTTTTCCATAGTTAAATCGGGAGAAAGTGTAATAGTCTCTGTTACGAGAAGTTCAGCTAAAGATGGTAGTTTTTTAGCTTTACCAAGTCTGTCTGATCCAATGAATTCTTTAACGAAGTCATTAACTGGGTTAGTTAGAATCTCCTCTGGGGATCCTTTTTGTACAATTTCGCCACCCTTCATTAGAATGATTTGATCTGCAATCTTGATTGCTTCATCCATATCATGGGTTACAAATACAATTGTTTTCTTGATTTCTTTTTGAAGGCGAACGAGTTCATCCTGTAGTTGTTCTCTACTGATTGGATCTAGTGCACTAAAGGGCTCGTCCATAAGAATTGTAGAAGGTTCTGCAGCAAGCGCTCGAATAACACCTATTCGTTGTTGCTGTCCTCCACTTAATTCGGAAGGATAACGTTTCATGTAAGTTTCTGGTGCCAAATCCACCATATTTAGTAACTCTTCTACCCGTTTTCTAGTACGTGATTTATCCCACTTTAGTAGCTTTGGAACTGTTGCTACATTATCGTAGATCGTCATGTGTGGAAATAAACCAATGCTTTGAATTACATATCCCATTTGTCGGCGAAGCTGTATCGGATTTATATCATTGATATCTTTATCATCAATCAAAATTTGGCCATCCGTGTGTTCTGTTAACTTGTTAAGTAATTTCATTGTTGTTGTTTTACCACAACCACTTGGACCGATTAATACATTAATTTTGCCTTCTTCAAATGTAAGATCAATATTTTTTAATGCTTGAAAACCATCATCGTAAACTTTGTTTATCTGTTTTAATTGAATCAAGAGTTCTCCCCCTCATCTTTCAAAAAGTAATTTTCCACGTGCTTTCACTCATACAATTATATAGTTGATCTGTAAAAGAATAAAACACCGTATAAACTTATAATTGCACAAACTTTATAAAATATTAAGTTTATAACGTGTACAACATTTACGTTTATACATTTACTTCATTTTTCTCTGTTTTCCGACACGATCAGACACTTCCTATTTTGTTCCAACTATGCTAATCTGTTACTAACTAAATTTAGAAGAGTTGGTATTGATGGAAAATAATCACTATTTAGAAACAGTTTATAATCGCACGATAGAGCAAGTAGCTGAAAATATGAAATCTTATGGTTTCCCTGGTACGATTGGTCGTGTTTATGCCTTCATTTATTTTGCAGGCGAGCCACTTGACTTGGGTACACTAGCGGACAAAACTGGTATGAGCAAAACCAGAATGAGTCAAGTATTAAGAGAAATGGTCGATCTGAATCTTGCTGAGAAAGTTTTTATTAAAGGTTCTCGCAAAGACTTTTATACGGTCGATCCAGATTATTATCAGAATTTCATTTCTCTATTCACATCTAACTGGAAGAAAGTTGTGCAACGCAACAAACATTCTGAACAAAAGAATAAGCTAGACTTAAAGAAAGCACTTCAAGATCAAACGCTAGATGCTGAAGCAAAACAACAAGCACAAATACTTATCGATGAATCCGAAAAGTCCCAAGAATATTTTGAGTGGATTGAACGTTTAGTCGATTTATTTGAATCACATGACATCTTCAATCATGTTCCTAAAAAAGATGAAAAGTAAGATTTACTAGTAAGCATCGATTAGATGCTTACTATTTTTTATTTCCTCGGAAATTCTTTTAAACAAAATCCCTTGGAATTTCTGTTTTCCATTGTTTATGAAATACCTCTTCTTCATTTTCATAAGCTGTCAATGTATTAGTCAGATAGAAAGTCTTTTCATCACTAGTCATTTCACTACTACTAACTAGTTTCGTTTGCCATTCGGCTCTACCTAATTTCAATTCCCAATCACATTTTACATGTGCAGACAATGGCCTATTTTCTTCAATTGTAAATGTATTTGCATTTGTACTACCATATTCTATACCGTTATGTGGCAGTCTTCGTTCCCCTTCATCAGAAAAGTCTTCTAATTTCCATACACCGTTAATCAGATCATGTCTTACTTCACGCGTACGCTTTTCTTCACGAAGTACTTCTTTTTCCATTATTTCTGCTGTTTCTGGTGCTTCAAAGTTTCCAGCGTTAACATCTTCAGCTTGCGGTGTTCGTACAGGTATCGTTAACCTTGTCTCTTTCCCACTATAAAGTGTGAGCGTAACCGGTTTTGCTGACGGCCAAGCTTGTGGCCAAGAGGTTGGTGAAATTGCTACTTCAAGTTGATGTCCTTTAGGTAAGTTTTGTCCTAGAGCATCCAATTTAATTTCAACCTTATACTTCTTGCCGGGTACCAGTTTTTCTGGATGCTCATGTGACGAAAGATGTGTCAGATTTAACATCCCCCAGCTAATTAACGTTGATTCTCCAGTTGGTGCTTTATCACAGAGCCGAACATTTAACAGTGCATTTTCTTGATCTGATGAAATCTCTGCATGAAATATAGGATGTCCTAATAGTTCGGTTGTTTCTTCAAGTGGATCGGAAGTATAAACAACTGATTTCCCGTTTTCAAGACGCTGATCGCCAGGCAAATCACCAGGTTGACCGAACGGACAGAATACACCTGTATAAAAACCATGTTCTTGCACACTTGGTATCAGAACTTTCTCGCCTTCCCTAGCTTCATTCATTAGCTTTCCATCTTTTAGCCACAATGATTTATCTTTTACATTTGTAGATGGCCATGATGTATCACCTACCCATTTACCTGGGCGTTCTGTATAGGTTACTTGTGGTAATGCGCTATCTTGGATCCACGAAGTTAATTTTGGTTCATCCATTATTCCAGTATCAATTCCCTTTAACCACTGATCCCACCAACGCAAACACTCTTGTAAAAAGCCAATAGCTGGATCTGGTGTCGCAACTTCTGGATATTCATGTGCCCATGGGCCAATTAATCCTTTACTCTCTTTTGGCAAGTTTTCGAGCAGACGGAAAACGGTATTCGTATAAGCATCTTGCCAACCACTAATCGCAAATACAGGGATTTGAATAGCTGAATAATCTTCACATATCGATCCATGCTTCCAATAAGCATCTCTCCGTTGGTGTCTCATCCATTCTTCAACTAATGGCGGCGTGTTTTCAAGTCGATCCAACCAGTTTTCTCTCCAGCTTTCACCTACTACTTGTGGATCTTGTGGTCTTGCATTATAAACAAACATAGTGGATGACCACCAAAGCATGTCAGAAGCTAACACGTTACCACCACGATAATGCACATCATCTGCATATCTGTCATCTGTGGAATCTAGTGTAATAATTGTTTTTAATGCAGGATGTTGTCTTGCTGCGACTTGCAAACCATTAAATCCACCCCACGATTTACCGATCATTCCAATTGAACCTGTTGACCAGTCTTGTTTAACAACCCAATCGAAGATCTCCAATGCATCATCTTGTTCTTGTTTGATGTACTCATCAAGTAAAATGCCATCAGAGTCACCTGAACCACGAATATCAACACGTATACTTGCATAACCATGGCCGGCAAAATAAGGATGTCTTGCTGAGTCTCGGATAGCGGTAAAATCATTTTTTCGATATGGAATGTATTCCAAAATAGCTGGTACCGGTTTCTCTTTTGCATCTGTTGGAAGCCAGATTGTCGCAGCTAACTTAGCACCGTCAGACATTGGAATCCATACATGTTCTATCTTTTCAATTTTTCTTGGATAATCTGTTTTCACTGTACGTTTATCTGAATCTTTAATATTAAAAACCACTTTGCACAACCTCTCGTCTTATCTTATGGTGTAATTAATTTCTTTTTGTTTATCTGTTACAACGACACGTCGGACATAATCATAAACAAAAGAAAGCGTCTTTTGGACAGCTTCTTCCTTGGTATACCTTCTGCGTCGATTTAACACGGTATTCATCATACCCTTCCAAATCATCAATGTTGTATCAGCTAATAGATCAACATCTTCCTCTAAAATAAATCCTTCTTCTACAGCATCTTTTAAATAGAGGCTACTTCTTTTAGAAAAATTTAATTCCAATACAATTGGTTTAATTTCTTCGGGTAACCCAATTAAATCTTCTTTGTATATCTTGTAATAATCTTCTAATAAGTCATCCACAGATCCACCTAGATCTTCCATAAAAATAATTTCATAAATCTCCGGTCTTTCAAAAGAATGCTTACAAAAACATTCCCATGAGTATAACCAGTTCTCTATCGTATTTTCACCTTTACTTAAATAATCTGGTAAATCATTTATATAGTCTGTTGTAAAACGCATCGATGCAAAAAATTTTAAATGGGAAAGATCTTTAAAATAATTATAAGCAGTAGAGCTTGTGAAGCCAGCTCGATCTGCAATTTTGCGAATCGTGACATGGTCCATTCCATCCTGCTCAATCATTTCCGTTGCTGCATCAAGAAAATAACGCCACATCCTTGCTCGTTGTATTTCCTTCTTTTCACTGTTCATCTTCGCTTCCCTTTCTACTAGCATTTATCTTCTACTTATTGTTGGTAAAATTGATTCATTTTGTGAACGTGTTTTTCTTATGAACATGTTCATTATAACAAACTCACTTTTTTTGTCAAAGGTCGATCGGTAAAAAATGATCTTGTGCTCCGTCGGATTATCGCTTCCTTCCGCCGAATTATCATGCGCTCCGTCGGATTATGGCCCTCTTCCGCCGAATTATCATGCGCTCCGTCGGATTATGGCCCTCTTCCGCCGGATTATCGGGCACTCCGCTGGATTATGGCCCTCTTCCGCCGGATTATCGTGCGCTCCGTCGGATTATGGCTCCCTTCCGCCGAATTATCATGCGCTCCGTCGGATTATGGCCCTCTTCCGCCGGATTATCGGGCACTCCGCTGGATTAAAGCGTCTATCAGAAAAGCAAAAAAGGGCCAGGACCTGTTAAGCGACAAATTGTCGCTTAACAGGTCCTGGCCCCTTTTCACAAATAAAAAAGGACTCTACAGAATAGAGTCCTTTCATTATAAAGCTATTACGCTTTGTTTACATTAGTAGCTTGAAGTCCGCGTTGGCCTTCTTCAGTTTCGAATGTAACTTTTTGACCTTCGTCAAGTGATTTAAATCCTTCGCCTTGGATAGCTGAGAAATGAACGAATACGTCTTCTCCTCCGTCAATTTCGATGAAACCAAAACCTTTGTCTGCGTTAAACCATTTTACTGTACCTTCTTGCATGTTTGTTTCCTCCTATGTGGATATATTCCACAATTTATTACTATCAATGCTCAATTAGATATCAAAGGCGAAAAGTTTAAATACTTACTCCTTACACACCAAACACAAATAACTTCTTTACTATAGCATGGGATTTTTTTAAATGCAAGTTTTTTCTATTTTTTTGCATCAATTGGAATTTTTATAGCGATTATTACATAATTACTTACGCACCCGGTAATGTAATATTAAATTCCGTGCCCGTTCCTATTGTACTGTATACCTTAATCGTTCCATTCATCTGATGAATCGCATTATAACTAACTGTCATACCTAAGCCCGTCCCAGTTTCTTTTGTAGTGAAGTAAGGTGTTCCAAGTTTTGTTAGTTGCTTTTTAGTCATGCCACAACCACTATCCTTGATAGAAACAATAACATTATTTTTATTAACTCCTGTTTCAATCGATAACACACCACCGTCTGGCATGGCCTCTATACAGTTTTTAGCAATGTTTATAAAACTTTGTTGCAGCTGATTTTGATTATACTTCACAACTAATTGGTTATTACATTTAGTTATTATATCGACATTATGTATGGCTGCGTAAGGCGATAATACACTGACAACATATTCAATATCTGACTCCATCGTAGAAACAACGTAACTATCAGGTTTTGCTTTTGTAATAGATAAATAATCCGTTATAATATTTTCTGCTCGTTCCAATTCCTTTAATGACAAAGCAGCATAACTCATTCTGCTTTGATTTGAAAGATCTGGCGTCATAAGCAATTGCAAAAAGCCTTTTGTTATAGTTATCGGATTACGGACTTCATGTGATACGCTTGCAGCCAATTCACTAACGACCTTCAATTTCTCTGTTTCTAGTAATTCTTCTCGAATTTTTATAACTTGTATTGAATTTTGTATGATATATGCGAATATAAGCATACTTAAACCTTGAATGATAATGAAATTTATTGAGGTAAGGTTCTGTTCAAAAGATAGGGGTTGAATCGTTGCATGAGATAATAGAACAATAGCTATAGATGAAAAAATAGCGGCTGCAGTAAGTGATGTTATCTTCCCTTTGATACCAAAGCAATCATATTTATTTTTAAATAGTGATATGAAAATTAACATAAATGTAGTAACTAAAAAAGTGATATAAAAACCTTCGCCACCAATAAAAAGCCGATTAACCAGTATTGTTAAATATAACACTAGACCGAAACGCCAACCAAAATAAAACAATCCTATTATAAATGGAATTTGTCTTAAATCAAAAATAATCCCGTCTGAAAACCTAATTGGGTGAGCCATACAAAATGTAATAGTTAAACTGAGTAAAATAACAATTATAAAATCAGTATATTTATGATTTGATTTTCCTTTATCAAGCCAGAATGTTTGAAATATAAAGTACGGTATAAATATAAACAAAAAATTAATCAATAATTCGTCAAAATTAAATATCATTCAATCACCCCTCTATATATACGTATTTTCCCACATAGTGGTTTTTTTTACAATAACATTAGGAAAAAATTACAGATAAAAGTAAATAAACGAATAAACTTAACACTACTTTTACAATAAAATAAAATGTTAAACTCCAAAGTCACTAGTTCCGCTTTTAATTAATTTTTCTGTCTGCTTCAAATGAACAAGGTTTTTATTCAAATAAACCATACGATACATGACATATGTCATCTAAAACATGAGCATTTGTGACTTATTACGCGTCGATATTTCTTGTATGATGGCAGTAGAATAGCTAACATGAAAAGGAGAATAATACTATGCCTATGCGAACGCTAGTATTTCAAGGTTATATGTGGGGTTATATTTTAAGTAAGGCAAATAAATCATTTGCTATAAATAAATTAAATAAAGCTGGTAAAAACAAAGAAAAATTAATGCTTATGGATAAAATAATATTAAAATGCACTAAAAAATTAATTAAAATTTCAGGTGCTGACTTAACCGTAACAGGTACGGAAAATATTCCGTTAGATGAACCTGTCTTATATGTTGCAAATCATCAAGGTAATATGGATATTCCAATTTTATATTCGACAGCACCACAAACAATGGCCTTTGTTGCAAAAAAAGAAATGGAGAAAATTCCGTTATTGGGTTATTGGATGAAAGAACGAGGGTGCGTATTTATCGATAGAGGTAATGCACGTAACTCGCTTAAGGCAATTAATCAGGCTATTGCAAGTTTAAAATCAGGACATCCTCTCGCGATTTTTCCAGAAGGAACGCGAAGCAAAGGGCCAGAGATTGGTGATTTTAAATCAGGCAGTCTACGAATTGCACTTAAGGCAGGCGTAAAGGTAATCCCCGTTACCTTTAAAGACTCGTATAAATTAATTGGTAAAAAAGGTGGCAATACACCAGCGAAAGTTGCTGTTCACTACTCTGATCCAATTGATTCACGCGACTTCAAAGATACAAGCGAACTAGCATCAGAAGTTTTAACACAAATAAAGAAACATTTATAACTTATCAAATAAAAAACGCAGATACTAACCAAATGACATCATGTCCATTTGCAGTATCTGCGTTCTTTTTATACTTTTTTCTAAAAGATTAATGTTTGTATAAATCATCAACCATCTTTACTAAAGGATCTATTTCTTATCCGCATCTGGGATAAAAATTTGACCACGTTTTTCTTTCATCAATAAAATTTGTAGAATTGTTCTAGATAAATCACTTGCTTTATAAGGTTTTACTAGATAATCAATAGCTCCGAGTGCAAAGCTTTTATCCTTTTCTTCAAGGGCAGAAGATATAATAATCGGAATATCACTATATTTAGCATCCATTTTCTTCAGTTCACCCATAAACTCCCAACCATCCATTTCACCTTTTTCAAGATTTAAATCAAGTACAATTGCATCTGGCATATGATGACTCAATTGATTGATAGCATCTAGTGCCTTAGTATAGTGGTAAACAGAGAATTTATTTTCCATCAATTCCTGTTCAATCAAAGTAGCAAGACTATAATCATCTTCCACCACAAAAACAGTAAAGGCATTTTCTACTACTTCATTTTCAGGAGAAGTCTCTGTAGTAGCTATCGACTCAACTAATGGTAAGGATAGCGTGAATGTACTACCTTTACCGTACTCAGAAGAAACAGCTACATCCCCATCATGTGCATGGCTAATCTCCTTCACAATTGAAAGGCCAAGTCCTGTTCCACCTATTGTCTTGCGATCAGAATTATCAACACGATAAAATTTAGCGAATAGGTTAGCCAATGCATCCTTAGGAATTCCTAAGCCTTCATCTTTAATTGCAGTTTTAAGATAGTTTCCGTCTTGATATAACTGAATAGCTATTTCTCCACCATCTGGACTGTACTTGATGGCATTGCTGATAAGATTGGTAAATACTTGTTCCAGCTTATCTTGATCACCAAGCACCATGGTATGGTCAGAATCAATTATTACGTTAAAGTGATGAAGTGACGCGTTTATCTGTTGCGTATCGACTACTTTATCAATTATTTTTACTAGATCAACATATTTTTTTGCGTAGCTCTGTTTTCCTGCTTCCATACGCTGCACATCAAGAAAGTCATTTATTAAAGAAGTTAAACGTGTTGTTTCTTGATAAATGGTTGTCAGGTATTTCTTCTGTTTTTCTGGCTTTAATGTACGATTCAGCATTAACTCTGTATAGCCATAAATGCTAGCTAATGGTGTTCGTAACTCATGACTCACCGTGCTAACAAATTCCGACTTCATTTGATCAATTTCTGCTTCTTTTGTAATATCTCGGTGCACAAAAACAGTACCAATTTTCTCTTCTTCATCAAATAAACTAGTTGCATATACTTTATAAATTTCGTTTTTGTTTTGTAACGTATACTGGAAGAAGTCATCCATTTCTTCAGCTTCTATCGCTCTTGAGAAAAATGCCTTAAATGCTTCTTTATCTTCTACGTGTGCTACCATTTCATTTGTCCATTCAGCAGCTGACAGACCGATAATTTCTGCATTCCAATCTTGACAACTAAAGACCGAGCGTAATTTTTGGTTTACTTGAACTGTTTGCCCGTTTAAGTCTACCAATTGAATGCCTTCTAATACAGTATTTAAAATAGCTTGATTGCGTTTGCGATCACCTTCTGTTTTATCGTACATTTGTATATTTTCCAACGAAATTGAAATCTGTTTAGTAAACCCTTCGTACTCTTCAATTTTATCCGTAGGAAAAGGTGTTCCATAACGACTTAAAACAAGTACTGCTCCGACTTCATTTTCCACATCTATTACAGGGAAATATAAATCATAAGCATAACTTTTTCCTTCATGAAGACCTTTCTCATCTTGTTCTAATTCACGTGTAACGGTAAAACTATTTTTGGACTGCATTAATCTTTCATGTAAACCATTATCTAGATTAGCAAGAAATTGCACTTCTCCAGCTTTTGATACGCCATAGGAAGCAAAATCTTTTTCTTCTAAAAATGAAATAATACCTTGATCTGCTTCTGTTACTTTACACATATTCACGATTATTTCTTGTAATACTGTTTGTTTATTTAATGAATTTGAAATTCCTTTGACAAATTCATTTCGAAGCTTCAAGTTATTTTCACTTTGTTGTAAATGAATAAGTACATTTTCTAACTCTTCTTTTTGCACTTCTAATTCATCTTGCTGTGCGATCAATTCTTCATTTTGGCCCAGAAGATCCTGTTCCTTACTTTGTAAAGTTTTAACCATCTTCTTAAAGGCATCTGACAATTGACCCAGTTCATCTTTTCGATCACTCATAAAATTCATATCGGCATCTTTACCAGTAGCAATTTCATTAGCCACTCCTGCAAATTCACTTATCGGTCTACCAATATTGATAAACATTGTCCGTGTCATCCTGAATAACAGAAAAATAATGCCTGCTAAATAAAGTCCGACCACCAGCAACACATACCCATTACGCTCAGCATGTAATTTATAATTCGATTCAATTTGACCATCGACTTTCAACCGATAGCTACGTACTTCTTCCTGAAAAATTTCTAGCTTATTTGTCACGCCATCATTCGCAATAGTTTGAATCTCGTCGACATTTCCTTGTTCATAATCAGCAATCATAACAGGGATTAAATCAGTATAATAGTACGACAAAAACTCTCTAACATTTTCAATAAAAATAAAGTCTTCATTTGTTACCGCTACTTCTTGAAAATCTGCTATAAAGGAACGTAATTTATCTTCCTGTGCATATCCACTATCTTTTAATACCTCATTATTATAGGCAAAATAGCCTCTAAAATCGAAAAATGCTTGATTAAAACTCGTATCAATTCGTTGGATAATCGTTTCTTTTCGCTCGAGTGTTTCATCTTGGGCTGCGTGATATGCATTTAACTGGATATAACCAATCGTAATAATAACCGCTCCAATTATGATAAAGAGGAGAAAGCGAGCCATTAAACCAACAAATTGCAAGGATAAACTTTGGTCTAAATAACCTTTAATTTTCATTTAAAATTTCCTCTACTTTATCTAATAAGGCTAATGGACTGAACGGTTTAGCCATAAAGTAATCAGCTCCAACTGCTAATACTTTCTCTTGTTCATATTGCTGATTTTTTGCTGATAACATCAGGATTTTAACACTATTTTTTAATGGATTCTTTCGTACTTCTTCTATTACTTCCACTCCCGTAACTTGTGGCATCATATAATCCAATATAAGTAGGTCATAATCATTTTCAGCAATTTTCGTTAATGCTTCTTTGCCATCGGCCGCTTCATCTATTTCAAAGTCACCATCTTCAATCGTATCAACAATCAACATACGAAGGACTTCTTCATCCTCTGCTAATAAAATCTTTTTCACATTTATTCCTCCACCAATTGAATAGTTTGATATAGCTCCTGCATGATATAATAGGACGGTTTTAAACGCTCATGATAGGTGGGTTGATTCCAAGTGTCCCATTCATAATACGCTTCAGCTTGCTGGATTACTTCTTCATTCTCCAATGCAACCATTCCAATTGTTATTCCATCAATGAAATTGCTACTTGCTAAACCACCGTTATATATATCACCAATTACCTCTTTTAAACTTGGATCTTTTACATTTAATAATAGCCATGGAATCTGTATTTCTAGCATCATTTTATCTGCACTAATGCTTATATCGGTTAAAGAATAATAATCTTCACTAGTTGGGTTGCCATTTCCGAAAAGAAGTTTTCCTGTCTCATAAGATTCAAACGGTAATGTAACATCCTTCGTAGGAACGATTAACTCCTTGTTTAAAGCTAAACGAATCGGATGAAAGACACCATTATCTTTTTGCTTGGCATATTCATTTGCTTCAATCATTTCTAAATCTTCGCCATATTGATAGTAAAATACATCATAATAACTATCGACAACTAGCCGCGCTTCTTCTGGATTTGGTAACTCCAATTTAAAATCTGTAGCAAAATCAAACGAGACTTGTTGGTCGTTACCTAGAGCTAAATCAGTTTGTCCTTGCGCTTCAATCGTATCAAATGCAAGATAGAGATCATCCTTGTCCCAATCAATTGGTCTTTCTAAATCGATGCGAATGTTGAGATTTTCTTCATCTGCGTCTACGTATAATTGATTTAAGAATGATTCTGAATCAGAAGCTTGATAGACTGGATCTATCCCTTTTCGCTCCCAGTCTCCGGTATTCCCATCAGCATAAATAGCCGTATCTAACGTACCTGCATCGTAGCTCAGCAAACCAAAATGTTGTTCATTTGTTTGGGCGTCATTCCAGTAAGGCCTTCTGTCTGGATTATCATAATCCATCGTGTTCCATGTTCGCTTGAACCACTCATCCTGCCAAGAAAATACCAGACCCCCTGCATAATCTTCCTGTACAATTGACTCAAATAGTTTTTGATTACTATTGCCCTGCTCTACTTCTGATAGAAATCCTTGATCCATACCGTGCACATTTCGATGGGTTAGACCACGTGAAGCAGGTACACCAAACTCTGCTACAAGAACAGGCATTTGATGTGCTTGTCTTAACTCATTTAAGTAGCCCGCATAGTTATTCTTTTCACCCGTCTGATCCAAGTAATTGGTGTAGTCAGGATCTAGGTTTAAAAAATCAGGATAGTACGGATAAACGTGATAAGAAGCAAACATACCACTTGTGAACTGATCCGTTGTACTTATATGATTCGGATTAATCGAAACGAGATCTTCTTGTTCTAATGGTTCAACTGGATGATCCAGTAAATCAGTTGTAACCCAATTGGTAAAACTAAGCGCATGTTGCCAATCATATTGCTCTGTTTCATATGCAGCCGTATATTCCATCATTTGAGCAAGCCAGATCTCAAATGGAGAAGCAACTGTTGTTTCCACAAATTCGCCAGCTAACTGCGACATCCCTTCCCATTTATCATTTGTACTTTGCACAACATATGGGTCCCACTCTGTTCCAAAAATAATCCCTAATATATAGGGAGAAACATCCTTTGTATAGCTACCAGAGGCATGTCCTGGGCGTTCTGGTAAGTCCGCATTACCATGAATGACATCAACTACTCGCTCTATTTCTGCTTCCACATCTTCGACTATTTCAGGTGAAAAAGCATCCTGGGCGCTCAACATATCTTCTTCATTCACCCACAGACCGTGAAATACGTATAATGGGTTCTCTGCACGTTGGTTATACGCATATAACGCTTCATAAAATCCTGGTGGATGAATTGTATAAACTCGAATGGAATTGGCATTCATATCGCCTATTTGTTGAAACCAGCTAAAGTATTCCTCTTTCGTAATAGCTGTTTCACCAGGAAAAGACCCCGCTTTTGTGATGCCCATATTTACACCTTTAATTAAAAAATCTTCCCATTCGCCATCCTTGTATAGTTGAATATAGGAAGAACCTGTTTGCGCATTTGTTTGTATACCATTATTCTCGACAATACTAACTGGTTCTTGTTCGACTGTTTTTTCGTCTACCTGATTCAGAACCGATTTCATTAATGGTACATAAGCATCCCAATAAAAGTCTTGATTACCTTGGAGCTTACGTAGAAAGCCTAATCCTTCAGTTTGATATATTCCAGGGACTTCTGCTTGATCTGCATAATCTCCTGCAAAATAATACGTCGTAAAGCTAGCATTTTGTTGCTGCACAATTGCTGGAAACTGCGTTGGAATACCAAAAGATTCAAGCGTAGCCTGTTCGTTCTCCTTTACAGGAAGTGAATAGGTAGCTAAAACTTCCTCCTCATCATTTGCAGCGATCACGTCAAACCAATAGCCATAACTTGTACGAATTTCCTTGCCAAAAAAGGCTTCACCGTTTTCTGTTGATTCAAGTTGGATACCTTCTGCCGTGAGCCCATCTTCTGAGACCACATGGACAAAATCCTCGCTATTAATAAAGACAAACCCAGAACCTTGATAGTCCCACTCTTGTCCTTGATTCGCTAAGTTTTCTTTTACCCAGTTTGGCACTTCCGTATTCGTTAGATCAGAGAAATACCGCCCCATCCAGCCACTCCATTTAATATTTAATAGATTATACATTCTATCTTGAATAGCAGGTTCTGTCGGGCTTGCAAATGTATTAAATTCTGCAATAAGTGTATTGCCATTGTCATACAACGTCTCTTCTAATCTGTCTACTTCCTCATCTTGTAAGCCACCATAGATTAATTCTGATTGATCACCAGTTTCATTTGCACCATAGAATTCATCTTCATAAACCCCATACAGATCAGTTAAATAAATCAATGGATATCCATCAAGTTCTTCAGGTAAATTACTAATCGTATATTCTTGATTACTTGTTGGGTGAAACCCTACATAATCTTGTCCCATTACATAGTCAGTTCCATCTGTTTTCTGATATTTATTGTTATTTAAAATCCAAGTAAGACCTTGATGCTCCTGATAGGATAAATTCGGAACGGTTTTATCGACAATTAATATATCAAGCTCTTCTGCGGGCTTTAGCTGCCAAAGCCAAAATGGACTAGTAAGTACAATAAGTAACAATACAATATAGAGAATAAATAGACGTGGACCTTTAATTGATAGCTTTTTCATTTCGATACACCTTTTCTTTTCATTTCGCCCCAACTATGGTCACGGCGGATAATTTGCCATATCCCTTCACATCTCCAAAGAACCGTAAGTGGGCGATACCAAAGCGTTTCTGTTAGAGCAAATAAAAATAACTTAACGATATCTGATACTTTTGGATATTTACGCAGACTCCATTCTTCTAATAAAACAGATGCCATTGAAAAAACAGAACCATAAAGTGCAGATAATAAAAATAATAAAATAGCGAATTCAATATACACGCCACCACTAAAGAGAGTGAATAGAATGAACAGATAACCCGAGAGTTCGACAATTGGCCCAAAAAACTCTACGATCCAAAAATATGGAAACGAGACAAACCCAATTGCCCCATACTTAGGATTGAAAGTAACTTTGCGATGACTCCATAAACTTTCAAAAAGTCCTTTATGCCAGCGTCTTCTTTGACTTCGTAATACACCAAAACTTTCTGGCACTTCTGTCCAACAAACTGGATCAGGAACATAAACTATTTTCTTTTTTAAACCTTTTTCTTTAATCAAACAATGCAGGCGTACTACTAACTCCATATCTTCTCCAACCGTATTGCGCTTATAACCACCCGCCTCTAAAACCCAGTGCTTTGAGAAAACACCAAATGCTCCAGAGATAATTAACAACAAATTATGGCGACTTAAACCAATTCTTCCCATTAAAAAAGCACGCAAATACTCAATTACTTGCATGACAACAATTGGCGCATTGGAAAGACCGATTTTAACTAAACTACCATTTCGGATATCACACCCATTTGCAATTCGTACACTACCGCCAGATGCAATTACATCCTCTCCTGAATCTATAATGGGCTTCATTACTTTCAAAAAAGCATCACTTTCTAAGACTGAATCACCATCTATCGAACAAAAATAAGGATAATGCGATACATTTAACCCTGCATTTAATGCATCTGCTTTTCCTCCATTTTTCTTATCTATCATATATAAATTTGGAAGGATTTTAGATTGATAAATAGCCTGTACCTCTTCTGTTTGAAGTTGTTTTCTAACTACTTTATCGATTTTAACCATTTCATATTTCTCAAGCATAATCGTTAATGTCTGATCTTTTGAACCATCATTTACAACAATAATTTCAAATTCGGGATAATTTATCGTCAACAATGATCGGACACTTTGGACAACACCAGCTTCTTCATTATATGCAGGCACTATAACAGAAATAGGTCTTGTAAAACTCTCATCTAGATAGTTTTCATATGGCTCCGTTCGATTTAGGCGATATTGTTTTCTCACTTGAAGCGTTGAGAAAAAAAGAATAACCGTATAAAAGGTAATTACAATAATCATATAAATTGCAATTCCCCACGCATAGAGTTGGATAATTGTTTGCAAATCCATTTAAGTGATAACTCCTTTATTCAACCATTCATTCGCCATATCACGTGCATACGCATCCTGACTTTCCTGTGTAATAGTTGTTAAAATTTCGAAACCATCTTGAAAACTAGCTAAACTCTCCCCTGCTTGTGACCTTACCCACCAGGATTCATCATGAAGTAACTTTTTTAAGCAGTTTTGTGAACGTTGATCTTGTTCTATTTTCAACAACCTGGCAACAAGCATTCTTTCTTGCCATGAGCTAGATTCACATAAAGGTAAATAGTCCGTTATATCATTTACATATCCAATCTTTACAATAGCTTTTAATGCACGTATTTTTATTTCACCTTTATATTCTTGATAGATCGACTCTAAAAAGGAAATAGATTCTATATCTTTCGAGTTCCCTATTTTTTCTACTACTGCATATTGAAGCGCAGGTGCTTCTTTTTTAAAATTATCTAAAAAAACGTTAAATTCATCATCTTCTACCCTGCGAAGAATAGTACGAAGATCAAATTCTAAAAGTTGTTCGCTTTTTAAATCGATATAATAATAAAGTTCTGAATTTTTAAAACGTGCTAATATAGATAAAGCTTGGACAACTTCTTCCTTCGTCACTCTCGGATGATCCACTATGTTTTTCTTGACATCTTCGGCTAATCCATCCATATATAAGTCTTCGATAAGAAACAATGTATTCATCCGTTTACTCCACTGTCTGCTTTTTAGATAACTACGATATGTCTCGGTTAAGTAAAGTGTTGCATAGTTGGAGAGATTTTTCTTTTCATCTTCCCCTTCTAATACATTTGAGAAATCACTTAACAGTTCCTCTATCGCCAATTTTCTTTCTTTCCCACTTGGACGAAGTAATCGGGAGGAATCACCCGTAACTAAATAGTCATAGACCGAGGCTTTATAATTTTCTTTATACTGTTTAATTCGCTTACGACTTCTATTTTCTCGTGCTTTTCTAATTAGTAAATAACCTAAAAGAAAAGTCAATAACACGAAAATAAAAACGGTTAATACCGATAAAGCAAAAAGTTCTCCACTTAGCATAGTTACTCAATCCTTTGAAGTAAGCGTTGAATTCTCGCTTGCAATTCGTTAATACTAAACGGCTTTGTTAAATAATCATCTGCACCCAAAGCTAATGCACGAACAATATCATTTTCACTTTTTCGACTGGTTAACATCATAATATTGAAATTTGCAGCATGTTTTTGACTTTTTAATTTTTGAAGAACCTCTATTCCATCCATGACAGGCATGACACCATCTAATATAATGAAATGTTTCCCTTTAACTTCAGGTCGCTTCTTCTCAAAGAATGCTGCACCATTCTCAAAAACTTCAATATCTAATTCAACACGTACAAGCTTAATATTGTTAAGTATTTTTGTTAGAATCGTCCTGATTATGCCATCATCATCAATGACAGATACATATATCTTTTTCTTTGAAACTTCTTGTAGCGTATCATTCCCTATTTCAACCCGTGCTCTGCCATTTTCCTTTGCCTTGTATAACGCTTGATCTGCTTGTTCTAGCGCAACTGATAAATCTGTTGCTTGGTCTTGCACAGTATATACACCTCCTGAAAAAGTAAGCGAAAAATAAGATTCGTTCGCACGATGTTTTACTGTAGCATAATCATCTATCATTCCTTGTATTTTCTCTTGTACCTCTTGATAAGAAATGCCAGCGAATAAAATGATAAATTCTTCTCCACCATAGCGAAAAACTGTATCTGCTTTTTTTACGTTTTTCACCAAAAACTGCGCAAAATCGTACAGTACTTTATCGCCTACTGAATGTCCATAGGTATCATTAACTTGTTTAAAATGGTCAATATCAAGCATTACTATGCTAAATGGTTGCTGTTTCACAACAAACTGATCTGCTTGTCTTTGGTAAACATCCTGTAATTGCTTTCTATTATATACTTGCGTTAATTCATCAATTGAAACAGACTGATCAAATAATTGTTTCCTCTGTAAATGCCGGTTAATTCTCACAATAAATTCTTCTATATCGATTTGCTTTTTCATAAAATCATCTGCACCTGTTTTAAATGCTGCGATTCTTTCTTCTCTATTACTATTCACACTAAGGATTACCTTTGGTACAAATTGTCTCTTATTATGTTCATGAATATCTTCTAATAATTCAAATCCATTCTTCATCGACATATCGAGATCAATTACTAAACAATCTGGTAAAAGGTCGAAATATTGATTCGTTGCTTTTTCAGGATCTGTATTGGTTAGAACCATCCAACCTTGTTTTTCTAATGCGTCCTTTAGAATAATTAGCATCGAAACATCGTCACCAATAATATGAATGAGCGGCGCTCTTTCTAACCAGGCATTCGTTGGCTCGATATCCGCTTCCTCTTCAAAATGTTCATAGTGATAACTCAATTGGATTAAAGGATACAAATATTCCCTTAATTCAGTTACGAGCCAGTGCCTATCTTCTTCTTCTTTTACTTCGATAATTAATTCAGATGAAAGTTGGTACAACCCTTCTAATTCTAACGTACCAGAAGTTCCCTTTATCGAATGAAGAAAACGATACACTTCCTCATTCGGTATATTCGCTTCATTATCACTCTCAAACCAAGCAATTATTTGTTTTTTTATATTATTTAACAGTAAATGTTTATATTTCTTTAGGTCCATTGTGGTTACTCCTTTAAAGCTAGAATGGGAACAAGTATGTTAGATCTAAAAGAGATACACGCTGTATAACCTGATCACTTTTCTCTATTATTTTTTGTTCGTACTATTACCTTCTATATTAACATGTAGTTCTGAATACCGATATACTCTTAAGCATAAAATAGAGGAACCATTTATTTAGTTATTCCATATCTATATAGTATTATCTTAAATTGAAAGGGCGTGAGCAAAATGAACGGTAACAATTTTGAAAATAGGATTGCGCCTAGTACAGAAGTGACCTTTGATAAGCAACGCCTGTTTTTCAATAAGTGGGAAATGTATAAGTTATTAGCCCAATATGATTTACCTTTTCAAATGCCTTATACTGCTATTTTTTCCATCCAATCGTTTGATCAATTCACCTCTAGGTCTATTCCCTTTTATGTAAAACCAGTCCATACATGGGCAGGTTTGCATATCACACGGATTACGCCTTTTTATAACGGCTATCACGTAAAACAACAGAACGGATCAGAAGAAACACTCCCTACGAAGCAAGCCTTGTGGCAAAAATTGGCCCAATACTATCAAAATACGCTTGCCATCATTCAACAACAGGCACCTACTATCGCTTTTAATTCACGGGCGTTTGACATTCGTGTCCATCTACAACGAGATGAACATGGTCAATGGCTTTACGCAGGGGATTTAACCCGCATTGGTGGGGAGAAATCCATTGTTTCTAATCATTTCACAAATGGTGGTGGCGTAGTAGAAACGGAATTCGTACTGCAACATTTATTTCGATACTCAAAAGGAAATAAAGTGTTAAGAACGCTAGCAAATGCCACATTCGCCATTTCTGAAGTTCTTGATAGTCAATATCCATTTGTCGACATTGGTGCTGACTTTGGTCTCGATCGAAACGGAAATCTCTGGTTATTTGAAGTCAATACAAATGATGCTAAAGGACGACCAGCTTATGATCTTTTTAAAAAACTACCCGATAAAAATGTTTATAAACAAATGATTGCAATGGATAAAAGACGGTATAAAATATGGAAGAAAAGCAACATGTATTTTTAATGGGTTTTATCATTATTAAAACGCGGATTAGGGGATCTAACAGGAATTAATATAAAGATAGCTAAGAGGATTGAAATCATTTTTTAACTACTCATAAACTAATTAACTATATTTGATATAGTATAATCGTTAGCAGAACAAACGGGCAACACATTTTTTAAAAACAAGCACTTTTACAAGAGATTTACCCTCTCATAATCATTACTTCTTTCATAGAATAAAGAAGTATGATGAAAGGAGGTTAAAAAAATTGAATGAACAAAACAAGCACTCAAAATTATTGCGTAGAAATTACAGTTACCAAAACAATGGATGTAAAGCATGTGGACATAGAATTTGCAGATGCAAAAAGAGAGAATGTCCAGAACTTGTCTATAAAGCACACAGATGTAAGGTAAAGCATAGTGTAATTAATATAATTAGCGGACCTCCAGGACCTATTGGACCTACTGGACCCACCGGACCTCCAGGAGGACCCACAGGGCCTACCGGCGCTACCGGACCAATTGGACCTACTGGTGCTACCGGACCAATCGGGCCTACTGGCGACACTGGTGCTACCGGACCAATCGGGCCTACTGGCGCTACTGGTGCTACCGGACCAATTGGACCTACTGGCGACACTGGTGCTACCGGACCAATTGGACCTACTGGCGACACTGGTGCTACCGGACCAATCGGGCCTACTGGCGCTACTGGTGCTACCGGACCAATTGGACCTACTGGCGACACTGGTGCTACCGGACCAATCGGGCCTACTGGCGCTACTGGTGCTACCGGACCAATTGGACCTACTGGCGACACTGGTGCTACCGGACCAATTGGACCTACTGGCGACACTGGTGCTACCGGACCAATCGGGCCTACTGGCGCTACTGGTGCTACCGGACCAATTGGACCTACTGGCGACACTGGTGCTACCGGACCAATCGGGCCTACTGGCGCTACTGGTGCTACTGGACCAATTGGACCTACTGGCGACACTGGTGCTACCGGACCAATCGGGCCTACTGGCGCTACTGGTGCTACCGGACCAATCGGACCTGCCGGCGCTACTGGACCAATTGGACCTACTGGCGATACTGGTGCTACCGGACCGGCGATTGGATTATCAGAATACGGATATATTTATAACCTTGGGGCTCAAGTTGTTCCTATAGAGGCAGATGTTGTTTTTGACTCAAATGGATTAATCACACCTGGAATTACCCATGCTCCTGGGACCTCTGAAATCTTAGTAACCACTCCAGGAGATTATGAGGTTACCTTCTCCACTTCTGGTGTTGAACCTAGCCAATTCGCATTATTTTTAAATGGAGCAAATGTTGATGGAACTGTCTATGGATCTGGGGCAGGTACCCAGCAAAACGATGGTCAAGCTATAATTGCCATAGCATCTGGAGATGTCCTCACACTTCGAAATCATAGTTCTACTGCAGCTGTTACACTTCAAACTTTAGCAGGAGGCACACAAACAAATGTAAATGCTTCGATTGTTATTAAAAAATTAGATTAGTTATAATGGATATAAAGCACTTAATTCAAGATGATAAGATAAAAAAAGACGCTCAGACATTTTGTCTGAGCGCCTTTTTTATGCCTATTCTTACCTACTCGTCTTCATCATCTAAAATTTCATCAAATGCTTCAGAAACTTTATCAAATTCCGCGTCATCTTCAATAGCAGTTAAGTCACCGTCTTCATCTGTTTTAAGGAAAAAGATATCAATATCGCCTTCCTCTTCCTCTTCTAGATCTGCTAGAAAACTTACAGCAAGATAATCCGTTCCCTCTAACGTAACATTCGCCAATACTTCTACTGTTTGTTCCAATTCTTGCTCATCAATAATGGTAAATACTTCACCAACTTCAATTTTATCCATCATAAACCCTCCCATGTACTATTATGTACTGTCATATATAGCATAACTTAAAATTTTCAAAAAATGCAAACTAAACATGAAAAAATTACAAAAAGTATAGAATACATATTTAAAACGTACATAAGATAGATAATGACTAATAATTTTATAAACTGGGTATAAAAAAACTACTAAGCTACCATACTAGTAAAAACAAGGAGGAATTCACTTATGATTTTAGCATACAGTATATATATTATTAGTTTAGGAGCTGCTTTTTTTGCGAGTTATAAATATGTAACTTATACGATGAAAGTAACACATATCAACCTTCACACAAATTTAATTGTAGCTAGTGTACTTAATCTAACACTCTATTCTTTAGCAATATTTAACTGGTTTCTGTACGCATTCCTAAGAAGCGAAGCGCAATTTATAAACGGACTTAAATTAGGGATTTGGCTATACATTACAAGCGAAGTTTCTTTAGTAGCCATCATGTTGTACAAGTATAAGCATAATGAAGTAATGAATTTTGTCCAATCGACCTGGGACTTTATAAAAACAAAAAGTTCAAAAGCCTATAGAGGAATTAAAAAATTGCAAAAAACATAAAGTAGGGATTCAGCATTTCAAACTGAACCATCAGCACTAACGCGTACTTCACCACAGTGAGTATATCAACCTTACTTAAATAGTTTCTTAATTAGTTTAAAAATATCAAAAGATGTTTTTTGATGGACTTTATTGTATGCATATTTTTTTGGATTCCTTGCCCAACTAGTTCCTTTTGGCATCTTTAAACCTGCGCGATGAACTAATTGCCTCTTTACACTTGTTCTAGCTGAAATCCTCTTTTTTAGACTCGGTTTTCGTATACCAAACTTCATGAGATTTGCTCCTTTGTTGTGCGACTAACGATACGTTACTTTTCGCCTGATTTAACTACTCGCGTCTTAAAGCGATTAAACTTCTGTAGCTCAAAGTAATGGTACCTTTCACTAGATTATAGCAGAAAATAAATGCAGCATAACCTCTTTATAATTGAATCTCCAAGATAAGCCCCTCCAAATAGCTGCGAAGGGGCTGTTTGTTTATCTACTAATTTAATCTTGTTTATAAGAAACATCTACTAACACTGGAACTGTAACAAATTCCATACCTTCATCTTTCAGTGTTGGTATTAGTTGGCGAAGCGCTTCAATCGTGTTGGTTCGGTCACCCTCCGAATCAGCGCCATCGTGCATAAGGACAATTGCACCTGGATGAATATTACTTAACACATTATAAGTGATCACTTCTGGCGCAGCCTCTTGCCAGTCTAATGAATCAACTGACCAACCAATCACCGAGTAATTCATATCCTCCAGTTTCTCAACTAATTCATTATTTAAAAAACCATATGGCGCACGAAATAATTTCGTTCGATAACCGATTTGCTCCGTTAAAGTAGCTTCGGTTCGGTTAACTTCATTCTCAAGTGTGGGAATATCCCCTTCTTCTACAAGGTTCGGATGCCAATATGTATGATTACCAATAATGTGACCTTCAGCAATTATCCGCTGTACAAGCTCGGGGTACGCTTTTGCCCTTGCACCCATCAGAAAAAACGTCGCTTTAACATTATACCCTTGCAATACATCTAAAATCTGTGGCGTAAAACGTGGATCTGGCCCATCATCAAACGTTAGCGCAATTCTATTCTCGGATTGATCGCCACTTAAGACAATCGTTTCAGGATATCGCTCTTGTAAAATAATATTGGAAACTGGATAACGAACGCGCTCCGATAATTCCGACCCACCTTCTGGTTCTGGTAAGTTTTCTTGACTTGGCTGCGCATAGCTTATTACACCAGTTGTAGTCCAAATTACGAGTAAGCCCATTATAAAAACTAACCAGCTACAGCTCTTCTTATTCATTTGTCCATCCTCCACATATAGTAATATCTTTATCCTTCTATAAAAAAGAATCTTTATTCATCTATTTGTGGGAGGATTATAACAAAAGACTACAAGAAACTTCATTTATAACAAATACATGATGTAATATGGTCGTTTACCATTCCACTAGCTTGCATAAAAGCATAACAGATCGTTGGTCCAACAAATTTAAAGCCTCTCTTCTTTAATGCTTTACTCATTTTGTCACTTATCTCTGTTGTTGCAGGCACATCACTAATATTTTCCCAACTGTTTATAATTGGTTTACCATCGACAAATGACCATATGTAGTCAGAAAAGCTTCCCTCTTCTTCAATTATCTCCAAATAAATCTTAGCATTCGTTATAGCTGCCTGAACCTTTAATTTATTTCGGATAATTCCTGGATCTTGTAACAATTCCGCTTTCTTATTCTCATTATATTTCGCGATTTTATCTGGATCAAAATGATCAAACACAGCGCGATAATGTTCTCTTTTTTTCAGTACTGTATACCAACTCAGACCTGCTTGCGCCCCTTCTAGTATAATTAATTCAAATAACTTCTGGTCATTGTATTCAGGAACGCCCCATTCATTATCATGATAATCGATATATAATGGATCATCATTCACCCAATCACAACGTTTCATTAACATCACCCCATCTATATCTATTGTATCAAATGAAATCAACTGAACATATTAACCACAATCGCTACTAACTTTTCCAATAAATTGGTCTAATCTTACAGTTAATATGGTAAACTAAGTACAAATAATTTTCTGCCTTTTTTAATTTAACTAAATCCGCATACTTGCGTGTATTCTAAAGGAGAAGAAGAATCATGAAAAAACTTTGGTTCGTTTATAGCTTATTATTTTTGTTTTTAGTTGGTTGCAACTCAGAATCTGAATCAGAATTGTCTTATTCAGAAGTGGAAATATCAAATCTAGAGGCTGATGCACGTGATTTTTTTGAAAGTAATACAGGTACATATGGCAACTATCTTTATACTGCTGGGGAAGATAATATATTTGTAATGATTAACGGAAAAAACGTTACCCAAGGCGAAGAAGCGATTCATTTTACCGACTTAGTGTTGAAGGAGATGGAGAAGTTCTAAAACTTAACTATAAGGAAGTAAAAACCGATGATTATACTGATGAGACCTTAAAATATAACCTTCTATATAGTGTAAAATTCGATAAAGACTATGAAGTTATTCAAATTTTTGAAAATGGCGAGGAAGAATCATTCACAATTGTATCAGGAAATGGAAATCAAGACCAATAGAAACAAACAAGTAACTTCGACTATGATGTGCAAGTTACTTGTTCACCTGATTCTATTTACAAAACATCTTTAACTTAAGGATACCTTTCATAAAATCATCAAATGAATTATAGTAGCGTTGGTTATACCATTTTGGAATAGTCTCCAATATCCAAGAAGGAATTGCCTTACCCTTGATGAGATGATAGTGTTCGTTATATGCTAGGTTTAAATGCTCCCAACGCGAGTCATCACCCTGCTCCAGATATTCAGAAACATCAATTATTTTCGCTCTTCCATTCTGTAAAATCACATTTTTAAAATGAATATCCCTCGGATTAAGATCAGCTTCACGCGCAAATTTCCGTGCTTCTTCAACATCATCCATTACTTGCTTAGGTATAGGAATGCCTTGTAAAAGACAGTCATACAAAGTAATGCCTGATTCAAAATCCACTACTAAATATCTATCCGTACTACCATAGCATTTCGAAAAAAAACGCGAGCCTTCTAATCGTTGATAAACACTTTCTTCGGTTTCTATTTTCATTCTTTTATCATCCGCATATAACTTAAACGCATGGGTTGGAACAGAAAGTAATTGAAAAACGGCGGCATCCGTTCCAACCCCAATGCACCTTAATTCTTTTGCACTTCCGTGTATAGTAACAGGTCTGTTATTAGCATTCGACGTAACTTTAATAGTTGAAAATAATTTATCTACAGATGTGAAGTCTTTTTCCATAAAACACACCCTCATTCACTTTTCATTAAACAATAGATAGAAACAAGAAACAGTGACGTAATAAAAGTACTGTTTATGTCCATACGCATTGTTTATAAAAATATCCTACTATAAGAATGTGGCAAAAGAACGGTAAAAACCCTCTATTTAGAAAACATTAAAAAACTTGCATAACAACACTGTCTATGTATGACATTATGATATGCAAGTGATTTCTTTCCAATTATATCCCGGGAAATAATTATATTGTATTAACAACAAACTCAAATAATACGAGTCGTAACAATACCCATAATTTGATTGATTTTTTCTGTTAAGCTTGGAATAATATCACCATCCACATTGTCCTCAATATCAACCATTGTATATGCATACTCTCCTCGGCTTCTATTAACCATATCAGCAATATTTAAATGGAAGGTAGATAGTACGGAAGTAATTTGTCCAACCATATTTGGAACGTTTTTGTGAAATACTGTTATTCGCTTTCTCCCTGTGTAAGGAAGGTATGTTTTCGGAAAATTAACAGAGTTTTTAATATTCCCTGTTTCGAGAAAATCTTTTATCTGACGTGCAGCCATAATTGCACAATTTTCCTCTGACTCTTTCGTAGATGCACCAAGATGTGGAATTGGAACAACATTCTTCATCTTAAGTATATTTTCATTTGGGAAATCGGAAATGTATTTACCTACTCTACCACTTTCAAGAGCAACTGCCATATCTTTTTCATTAACAAGCTCACCGCGTGAAAAGTTAAGAATTTGGACACCTGATTTCATTAATTTAAATGTGTCTTCATTAAACATACCACCCGTTCCGTCAGTGAATGGAACGTGGACCGTAATAAAATCGCAACTAGCAAACAATTCTTCAATCGTCATTGCCCGTTTTACATTCCGTGATAAATTCCATGCTGTATCAACAGAAATAAATGGATCAAAACCAATAACATCCATATCTAATTGAAGTGCATCATTTGCGACAAGTGCACCAACTGCTCCCAGACCAATCACACCTAGTGTTTTCCCTTTAATTTCTTCACCAACAAACTGTTTTTTCCCTGCTTCAACAAGCTTCGGAATGTCTTCACCTTTTCCATCTAATGTTCGGGTCCAATCAATTCCAGCAAAAAGATTACGAGATGAAGCCATTAAGGTAGTCAATACAAGTTCTTTTACAGCATTCGCATTAGCACCAGGTGTATTAAATACAACAACACCCTTATTTGTAAAACTGTCGACTGGGATATTATTAACACCCGCACCTGCTCGAGCAATCGCCTTTAAGTTATCACCAAACGTTCCATCATGCATGTTAAAACTACGAACGACGATCGCATCAGGATTGTCATTTTCATCATCTAATTTATAATTATCTCTAAATACTTTGAGCCCATTTTCAGATATAGGATTTAATGTTTTTATTGTATTCATTTTTTCTAATGTAATTGTGTTCATATTTATTCCTCCTCATGATCTTATCTTCCATTTCAACAAGACGTAATGCGTAATAGCCAACTATCCCCCTTTTTTAAAAACAGAAAGAGGTAAGAGAAATAATTCCCTTACCTCTGCCCAGGCGAACGGCTAAAACACTATGTGCTCCCTCACGGTTATCCGCGTTTCGCCAGTCACACATAGACTTGTCTTTTATTTTTTACTCGTATCTCAATAAAAAAAGCCTAGAATATGCAGAATATTTTCCACCTCTAGACATACGGAAGTTAAAGAATCCAATGCCAAGCATCGACTCATGCAGAACATCAAAAGGAAGTTACAAAAACCAACAACCTTACTTTAACTCGTAGTCTAGTTCTTTAATTTGGGAACCAGGTAGAAACACTCAGACCATATTACCGAGAATATACGAGGATTATTACTTTGTTAGGTACAAGGATAATATAACAAACCCACAATAGATAATCAATAAAAATCTGAATATTTCTAAAAGGGAAATAACATGTTCATTTAAAATATTTTTTCTCCAAACCTAATTCATTTAAATCATAAAATGCATTTTATTGTTTTAAAATATAATATTATCGCACTATATTTTTCGTTAAAAAACCTTTAATCTCAATGAATTATGGGACTTGTTTCTGCTCATTTTAGCTAATAGATATATTAACACGTGCAGAAAGAACTATTTTTTAAAGGTTATTTTAAGTTTCATTCAATAAGTTATCTACAGAGAGTAAAAACAATATAGAGGAGTTGCAACAGATTGAAATCGAAATCATCATTTTTTTTAGAGAATACGTTAGTCTATAGATGGCTAATTATCATCGCGTTACCATTTTACTATTTTACAGATCAGTTTATTACACAGAGAGATGTTATTTTTGCAATAAATTTATCAATACTTGTTCTTTCCGCTTTGTCTTTTCGTAAAATTTGGATCCAAGTAATTTCAAGTGGCCTTATCTCGTACATAAGTAATTTTACCGTTTCAGAATGGAACCCACATATGTTTTTGTTTCATTGGTTCTCATCTTTCGTAGTATCTGCTTTGATAATGACCTTAATCGAAAAGTATCTTAATGAAAAAAGGAATACAATAGATTTGATTAATAGCTTAGCTAAATCTTTAGATTCAAGAGATGAATATACGGCATTGCATTCACATAATGTCGCCACTTATTCCAGAAAAATCGCAAAAGAAATGAACCTTAGTAATAGTGCCTGTGACAATATTTACTTCGGAGGTCTACTCCATGATATCGGGAAAATTGGAGTTTCAGAACACACATTAAATAAACCAGCTAAATTAACTGAGCAAGAATATAATCAGATAAAACAACACCCGCTTATTGGCTTTAACCTTGTTAAACATATTAATAGATTTGAATCTAGCGGTATTCTAAACATGATCTTACATCATCACGAACGCTATGATGGTAAAGGATATCCACATGGATTAAAGGGAAATAACATCCCACTGGAAGCAAGGATAATGGCTGTAGCTGATTCATTCGATGCGATGACTTCAAAAAGAGTCTATAGAAGACAAGCTGATTGGGAAGAAGTTTTAAAGGAACTTACTAAAAATAAAGAAACACAGTTTGATCCAATTGTAGTAAATGCTTTTGTAACAGTATTAAAAGCAGAAAAATTTCAAACTACTTACAATAAGGATCAAAATCATAGAGAGAAAGATATACTTACTCACAACCAAGCAATTATTTAGTTTTATAAATCCAATTGATAAAACAACATACTTTACATACAACGGAGGAATTTATATGAAAAAAATATCAACGAAAATTATTATACTATCCTTAATTAACTCGATTATTGTTGCAGCAATTAATGTTGGAAGTTCGCTTTTTATGACTTCAACTAATGATGCTACTACAGAGGCTACAGGAGATATGGCTGCAACTCCAGGTTTTATGATTCCAAATACTATTATAATTGGACTTGCTGTTTCGCTTATTATTGGTGTAATACTTTCGTATATATTAGGAAGAATTATTTCAAAACCTATTTTGCAAATGACAGAAGTTGCCGAGAAAACAGCAAGCTTAGATTTACAAGATGATGAAGCATTCCTTGAAGCAATTCAAAAAAAGGAAGGCGAAATTGGTAAAATGGCAGCAGCACTAGGACAAACTCGAAAAGTATTAAGAGAGATGGCGATCCGATTACAGGATTTTTCATCTACGGTTTCCTCTCATTCTAGTAGTCTTAGTAAGAATACAGAAGAAAATGTCCAATCCATTACACAGGTTGTAACTACGATTAATGGTATTGCCGTAGAAAACACCGTGCACGCACAAACAATTAATGATAGTAATGCAACCTTGTTGGAGGTTGTTAACCTAATAGAAGAAATGACGAATGAAGCTTCTCGTGGATCAGATTATGCCGTTTCTTCTATAGATGCTGTTTCAGAGGGACAAAAGTCTATTGATTTACAGACTGCAAAAATGGATGAAAATATAGAAGTGTCCATGCTTGCAAATAACTCAATTAATGAGCTTAGTGAAATGATTAAACAAGTAGGGGGAATTGTTACAGTTATTGATTCTATTGCAGAACAAACAAAACTATTAGCGTTAAATGCCTCAATAGAAGCAAGCAGAGCAGGAGATGCCGGTAGAGGATTTAACGTCGTCGCAGGGGAAGTTAGAGACCTCGCTGATAAATCAGCCACAGCAGCGAAAGAAATAGCGAGTTTGATTACAAAAACAACAGAAAAATCAGCTGCTTCGGTTACAAATATTAGTAAATCAACTGCACTAATTCAAGAACAAAAAGATGACCTTAAGATTACAACATCTACTTTTGAAAAAATCAAAACGGCTTATGATAGCATTGTTAAAAGTTTTAAACATACTGCAACATCAGCTGAAACAGTTAATCAAAAGTCGAAACAAATCTCTATCCAGATGCAAGACATGACCAAAACGGCAGAAGAATTTGCTGCAAGTACAGAAGAAATTTCAGCTTCAGGACAAGAACAATTAAATGCAACAGAGATAATCTCACAAGCGACAAATGATTTACACCAATTAGCTGGAGAGTTAAATATAGAGATTAATAAATTTAAAGTCTAAAAATAAAAAGGAAACCTGATCTTAAACAAGATGAGGTTTCCTTTTTTGTTACGACTCTTGATTATTCCCAAACGCTTCTGGAATCATCGTGAATCCTTCGATTATTGTGTCTTCTTCTACTTCAATCATAATGCACAGTTTACCATTAAAGTTAACCTGCCTAACGTATTTTAGATCCTGCGGGCTTAGTGAAATGTTAGCAATCTTCGTACTAATTTTGATAGATTTGGAATTATATTTTGGTAAGATGCTACTTGCTTTAAGCTCATAATTATTGTCATCAATAACCTTATTAAAAGCTGCTTCTACCTTTTCCGTATTCACCTCTTCTACCCCACTCATTTTTAAAACTCGTTCAACATCTTGACGGTCTAACTTTGGTGGCTCATCCTCTTCGTTATCCTGGATTACGCGATTAATTTCTTCATAAACATTTGCGAGTGTTGCTGTATTTAATTGATTTCCAGTTACATCTTTAACAATTTCCTCAAAAACGATTTTATCTTCTTGTGCAGTCATCGTCTCCTCAGCATTTAACACTTCTTCAATGAACTCTGGATCTGGTTCATGTGCTTTACCTGATAAATATAAAATGTGATTGACGTCAGCTGCATTATCGGAAAAACAAGGGAATAAAAATCCGGCAACTGGCGTATTAAGGTTGATAACTGGATCAACTTTTACATTATATCTAAATTCTTTCTCGACATAATCAAATTGCAATTCCTTTTTTGGCTCTTGAGTATTATTAATACTGCATAAGATAAACGCATGTGAATAGACAGTATCACGATCACTTTGCTCCGACTCTTCACTACTTCGTTTCATTGGCTTTAAATATTCAGCCCGAATGAATGTAACGACAACATCATTTTCATATTGTTTATCTTGGAGCATTTTTTCCACTAGAAGAAGCATCTGTGCTTTCCAGTCCTCTACCTCACTGCTCAATAACCCTTGATGAAGAATAAGTTGACTACTATTCTCCACTTCTCGTTGAAATTTTAATTCAAATAACTTTTCGTCTAATTGACCTGTCAGTACTTTTTTGAAATTATTTAAAAATAATTCTTGCTGATCTTCATCTAATAATTCAAAAGGCTGGCTTTGCTCATGATATATTTCACTTGATTCCTTCATAATGTAAACATTATAAATATCGGTTATTTTAAGTAAGTCATTCCCTACTTTAAATTGTCTTCGAATATTTGCGATATCTTTTTTGTTCATCGTTTGTCCCGCTCCTTTTACCGTTTCTACCATTTTTTCTATTTTTTTAATTGTATATCCACGCGCTTTATGGCTATTCGATCACTTGGATAACTTACTAGATATCATTATCTTACTAGATTATAGCACAAGCAAAACTATTATAGGAACGAATGTTTTGCTTACAATATACAACTTAGAGGAGTGATTTAATGAATAAAGAGGAACACATCCTTACCCGTAAACCATAGTTATTTTACTCTAGTTTCTAATCTACAGAAAAACAAAAAGTAGATCTTCTATTAAAATGAGATCTACTTTTTATTTATGATGCACATTAATTATTTTTACATCTCTAATCCAGCTATACCGAAGCCACCAGGTCCAGCATGAGTAGAAATCATAGCACCTGCTTGTACCCAAATAATATCCTTGAAACCTGCATCTTTTGCAACTTTATTCATCCGTTCTTTAATTGTCTCATCAAGTCCGATCGAGTATTGGAAATAAAGCTGTTTTCTGTCAATGTTATAATCATTTAAAAAATCTTCGACAAGTTTTTCTGCGACTATATTAATCTTCCCACGATATTTTTTTGTTGATACAAGTTTACCCTCTACTAATTCAATTCGTGGTTTTATCTTTAGCAAGGCACCACCGATATAAGCGACATTACTAACACGCCCACCAGCTCTCAAAAAGTCTAATCTACCTGGCACAAATGCCAGCCTTGCTTTAGGAACGATCGACTCAATTTTTTCTATTAATTCTTCGGGTTTGATCATAGGATCTTTAGCTAACAAGTCAGCCGCATAAAGTACAATTGCAGCTAATCCTCCGGTAACATTTAACGCATCAATTAGAAAAAGATTATCAAAATCTTCTGATGCAATTATCGCATTTTGAAAAGATGATGAGGCTTTTGATGTATAACCAATATGTATAATTGTACAATCAGGATGGTCTTTTCTAATCTCAGTAAAAAAAGCAGTGTATTCATGTGCATTTGTGGATGTTGTTGAAGGGATTTTTTTCGTGCGGTCATAATGATCATAAATCTCCTGTACAGGTAATGATCCATCTAAATAATCCTGTCCATCCATGATCACGTGCATTGGAACAACCTTTATGTCGTATTTGGCAGCTAATTCTTCTGGTACATCAGCACCGCTTTCTGTCGTTAAAATAATTTTTTGCATATCTATCTAGGTCCCCTTTCAACTTTCATTCTGTTAACTATTATGCCTGAATTTCTTGTATTTTAATAAGATTACCGGCTACTTTTTTTTACTTTATCAATTAGATTTCTATTATACCCTCTAGAAGCCGAAATAAAGTCAGTCATATGTTTTTTACATTGTAACACTTTAAAGCATAACTGCATCCAATAGCGCATTATAATTGTGTTGCAGCTTAATTTATTTATTCTCTAAAAAATACTCCCTTACTTCTTTCCAATTACTTACCCTAACATAGCCTGTTTCATTGATATTATGTGGAGATGTAAACACGATTCCTTGCCCAATAAAATGTTTAAAATGGCGAACATTATCATCAATAAGATAATCTGCATTTATAATGCTTTTATCACCACAAAACACGAAATTCAAATCATTTAAGAAGCCAAAATGCTCTTTTAACCATTCATATTTAGCGTTAAAAGATGGCGGGAACTCCATAGCGGCTGTGACAATAAAAACTTGATAATGCTCCATTAATTCTCTTATTACCTTAACACTATCTTTAATGATACCTAAGTCACGAAAGAATAAAGGATCTGCTATTAATCTATCTATTTCTTCCTTTAATTCAGGACGTAAATCAGTTAAATTTGTTCCATTTAAATCTTTACTTGTAATATGTTCATTATACTTTTGATTGTAAAGTGATACATGTTTAGATAAAGCATCAGCTATAACTTCATCCATATCGATTGCTATTCTTTTCATGGATTGTCCCTCCATCATATTAGATTCTACTTCCTTAATTCCCTATAATAGAATTTATTATTGCACTAGGGGTAGACTGTTCATCTATTATATAATCCGCCAAATGCTTGCTTCCACTGGGTATTTCGTATTTTCTTCTATTAACCCAAATAGAATTCCATCCAGCCTCTTTAGCACCGACAACATCATTTCTATAAGAATCTCCAATATAAAAGGTTACTTCTGGTGAAATCCCCATCTTATTCTCTACATAGGTAAATATCGCTTTATCAGGCTTTGAAATACCTAATTCTCCAGAGATAAAGATATTGTTTTCATTAATCCAGTTAGTTAATTGTAATTGCTTCACCTTATTCGCTTGGTGTACAGCAGGTCCATTCGTAATTATCCCAAGCGTTATTCCTTTAGCAACTGCATGGTCAAGTAGTTTTTTCATTTCCGGATCAATTACTATTTCCGCTTGATTTCGTTGATAAGTGGATTGAAATAATAAAGCATCTTTTTTGGAAATATCTATTCCCATACTGGCAAATGCTTTACTAATTCTATACACATGCATAAACTTTTTGTCCATTTCACCGTTAGTAACCAGATCAAATACTTCATCACTATAGTATCTACTCTTTACAAATAAGATATCAATCGCTAAGTCAAAATTAAATTCCCCAAAAACCTCTTGATACGCATCTTCAAATGGTTTTAATTGATCATACAATGTGTCATCAACATCAAATAATAAATTTATCACTTACTCATCCTCCTTAAAGGTTCGTGTTAGTACAATAAGTAGAAGGTTTAAGACATATGCCTTAAACCTTCTACTTCTTTATATTGATTTATAGACGCGCACAACATTCTCAACGGTAAACCCGTATTCGCTTAAAATTTTGTCTGCAGGGGCACTTGCGCCAAAGCGATCAATAGTCACGGCTTTTCCTTTTAGTCCAAGATATTTATCCCATCCAAAGCTGGATCCCATTTCTACTACTAACCGCTTTGGAACATCACTTGGCAGGACTTGTTCTTTATAACTTTCATCCTGTTGTTCAAACACTTCCATACTTGGCATAGAGACGACCGCTACATCTTCCCCTTTTAAGCCCAAGCGTTTTTGAGCCTCAATAGCTAAATTCACTTCTGATCCAGTGGCAATGATAATGCCATCTGGTACTTCCTTCTTAGCAGGTGAAAGTAGGTAAGCACCTTTTGCAACAAGATGTGCTTTTTCTTTTGTCCCTTCTATAACAGGTAAGTTTTGACGCGTTAATGCTAAAACTGTTGGTGTTTCTTTAGAAGTAATTGCAATTTTCCAAGCAGCCACTACTTCATTTCCATCAGCTGGTCTGAATAGCTGTACATTAGGTATAGATCGCACACTAGATAGCTGTTCAACAGGTTCGTGTGTCGGTCCATCTTCTCCCACAGCAATTGAGTCATGTGTCAAAACTAATGTGATTGGTGTTTTCTGGATAGCAGCTAAGCGTAAGGCAGCACGTAAATAGTCAACAAATACGAAGAATGTTCCACCATATACTTTCGTTCCACCATGCAAGGCAATCCCATTTAGTGCACAAGTCATACCAAACTCTCTTACACCAAACCAAATATTTCTCCCTTCATATTGACCTGGTCGAAAATCTTTTTCACCAGCAACCATTGTATTATTGGAAGATGATAAATCAGCTGACCCACCCCAAAAGTTAGGTAATACCTTTGAAAGCGCATGAATTGTTTCTTTACTAGAAACACGACTAGCAGAACCTTGACCTATATCATAAACTGGTAGTCCAGCATCCCAGTCATGTGGTAATGTGTCATTACATGCCGCTTCAAACTGTGAAGCTAATAATGGAAACTCTTCTTTATAATTAGCGAATAGTGCATGCCATTTATCTTCTTCTGCTTGTCCCTTTAAAGTAATTCTTTCTTTGAATATTTTTTTTACATCTTCAGGTACATAAAATGATTTCTCTTTATCAAAACCATAGAACTCTTTTACTTTCATTGCTTCTTCTTCCCCAAGCGGAGCACCATGTACGGCCGCTGTTCCTTGCTTACTTGCTCCATATCCAATAATGGTTTTGACTTCAATTAATGTCGGTTTTCCTTCCTCATTTTTCGCGGTCTCGATAGCCTCTGAAATGGCATCCATATCATTTCCATCCTCGACTAAAATATATTGCCAACCATTCGCTTCATATCTTTTACCTACATCCTCTGTAAAAGATTTGGAAGTGGGTCCGTCTAAAGATATATCATTCGAATCATATAAAACAATGAGTTTCCCAAGTTTCATATGTCCCGCCATGGAACTAGTTTCTTGTGAAACGCCCTCCATTAAATCGCCATCTCCACAAAGTACATACGTATGGTGATCAACAATCTTGTGATCTGGCTTATTATACGTTGCTGCTAAGTGTGCCTCAGCCATTGCCATTCCAACTGCCATTGAGATCCCTTGCCCTAATGGACCAGTTGTTGCTTCTACCCCGTCGACATGATGCACTTCAGGATGACCTGGCGTATTACTATTCCATTGTCTAAATTGCTTTAAATCAGCAATACTAACTTTATATCCAGACAAATGTAGTAAACTATATAACATAGCCGATCCGTGTCCTGCAGAAAGGATAAATCTATCTCTATCAACCCAATTTGTTGAAGTTGATGGATTTATTTTTAAATAATTGGTCCATAAAACATATGCCATAGGTGCAGCACCCATCGGCAGTCCTGGATGTCCAGACTTTGCCTTGTTAATAGAATCTATACTTAACGTACGAATGGTATTTACTGCTTTTTGATCAATATGATCGAACAATTGAATGTCCCCCTTTAGAAAGCCAATCAAATCATTGACTGGCTTTCCATTTAGATTTATAAGTTTACTAGATAATTAACAATTTAAAGGATTTATTTCAAACGTTTCACGTTACTTCACACTATTTTTAATTCTTGTCGTAGCTCCTTTTAAATTGTAACACTCTGCATAATCTCTAATTGGGCGTTTAATATGATCAATAACATAACGCTGTCCATCTACATTTACTTTGCTTAAATTGATATACATTTTTTCAATTTCGACTTTTACTTCATCATCATTGAATGTATAGTGACCAGCTATATCTAATATCTCACCTGATAGTTTAGGATCTTCTATTATCTCTTTAGTAGTCAGATTCCTTTGATCACCAATCATCCATTTTCTCCAACGTTCACTATTAATTGCGTGTTCTAACAAAACAGCTCTTGTATTTGACTTGTTCACTACTAATTCATTCTCAGCTAATTTCTCTTCAAGTGCCGCTAATTTTAAATAAGCTCTTGTTTCTTCTGTTCCATACTGTGGTGCAACATTTGTAGCTGCTATGTCTGATGGGATGTGTTCTAGTAATGACACATCATCTAAATAATCTCCGTTGTGCTCTTTTAGACCGACACCATAGCGTTTGGCCATTTGTGCTAAATCATAAGCGTTGCTAAAGTTAAATTTTCCAGCTTGCTCGGTTTTTCTTACAAGTGTACCAGTTTGCCCTACAATAAATGTTGGCATTGGTAAGTCACGTTTCTCTAATTCTACTTTTAAGCGTTTAATAAACGTTTCATAAGTTTCAGTTGTTGTTAGGCCACCATTTGTTTCTTCGGTTCCGACTTCATAGCCAATTTCAGGAAGGTTACGCGCTTTTCTTTCCTTTTCACAGAATTCAATTAAATCTACCGTTCTCTCCAATACAACTTCTAAAGGAATAACCTTGCCAATTTCAAAAGGGTCTTTCGTTGGGTCAATCATTAATAGATCGAATCCTGATTCAATGTCCGCAATATACGATTTCTTACCCATTTCCATTGCTTTCTCAACTGGAAGATGATCATTTCTTTCTTTATCACGTTGCCACGGTCCACCATGATCTCGACAAATATAATATAGACCTTTGTAATTTATTTTCTCTGCAACTTCTTTTACTGCTTCTACAAAAGTGAACTGGTTCCATCCATTTACATATCCACCACCAAGCTCATCCATATCAACCTGATTACGACTTGCTATGAACATTACTGGATAATCATCATCATTAGAAAGCTCTAAACTAGCTTGCAAACAGTTTTTAGACATTGGTCCAATACCAAGAATAGTTGCACTATTTCCACTTTTTTGTAATTCTAGTAATCCTTCTACTGTTTTTTTTATCGATAATTTCATTTGATTGTCCTCCAATAATTATATTTATATTTTTTATTCAAAAGTTGCTTTTAATTTTCTTAATAAAGGATCAGATTTTTTGATAATATCTGAAACTCCCATTTGAACAACCTTTTTCCCTTTAAACCTATCCATTTCTCTAATTTCCACATCGTTTGTTAGAATCACGCATGCTGCTTCTTTTATTTCAGCTTCATTCAAACGATTTTCTATACCTGAAGAACCTTGTGTTTCTACCTTTATATCAATCCCTAATTTTTTAGCCGATAGTTCTAAAGATTCTGCACTCATATACGTATGTGCGACCCCACTCGGACAAGATGTTACAGCAACGAATTTCATATTATAAAACTCCCCTCATTTTATAGTTGGTCAATTGAAATATCTAAGTCTTCGAAATCATCATCGTTACTTTCAGTTGATTGTTCGTCTTCTACTGCATCCTTCTTCAGTATTCTTAATGCAATAGCTGTTACTAGTGCACCTAATAGAACGGAAATAATATAGCCAAACCGTCCTTCAACAACTGGTAAGACGATCAATCCTCCCCATGGGGCATGATTTAATACACCAAATAAGAATGCTGATATGTTTCCTACTACAGCTCCCATAATGATAGATGGAATTACTTTTAGTGGATCAGCAGTCGCAAATGGAATTGCTCCTTCTGTAATTCCTACTCCACCCATAAAGAGTGCCGCAATACCTGAATCTCTTTCCAAACTATTAAACTTCCTTGGGAAAATTAGTGTTGCTAAGCCTAAACCAATTGGTGGTATACATATTGCTACACCAACTCCACCCATTAAGAATGGTAGTGTATCTACTTGTGTTTGTGCGAAAGTTGCAGCTACTTTATTGATTGGACCACCCATATCAGATGCAATCATAGCCCCTAACACGCCACCTAATGGAACCTTCGCAGATCCTGACATTCCATTTAGTGATGCAGTCATCCATTCCATAAATAATGCAATTGGTTCACCTATTAAGAAAACCATGATAAATCCGACAATAATCGTACCACCTAATGGATAAATAAAAATTGTACCCAACGTTCTAAATGAAGAAGACAATTTAATTTTCTTCAATTGTTGAACAACATACCCTGCTAAGAAACCTGCGATAATACCACCAATGAATCCAGCACCAATCTCATTAGCAAGAAAAGCACCTATCATACCTGGAGCTAAACCAGGTTTATCCGCTATACTGAATGCGATAAAACCACCCAATATTGGAATGAATAATGTCAAACCCGCTGAGCCAATTTGGTTTAATTTAGATAACCATCCACCATCTGGAACTGCTGCTTCCCCACTTAACATGACAGATAGGGCAAAGAGGATACCACCAGCAACAACGAAAGGAATCATATAAGAAGTAGCTGTCATCAGATGTTTCTGAAAATATTTAAGATGTTTCATTTTATTTCCTCCTTCACTTTTTGATTGAGAAGTTCAATAAGAACATTTTCATCCGCATTTTCAACTTCAGCTCTGAAGTCTTCATGCATTAACAATCTTGCAAGTTTTGAAAGAATCTTCAAATGTAAATTATCCTCATTTTGTTTCGGTACACTTATTAGGAACACGGTAGTTACTAACTCACCATCATCCGTCCACTTGATAGGATTAACGAGTCTACCTACTGTAACCGTCGATGACTTCACTCCATCACTTTGGCTATGAGGCAGGCCAATTTCGTGTCCTATATATGTTGGAATTTCATTTTCTCTATCAATAACATCTTTCAAAAAAACTTCTTTACTAGACAAATAGTTTTTAACATCTAAATTGGTTATTAATTCGCTAATCACCTCTTCTTTGGTTGCCACATCAATATTCGATACAACCAAAAAATCTACTGTGTTTATCTGTTCCATTTCTCTCCTCCTCGGGAATAACATAAACTACTATCAGTTCAATTGAGTAAGTAAAGACCGAGTAATGACTGCGCATTCATTATTGTTCCCTCTGTGTCTATGTATCAAGAATAACTTGATGTAACCGTTCTCACAATTTAAAGAATTCGAAAGAACTTTTTACAAAAACTTATCCTACATCCAAAAAACGACACGAATAGACATATAGCTACATTTCTAAGCGGTTTTTAGTAACAAAATAGTGAGAAAAAAGCCATAGAAAAAGACCAGGAACAAATTTATTCCTGGCCTCCTATCTTGTTATTCAACCTTCTTTTCATACGCTCTAATAATTTTAACTGCTTCAATGGGGCTTTCTGCACTTTCTAATTGTGCAATAAAATCTGTTTGATACGTCATCTTTGTAAGTCCAATAACTGCTGGTATCTGCTCTTTTTTGTCTTTACTAGCCAATAAAAATATAATTTTTGCCTGTTTATCTCCAAATGAAATAGATTCCTTACATATTAGGAGACTGACACTGCTAACCTTCACTAATTTATTGTTATTGCCATGAAGTAGTGCAAATTCTTTATCCTTTACTGAATAAAAACCTAATTGTTCTTGAATTTTTATTATATTCTCCATATATTCATTATCAATAAAGCCACTCTCAAACAAGACTTCTCCACCTAGTTTGACAGCTTCACGCCATTCTATTTCTTTCCTGATAATTTGAATCGCATCAATACCTATTAAGTCACTTAAGGTCAACTTCTTTTCCGGAATTCTCACATGAGAATAACCGAGTTCGTCTTTAATTATATCCATTACCTTTGTCTTCGTATTATTATCTAAAAAGTCTAATCTTCTATTAATAGAGAAGTAATTGGTAAGGATATTCTTTTTAGACAAACCTGCCATCTCCAAATTAGTAAAGTCAGATTCATTCATAACAGCATTAATTTTCACCATAGGTTTATCGTTGTCCAATGCTAATTTAGAAGTGGTGATAACTAAATCAACGTTATCCCAATCATTAAAATCCTTCAACATATATAACGGGATAGTTTCTACGTAATTAATTTGATACGTACTATTTAATTTGTCCTTAACCATAGCGATAACACCATAACCCAATCCACATACAAGTAAAACATTCTTATATTGTGAGGTTGTTGTCCGCTGCATACTCGCTAAAAAGTGAATTGCTATAAGTGTAATTTCATTTTCATTGTGAATTTCATTCAATAGCTCCACACCTACGATTGACTCTTTAACCGCTTCTTTGATGTACGCATGTTCTAGAGGAATAACATCAAAAACTTCATCATAAATTTGAACGCTACTGCGAATCCTGTGAAGTAACGGTGCTACATGATTTAAGAGACCTTTGTATAATATAGAATCTTGCTCAAAACTGTTATTTAAGCGGACAGACATTTGTGCTACAAGCTCGTTCACCGTTTTTTCTGTAGTTATTAAGTCCAATTCTTCATTTAAACTAGTATATTTACTAGTAAAAAACACAAAGCTCACCAAAATATCTAATTCATCATCATTCAGTTTGTAATTTATTATTTCTTCTAGATCTGAAATAATTTTTTTATTAAAAAAAGGTGCAAACTTCAGATTAGTACCATTCAATGGGTTTTCAACTTTATTTTTAACATACCAGATAAAAACAAATATATTGGCCAAATACCAATAATAAGAATCATCATTTAATACCCAACCTATTTGCTTTAATAAACTCTTCGTCCAGTCGTTAATTTTAAAAACATTAACTTGTTTAAATGCTTTTTCTAGTTCTATTAGTATAGAATGCTGGTAACTATATGAAAATTTATCTTCTGACTCAAAATATTCGATATACTCTCGAAATAGTCTTACCTGCTCATTCAATATGCTTGTTTCATTACCTATAAGATGAAAGCCACGATCGTATTCTAAAATAAATCCTTTTTGCTTTATATCTGACTCGATCAAGAATAAATCATTTTTTAATGTCGTACGTGAGACCATAAACTGATCAGACAGCTTATTCAAATTCAAACTATCAATATTAAAAAAAATTAAGAAAGATATGATATTTGTTCTTTCTGCTTGGTTAAAAAAATAATTTTCTTCTTCCTGAAGATCAATATAGGTTAATGTGCTAGGAATTACTAACTTACCTTTACTTTTTTTAATTATTAGATCTGACTTAATCGACTTTAAATGTTCATTGATATTATCAATATCGTAACGAATCTTACGTTCACTTATACCTAACTCTTGACCTAATTCACGAAAACTAGATTCTTCTTTTCCTTCAAGATACTTTATTATATGAATCATTCTTCCACTAATCATGTAGGACACCTCACTATATTTATAGACTATCATGATCAAGTGAAAAGTAAATGGAACTTCCTAACATGGGTTTTATTACAAGTTGTTGTTAAACGATTAATACTATACCTATTTACTCTTATCCATAACGAAAAGCAGCAGGATTTTAGCGAATGCCTGCTGCTTTTTCAACTTGTGTCTGGTGTGATAGGTCAGGTTTACCATCTACATGGCGAGTGCTGTTTCCGAAGTAAACATCGAAATGACCATTTATTCCGTTATTCTGAATGTATTCCCGCTCATGTGGCATAAAACTCATGCTAGCAGCAATTGTTCTTCCATCAATCTCCAAAAGTACTGCTCGTGGCGTCCAGGAATAACCACCCCAAACTGACTTTGCAATTGCTGAATCATTACTCGTGACTGTTTCGGAATCGGCATGATTGGCACCAATCGTACGTGTAATCGCAAAGGTTTCACCTGTTACAAAGTCAATAACTGTTGCTGTCTTGCCTATTCCAAACACATATTGAGCTTCTGTCCACCAATCGAGATATTCCCCATGGTTTTCACTAACGACTGATTTTACAGCAATGTTGTGTACAGGAACGGTTAATTGTTGACCAATTACTAACATACTAGTTGTTGTTAAGTTATTGACTCGAAGCAATTCACTTTGTGGAATACCGTAAAGGATGCTTAAGTTCCACATATTATCACCAGATTGAACCGTATGTGTCATATGGGTAATGGAATTATTATTTACTTGGTCAGGCGTGCTAATTCCATTTGGTATCGACAAATTCTGTCCTACTTGTAGTACATCACTTCTCAATTGATTTTCAATAAGGATATTTTGGACTGTTACACCAAACCTATTTGCGATAAGAGACAGGTTGTCACCCGATCGCACAGAATAAGAAAAGGTAGACCGCACTTCTTCTACAGGTTCTGCTATTGGAGCTTCTATTGTTGGACTTGGAATAGTTAATACTTGACCTATACTCAAAATATCCGTTGATAAATTATTAGTACTTTTTAGCGCTTCAACTGTCGTTCCGTTGTTCTTTGCGATTACAGATAAACTATCTCCTGATACGACCGTGTACGTTTTAGCTTCTTGCTTTGTCTCTTCTACCTGTTCTGGTGTCGTTGTTACACTTGGTATTGCTATCACTTGACCTATACTCAAAATATCCGTTGATAAATTATTAGTACTTTTTAGTGCTTCAACTGTCGTTCCGTTATTCTTTGCGATTACAGATAAACTATCTCCTGATACGACCGTGTACGTTTTAGCCTCTTGCTTTGTCTCTTCTACCGGATCTGGTGTGGTTGTTACACTTGGTATTGCTATCACTTGACCTATACTCAAAATATCCGTTGATAAATTGTTCACACTTTTTAGTGCTTCAACTGTCGTTCCGTTATTCTTTGCGATTACAGATAAACTATCTCCTGATACGACCGTGTACGTTTTAGCCTCTTGCTTTGTCTCTTCTACCGGATCTGGTGTGGTTGTTACACTTGGTATTGCTATCACTTGACCTATACTCAAAATATCCGTTGATAAATTGTTCACACTTTTTAGTGCTTCAACTGTCGTTCCGTTATTCTTTGCGATTACAGATAAACTATCTCCTGATACGACCGTGTACAGAATTGACGTGTTTGCAACAGGGTTTGGGGTTGTTGATTGATCATTAATTAATCTAGGTATAAGCAGGGTTTGTCCTAATTTTGTTGCATCATTTGTTAGACCATTAGCTTCTTTAATGGCTTGGACTGAAGTTTGATAGTTTTTGGCCAGTACCGTTAAGTAATCACCTGTTCCAATCGTATGAAATGCTTTTGGGATGATTAACTGTTGATTGAGTTGTAACGTATTTGATGGGAGCTTGTTTGCACGTTTAATATCATCAATTGAAGTGTTAAATTCTCTTGAAATCGTCCACAACGAATCTCCAGCTCTCACCTCGTAGTAAATTAACTCAGATTTTTCAACATCATTAGTAGGCTTTAATTCGGCCGCTTCTACGGGTGATGCATCATTATTCATCAAAGGGAAAGCGGTAATTACCATTCCACCAATCATAACCTTAACTATACTTACTTTTAGATTTGGATAACGATTTTTTGCTATTTGTTTAGCTTGTGTAACTAAATTCATTTTTGAATCTGGTATGTGACCTAATTCTTTTGCAAATTCAGTTTGATCATCATTGAGATAAATAACTAATGTGTAATTATCAGTTGTTTGATCTGTTCTTGTAAGTTCATATCGATTAATATTATTCACTATTGGCTGCTCTCCTCCATGGCAAAAATGTTTAGACCTAGTTTGCACAATATAGAGGAATTCATTAAAATTACTCACAAAAAGGTGGAGAGCCATTACTTGATAATGCTTTATGTAAACCACTAAAAGTATGCTGGTAGAAGTTATTGTTTAATTGGATGCGTGAACCTTTTTTCTTAATAGCGAATTTAATTGTTCTGAGTTAAAAAGCATCATTACAATACAAATAACTATGAAAAACGGGAAGATTCCTATTGTTGTATAGGATGAAAGAAAACCAAGAATAGGTGGAATAAATGTGCTACCTGTATAAGCTAAGGCCGTTTGATAGCCCATGATTGACTGAGAATGTGTCTTTCCAAAACGTGCTGGTGTTTCGTGTAACATACATGGAAATATAGGTGCTAAACCAAACCCAACCAAAATAAAGCCTGTAAGCGATAAAATAGAAGGTAAAGGCAGTAAAAGTAACGTGGCACCAAATAATGCGATAATTTGACCTGTTCGAATAAGCATGCGACTACTCATCTTAAACGTAACAAACCCGGTTATAAATCTACCAATTGTTAATCCTCCCCAATAAAAAGAAACCCACTGTGCTGCAACCGATGCTGGCAAATTCTTAACATTTACGAGAAAGCTACTTCCCCAAAGTCCCATCGTAGATTCAACTCCGCAATAAAATAAGAAGGTCAACATTGCAAATTTCACTCCATTAATCTTCAGAGGCTTTACATGTTTCGCATTCTCATCAACTGGTATATCAGTGATATCTTCCGAATGATCATTCAACGTTATATCGCTTTTTTTCGAAACAATAACCCACAATGGTATCGAACACAGAATAATAATAGCTAACCCAAATTGAATCCCTGAAATGGCAAGATAACCAGTTCTCCACGTATTTTGTCCCGCTATAAATTTCGCCATGATGATCGGACCAAAGGTAGCTCCTACACCCCAAAAACTATGTAACCAACTCATATGGTGCGCCTTATAATTTACAGCAACATAATTATTTAATGCGGTATCCACAGCTCCTGCACCTAAGCCAAGCGGAACTGCACATACAACTAACCAACTGATCGATGGAGAAAAATAAAAGCCCAGCAAAGCACTTGCTGTCATTAAGCCACTAAAAAACGTGACCTTTCCCGTTCCAAATCGTTTAAGAACTTTTCCACTAGCTAAACTGGAAACAATCGTACCACTTGCAATTGTCATAAATATCAACCCAGCTGTCTCAAGCGGAACACCCAGATCCTGTTGCATTACAGGCCATGCGGCTCCTAATAACGAATCAGGTAACCCTAAGCTAATAAAAGCCAAATAAATAATAAGTAAAAGTAATAATGTCATCGTATCTCCTCCAAAGATGCAGGGGACGGTTCTCTGCTTCTTTTCACTATAACAAAAAATGTGATGAAACCACAGATTAGTTTATAATATGTCGTTTCACATAATAAAAAGCTGTATATAAACTTCAAACAAAAAAGACTTCAATCAAAATTGATTGAAGTCTTAGCTATGAAATTAATTATCAAACTTATTTTTTACATCCTCAGGCAATTCTTCTGCCTGCACTTCTTCCCAACCTTTCACAAAGGCACCTTTTGCGGCTATCTTTAAAAATGCATTTTCCTTTAAATCTTTGCCTGCACTGAAAGCTAATTCTGTTTTGTCTCCGTCTTCATGATAGCCAGTTAAATCATAGTAATATCTTCCTTCATCTACAACAGGCTCTTCATTGATTTGGACATAAACTTTTCCAACATTAAGGAAGGGATTGATACGAGCCATTTCTTCTTTCGGAAAAATAACCAAAAAGCTAACGAAGATAACTACAACAGCAATAACACTGTTTCTTACTTTTTTATTCAATTTCTCCCTCTCCTTTTTTTACAATTCAGAAACAATTGATCTATACTTCTTTAAAAGACCATTCTCTTTACTTGCTTGACATAAAAAAATCGGACAATCAAGAAGTAGACCACTTGTATCAAAGCAAAACTTCCTAATACTAGTGAAGATTCTACTGTTAAATTGTAATTGAACAAACGGGATAAAGCAGTAAGTGCTACAGCACCATGAAGTAACGCTACAACAATTGGTGAGAAGAATAGAATCGCGATTTGTCTGTTGACTACCTTTTGAAGCTCGGATTGTGTTAATCCAATTTTTGCAATACCCTGGAACTTGCGCTTTTCTTCATCCAGATCTGTAAATAAACGAAAATATAGAAAGCTACCAGCGGAAACAAAGAAGACAATTCCAATAAACAAGCCAATAAAAAGAATCGGTCCGTATGCTTTGTTAATTTCATAAATTGTATATTCATTGATGAACGTTTTATATTGTAAATCGCCATCCAAGTTAGTTATCTTTCTGCCTGCCTCAATTATTTGATCCGTTTGCCCTTCTTCCGCTTTCCATGCGACACGATGATCCTTGCTTACAGGTGATCCAAGTTGCTCAAAAACCGAGTTATTCACCACATAATACCCATTTGTTGATGATGGTAATACATCTGATTCTACTACTTTTATAGGTTGAATTTCTTGTTCGTCTTCTAGTTGAATACTTGCTTCCATTAACACTTGACTAGCTTTTGGGCCCTCCTCCGCGATCTGACCCTCACCACTTTGTTCCACTACAATGGCCTCATCTTCCTCCGGGTGTAGTTCCTTGTCACCATTAAGTGTTGCAAAGCGATTGTAGTCAGAAGCGCTTAAGATTAATACATTCCCATCAGCTATCTCAAAAAAGTTCAGCTCAAGCGTTTCCATCTTTGCATCGATGTTTTCCTCCTGCAAGATAGCATTAATTGTCTTCGTATCTTCCTCAATTAACGTTTGACCGTCATTAAGAAACGGGCTATACGTAATGGAATAAGGATTATTTTCCTTTGTTCCATTAATTATCGATTGGAATCCAAATAAAGAACCAATAGCACTAAAAGCAACTGTAGAAATAATAGCCACCATAAAAAATGTCCTTGCGTTATCCTTCAATCGAAAGGACAGGTCAGAAAATAAGAGCATATTTGTCTTACGCCAAAAGATTGATTTATTATTTTTTAATAGGCGGATAATATATACACTTAATTGGGTAAATAAGAGATAAGTTCCAAGCGATACTACTAAAATAACCGGAATCATCGCATAGACAACATAAATACCCTCAACCAATGTTGCAGTAATATATCCCGTGATAAGTAGGAATGCTGCGAGCACCGATAGCATAACAGATGCTTTTGGTTCGCCTTTAGACTGTTTATCCCCTTTCATTAAATTAACTAATCTTTTCGTACGTAGAACAAACGAAACAAATATCGATATACAGAAAAATAGAAAGATAAAGCTAACAAACGTCACAACAATTGCTAGTGTAGGAAAATAAAAATCCAGTGTCTCACTAATAATTAATACGTTTTCAGCAATCAAAAGAATGCCTTTTGCAAATACCAAGCCGATTAGAATCCCACCGACTGTTGCGAAAAAGCCGATTAAGATATTTTCCAAAAACACCATCAGACGAATTTGTTTATTCGAGGCTCCAAGCATGATTAACAAGCCAAACTCTTTCTTTCTCGATTGTAAAAAGGAACTCATCGAGTATAGGACAAAGAAGAAAGAAAACACATAAATGATTGCTCCCGCAACACCCATTCCCAGTAGTATATTTTTATTGATTGAAGTATCTGAAAATGCTGGATGGAATGCAAAAATAGCAAAAGTAAAAAATACCATTACTGTGAACATACTACTAAGTAAGTAGGCTATATACAGCCGTTTATTACGCAATACATTATTAAACGCGAACTGACGAAAAGTCATTTCCATCGCCTCCCATCAAGGAAAGCATGTCAATTATTTTCTGAAAGAATGCTTGTCTACTCTCCCCACGATGAATTTCGGAATGCAACTTTCCGTCTTGGATAAAGACAACTCGGTCAGAATAGCTTGCTGCTTGGGGATCATGTGTGACCATCAATAAGCTCGTTTGTTCCTGCTTATTAATGTCTTCAAGCATATTCATGACATCCTTTGATGCTTTTGAATCTAAGTTACCAGTTGGTTCATCGGCTAACAGTAGCTTTGGATGATGAATCATCGCCCTAGCAATGGCTACCCGCTGTGCTTGACCTCCTGATATTTCGTAGGTGCGTTTACTCATAATTGCAGTAATACCAAGACTCTCCGCGATTTTATGTGCCTTTTCTTTCATCTCTTTTACACGCGCACCATCTAGCGTAAGTGGTAAGACGATATTTTCTTCGACAGTTAGTGTATGCAGCAGATTAAAGTCTTGAAAAATAAATCCAAGTTCGGTTCTACGGAATTTAGCTAACGCATCTTTCTTCAGCTCATGTGGATTTTTCCCTTCTACTTCAACTTGTCCAGTAGTAGGTGCATCGTTGGTGGAAATAATATTTAGTAATGTCGTTTTTCCACTACCAGATGGACCCATAATCGCAACAAATTCACCTGTTTCTATTTCTAAACTAATATCTGTAAGTGCACGGTAGGCCACTTTTCCTTCGTAAATCTTACTTACATTTGTAAGTGTGAGCATAATCATTCTCCTCTGCTAAGTTTCTACAACAAGTATAGCCGAAGCACGCAGCCTTAAACTATCGATTATGCTTTCACTAACCTTACATCGTTGTAAGGTTTTGTGTAGTTGAAAAAATGATTCGAATCGTCGTTCCCTCTCCCACCTCTGTTTCTAGTTCAATTCCATGCTCTAGCTTTTCAGCCACTTCTTTTACCAAGTAAAGCCCCATACCTGTTGATTCCCGGTAATTCCGGCCGTTTTCCCCGGTATAAAATTTCTTGAAAACCCGTTTCTTATCAACAACTGGAATACCAACTCCAAAATCCTTTATTTCAAGAATCGCCTCTTCATCTCTCTCATAAACGGTCAGGAGAAGATGCTTCGCTTTTCCAGTAGAATATTTGACAGCGTTATGTACAAGTTGTGTTAATAGGAAAAAAAGCCACTTCTCATCCGTCTCGACTGTTATACCTGACCTTTGTTCCTTTAATTGCGGATACACTTGATGTCGGATGTAAAAACGCTTATTTTCTTGATTCACTTCATGGATTAGCTTGGATAGGAGGACTGGCTTAATCTGAAAGTCTTCTGCAATTGTTCGAAGTCTCGCCATATAAAGCACAGTATTTAAGCCACTGCGCATCCGATCTGTTTCCTCACGAATGCTAGATGATTCAGGTTCATCCAACGTTTGTGCAGTTAATTCAATAACAGAAAGTGGTGTTTTCATTTGGTGAACCCAGCGATCCATAAACAACAAATGCTCATCCTGTCTATCTTCTGCTTGTTGAAGTTCTTCCTGGTACAAACAATACTGTGTCAGAAGCAACCGATCGAGTGCTTCGGATATTGGTGTTTGTTCCGTAGTCTCGAGTGATTCGACCATTGTTTCCAGTGGATTTTGTAACCTTTGATAGAATTTTTTTCGACTCACGTACCGAAAGATGAGAAATGCTGTTAAAAACACGAGGGATAGAAAAATAGCGTAGATGATTACACCTGTCCCACGATAGCCATCAAGCCAATATAGTGTAGGAATCATCAAGCATTGAATGAGTTGAAACACAATGAGAATCAGATGTTCACGAAGAAATAGTCTCATAATTCCTCATCAATCCAAGTCACGTTTAAACGATATCCTGCGCCTCTAACCGTCTCTACTGCATTTTCTATCCCTAACGCTTGAAACTTATTTCGAACGCGCGTAATGTTAACATTCAACGTATTTTCATCTACATAGGCTTGGTCATCCCAAAGTTTCTCCAATAAATCCTGCCTACCAGCAACCCGAGGATAACGCTCCAGCAACGTTTCGATGATGTCAGTTTCTTTTTTTGTTAAGGCAGTCACTTCATTTTTAAATCGAAGTTCCAACCGCTCAGGATAAAAGTGCAAGTCTCCTTGAGTAACCACTCTTTCTTCATACTTCGTTGCATATTCACCATATGCTCGGCGCATCTGACTTCTGATTTTCGCCATGACAATATCGGGATGAAAAGGCTTCGTAATAAAATCATCCCCGCCATTTTCCAATGCCATGACCTGATCCATCTCACCTGTTCGAGCCGAAATGAAAATGACCGGACAAATCGATTCTTTCCTAATTTGCCTACACCAATAATACCCATCATAACTTGGTAGGTTTATGTCTAGTAATAAAAGCTTAGGCTGCACATCACGAAATGTGTCCAATATCCGTTCAAAGTCTTTAGCAACTGTGACTTGATATCCATATTTTTTCATATAGGAAGATAAGAATTCTGCAATTTTCATGTCATCTTCCACAATCATAATTTTCTCCATGTTTGGTTTCTCCTAGCTCAAAAGTTATTTAATATGTTTACCTTAATTACCCATCTTTTATATTGTTTATCGCTATTCTTTCTGTTATTGTAAGTTTAACTTTAACGTTTCTCCATATTTTCGCTTACGTTTACTGTACCATAATTTTTTCCTCAAATACCATATAATAATTAGTACCTATCACACTGACTATCCTTACGTTTTCGTTCACCTACATTATTTTATACATGATTTAAAAATTACATAAAAAGAAGGTGCTTATTAGCATGACAAAGAAACAAACAAATACTTTAAAACCTTTTCTCTCTCTTATACTATCTACTAAAATACCAAAAATCGCACTAACTCTAGGATTAGTTGGAAGTCTCGTTACCACACTAGTAGGGCTTTCCATTCCACTCCTGACAAGAGAAATGGTCGATGGCTTTTCAATGGAATCATTAAATGTTTTTCTAATTGGGATCATCATACTCGTTTTTATTTTACAGGCAGTCACCGATGGATTATCCATGTATGCCCTGGCATATGTCGGGCAAAAAATAGTCGCCAATCTTAGAGAAAAAATGTGGTTCAAGCTTTTACGCTTACCAGTAAATTATTATGACAAAAATAAAAGCGGGGAAACGGTTAGTCGTGTTGTTAATGACACTGGAATTGTCAAAGACTTAATTTCCCAACACTTTCCACAATTTATTGGCGGCATTATTACCATAATTGGTGCTGTTACGATTTTGCTATTTATGGATTGGAAAATGACGTTATTAATGTTAATTGCTGTTCCAATCACTGTTCTTTTTATGGTGCCACTTGGAAGGAAAATGTCGAAAATATCGCGTGGTTTGCAAGATGAAACAGCAAGTTTTACAGGAAGTGTCCAGCAAACACTTAGTGAAATCCGATTAATGAAAGCTTCCAATGCAGAAAACACAGAGGAAAAGAAAGGTCTATCTAGAATTAATAAGCTTTTCTCCTTTGGATTAAGAGAAGGACTCGTTTTTTCACTGATTGCTCCACTGATGTATCTTGTCGTCATGGTCGTTATAGTCGTTATTATTGGTTACGGTGGAATTCGAGTAGCAGATGGAACGATGACCACTGGCTCGCTTGTTGCCTTTTTACTCTATCTTTTCCAAATCATCTTTCCGATTACATCTTTCGCCATGTTTTTTACCCAATTACAAAAAGCAATGGGTGCCACGGAACGCATTATTGATATATTAAAAATTGACGAAGAAGAAGGCCAAAAAGGAAAAGACCTAGATATCGCCAATCAAGCCATCAATGTTAGTAACGTATCCTTCTCATACAGTGAAGAGGAAACTGTCATAAAAGATATCTCCTTTAACGTGCAGCCAGGAATGATGGTTGCTTTTGCAGGTCCAAGCGGTGGCGGGAAAACAACAATGTTCGGACTTCTTGAACGCTTTTACGTCCCTACAACAGGCGTGATTACAATTGGAAACACACCTATTAAAGAGCTGTCTATGCGTTCCTGGAGAAGTCAAATCGGGTATGTTTCTCAAGATAGTCCGATGATGGCAGGTACGATCCGTGAAAATCTTTGTTACGGATTAGAAGATCGAACAGATATTACCGACGAGCGTCTGTGGGAAGTTGCGAAAATGGCCTATGCTGCAGATTTTATCAAAGAGTTTCCAAAAGATCTTGACACAGAGGTTGGCGAACGTGGGGTGAAAGTATCTGGCGGTCAAAGACAACGAATTGCAATCGCTCGTGCATTTCTGAGAGATCCAAAAATTTTAATGATGGATGAAGCAACTGCAAGTCTCGACAGCCAATCGGAAGGAATCGTTCAACAAGCTTTAGCTCGTTTAATGGAGGGCAGAACAACCTTTGTTATCGCTCACCGGTTATCAACCATAATAAATGCTGATAAAATTATTTTTATTGAAAAAGGTAAAATAACCGGAATTGGCACGCACCAAGAACTCGTTCAATCACATCAGCTCTATAGAGAGTTTTCCGAACAGCAATTGACTCAATAATGGATGCAGGGGACGGTTCTCTGCTTCTTTAACAGCAGGGATCCTACTTTCTCAGTTATTAAATTTGGTATTAGGAGAGAGCAATTATGATGAAAAGTAATTCAGATAATTGGAATGCTAATTTATATGATGAGAAGCATGTATTTGTATCTCAATTTGGAAGTGGGTTAGTAGAGTTATTGGCACCAGTTAAAAATGAACACATCCTTGACATTGGTTGTGGAACTGGAGACCTGGCAAATAAATTATCTAACAATCAGGTTAATGTTGTAGGAATAGATAAATCAGCTAACATGATCAATCAAGCAAGGGCAAAATATCCCCATCTAACGTTTAGTGTTGACGATGCAACAGACTTGAAATACAACGATGAATTTGATGCTGTGTTCTCTAACGCTACGCTTCATTGGGTAAAACCACCCGAGCACGCCTTGCGTTGCATTTACAATAGTCTGAGGGCAGGTGGGAGATTTGTTGCGGAGTTTGGTGGTAAAGGAAATGTACAGTTAATAACTAATGAGATTATCAATCAGTTTAACGTACTAGGAATGGAATATGAGCCTAAAAATTTCCCGTGGTACTTTCCCAGTATAGCTGAATATTCAATTTTAATGGAAGAAGCAGGTTTTAGAGTGGTATTTGCTCAACATTTTGAACGGCCAACACCTTTAGATGGGGAAAATGGATTAAGAAATTGGATTGAGATGTTCGCAGGTAATATGTTTGGAAGTGAGACGAACGAGACAAAGCAATTTATAATCACCGAGGCAGAAAACAACTTAAAAGAAGTCTTATATAAGAATGGTAAATGGTTAGCGGATTATAAAAGGATTCGAGTTGTCGGAATAAAGGATTGAGACTCTACTCTTAAGTTTTTTGCATTTTAATTTTTTTAATCGAAATAGAATGAAATAACAGTTGCGATAAATATATTATAAATAAGAGAAAAACTAACGCCTGTACATCTTTAGAACATGAAGCATTACATAATTTATATTTCAATATCAATATGGTATAATTTATTTAAGATTAGCAGAAAACTATAAAAGACCACAGCTACCAACTGTGGCCCTAGATAATCAGTTCCCCCCAGAGGGATCGGCTATCCTTGTTAGGAGCAGACCTCACCTAATCACTTTACGGGTAAATAGGGAGGTCTATTTTTTATTGATCATAGAATTGGTCAATGCGAGTAATGCAATCAAGAAAGTGCCAAAGCTAATCAGCACCACGAAACTCTCATACATACCCATAAGCATCATCCCCTTTTAAGTGGGGTTAGCCGACCGCTCCCTAAAAGAAAATTATCCTACTAGATTGTACCGTAATGAATCAAGATAAGGAACGTATGTTCTTCATTTAAATATAATTGCTCAAAGTTAGAACATTTAGTATATCTCCGTTTTTACTCTTGAAACTACTAAAGATTTGATGAAGGATATAAACAAGGAAGCAGAGAAACGTCCTCCCCTGCTTCCTTTTCACTCAAAGTTATCGAGCAATGTACGTACTTCATCTGTTGTCTTTGTTTCCATCAATTCATTTCTTAATTCACCTGCACCTCTAAATCCTCGAACATAGATCTTAAAAAAGCGACGAAGTGGTTTAAATAGACGAGGTTCAAGTTCGTTCGAATAGTGATCATGGAGGTCAAGATGCAACCTTAATAGATCCAGTAATTCCTCACTAGTAGGCTCTTTCGCATGCTCATCAAAGGCGAATGGATTTGTGAAAATACCACGTCCAATCATAACCCCATCAACACCATACTTATCAACAAGTTCCAAGCCCGTTTGACGATCTGGAATATCCCCATTGATTGTCAAAAGTGTATTTGGTGCCACCTCATCACGAAGTTTTTTAATCTCGGGAATTAGTTCCCAATGCGCATCCACCTTACTCATTTCTTTTTTTGTACGAAGATGGATCGATAGATTAACGATATCTTGTTCCAATAAGTGTTTAAGCCATTCGCGCCATTCCTCTACATCGGTGTAACCAAGTCTTGTTTTCACACTAACAGGCAATCCACCTGCTTTTGCTGCTTGGATTATCTCTGCGGCAACTTCTGGACGACGGATAAGACCGCATCCCTTTCCATTTGCTGCTACATTCTGGACAGGACAACCCATATTGATATCCACCCCACGGAAACCTTCTTCTGCCATTCCAATACTCATTTGTCGAAAATACTCGGGTTCATCTCCCCATATATGAGCCACCATTGGTTGTTCATCTTCTGTAAAAGCTAAACGACCACGCACACTTTGGTGTCCCTGTGGATGACAATAACTTACCGTATTTGCAAACTCTGTAAAAAAAACATCCGGTCTAGCTGCTTTACTAACTACATGACGGAAAACAACATCTGTCACATCTTCCATTGGTGCCAATATAAAAAATGGCCGTGGTAAATCAAGCCAAAAATTATCTTTCATATCTAAATTCAAATCCCCTCATTATTAACTCATCATGATAAATCTTGATGTAATCCACAAAAATAAAAAGCAAAGATATCTCTGCTTCAATAACACTTATACCATGATTCAGTACTTTTTATCAACCGATAGAAAATTTCGATAATTATAATTAACAAAATATGGTTGACTCGTTACTTGTTTCATTATAAGCTAGTAGAAATTTTAAAACTATTTAAAACGGAGGCGAGGCAATGGCAACTACTAATTGGCAAAGACAAGATGTGACAGAACATTATCTAGAACAAGTTAGAGGTGCAGTTCCTTATGGCGCGGATCAAGCGAAAATTATGCTACAAGTAATTAATCATTTCTCCCCTAACCCGAAAAAAGTAATCGATTTAGGATGCGGAAATGGCTTTTTAGCTGAAATTTTACTTAAAACATATCCAGATGCTCACGCAATATTACTAGATCATTCAGAGCCAATGATTCAAGCCGCTACTGAGCACATGCATGCATACAGTAATCGTTGTGACATTATCCACGCTGACCTTAGTAATTCTATTAAAAAATTTGCAACACCTAATTCAATTGATTGTATTGTTTCCGGTTTTGCAATTCATCACCTTCCGCACGAAAAGAAAAAGGAACTTTATAGAGAGATATATAATCTTTTAACAGATGACGGGATCTTCATAAATATTGAACATACAGCTTCAGCCACTCCAGAGGTAGAAAAATTATATGATGGGCTGTTTATAGATCATCTTGCTATTCATAATAATAGGGATAAGCAAGACGTTGAAATGGACTATTACAACCGTCCTGATATAGAAGATAACAAATTGGAAAGAGTAGATATTCAGGTTAACTGGCTCAGAGAAATTGGTTTTAAACATCCAGATTGTTATTTTAAATGGTTTGAACTTGCTGTCTTTGGCGGGGTAAAATGAAGTAGGGGACGGTTCTCTGCTTCCGAAGCAAAGAACCGTCCCCTGCTTCGATGCATCATTCATTAAGCCAGTTTTCTTTCCATTGAAAATAAACGCTAGTTGCTTGAGACGATTTAAATATACTTTCTGGATATGGTAAAGCAAGTTTCGGTTTGCACTCTTCCTTAATAAAGCGTAGATCAGCAGATTCACCATCAATTGGCGTTAACTCTCCCCTAATTATTATACATTCAAAAACAAACACATTATATTCTACTTGGTCACCTTGAGGATAGGTAAACCGAAAATCCTCGCCACCAAATAAACCTATTAATCTATATGGTTTCACCGTCAATCCAGTTTCTTCCCAAACTTCACGAATAAGTGCTTGCGCAGGTGTCTCTCCTGGTTCGATTGCTCCCGATGGTAAACTCCAGTGTTCACTTTCTTTAGGATATTGAAACAAAATTTCATTATCCTCATTCCTAATAATTGCCGCAACGCTTGGCATAAATATTAATTCTGTACCCACTTTCCCACGAAGTTTTTTATAGTAATCCGATATTGGCATAAGAATATCCACCCTTTAAGTTTTATGTGTCATAATTAAATGAAGAACATAATATTTCTAACTCATTTAAGTATAAATCTAGCCTATTTTGAATAACTTCCTTACTTCCCATTTGTTGTAACACTTTATGGCTTGGCTGCGTATTATTTAGAATTTCATAATGCTCATATGTTTCAAGTAACATCCATAAAATATATTCATCCATTAATCTTTTTTCTTGAACTATATATTCATCCTTACTGAAAGAATAGAAATAACCTTGTTTAAAACCTTCAGCAATTTCTCCTAGAATACCTTTATTCTCTTCATATGTATTATGTAAGTACCTTGGGGCATTGGAATATGACGGCAAGAGAAACTGATAGCAAAAAACAAAATAAGCTGCGAATTTTAAGTCAAAATCCAACTTTGGTGAAGGATCAATTATTGATACTCTTCCAGAATGTAATATTAAGTTTTCAGGAGTTATATCCCGATTTACTAATGATATTGTTTGAGCGCAATTCCTTCTGTTTCCAATCAATTTTTTTATCTTTCTATTAACTATTTCCCTATTAAAACTCAATCTAGATTCATTTAAGGAATCTAACACCATAAGATAATGATTATTATCATTCTCCCATATTTTATTGCTTTCTTGCTGATTTTCACCACTAAGATACGTCCCATTCCAGTGTAAATTTCCAAAGCCTTTTATTTCTGACTTACTTGTTTGTATTTGATTAAAAGATTGACCTAATTTTTTTCCATAAGCAAAGCCATCTGTTTGTTCCAGCAATGCTAGTTCCTGTCCCTTTCCCATATAGGTTTCTGCTGTGAAAACTATGTCGGGTTCTATAAAATATCTAAAATATGTAGGACAAATGTTTTGATGATTTTTATTAGCCTGTTCATAATACGCCTTAGTAGCTTCATACTCTGTAATTAACTCATTCTCATCAAATTCTTGTAACTCGCCGTAAGCTATTTTTTTTTTGATTCTTATGACAAGATCATCGCTATCTATTCTGTCTAACTTATAAACTGAATGCCAGGCACCTTCACCAATTTTAGTTATGTGATCATGCTTTTTGTCTTTAAAATTCAATTTATCTAAAACCCTGTTCCAAATGTTATCTGTATACATAATTATCTCCCCTAGATAGTTAAATAGTTAATAAAATACTGTAATCGCTAAACTAAATTCAACAATTACGCCTAGTAGAATGAAACAGGATAAGTACTACGACTTGGACGGGGTTGGCGTAAAAAAACGAAGTAGATTTTCTACTCCGATAAAAGTCTAACTTTTTTCGTCACAATAGCCTTCTTTATAAGTTTTCACTCAATAAATTCGATTGAATTAACAGGAAGGTTTTGATTTTCGAAGTCAGCATACTCTTCCTTCATTTCTGTGAAGTGGATCCAGTATTTAGTATCTATTGTGTAGTCATCGGTAACTTCTTTAGAATATTGAAGTCCTTTTGCAGGTTCTCCCAATACTTTAACACTAGCTATATTAGCGTCTTCGGTTTTTACAACAGTTAGAACCGGCATGTTTTCGTATTCTGGATCTAGTATAGACATCTTCTCGATAGATTTGTAATCCATGATCCACTCTATTGATTCAGTCGAGTATTCTAGAACTGCAACATTTAATGAACTGTTCGTATCTGTGAATACATAAATAAAATCATTTTTAATTTCATAGTTTACGATAGTGTGCGATGGATAATCATGTTGATTCATTACTTCTTCTATTTGTTCTTCTAAACTAAGTACAGGCTGTGTTTGTTCTTCTTCATTCTCTACATTCGTACACCCAAGTAAAATTAAGACTAACCCCATATATAGCAGAAGTTTCTTCAAAAGATCACCCCTTCATCACCGTATTTTCTATACAACCTATGATAACACAAAGTAAAAATATGTTAAATTAGTGTTTCACACTACAAAAAGGAAATTGAGAAGTTTCAATAAATTGAAATCCCCAACTTCCTTCGTAAATAATATTTTGGCTTTTAAACATATAACTAACTATAAATAGTCTGCTTTGCGTAATTTTTAAGTAGTTTCTGGTTTAGCTTTGATTTTCTGTTTAAATGATAATTCACTCGAATATAAACGAAGAAGTGATATGCCAAATGTGACAACTGTGATTAACAACAAATTCATAATAAAAGGACTAATAGAAGCACCACTATAAATTAACCTCATATAACCTTGTATCGCATTAGATGCTGGTAAAAAGTTGCCTAAATGGCGGTAAAAGCCTGTTAGCATGTCAGCTGGGATGATATTACCTGCTGTCATAAGTTGCAGGGGAACTAAAGCTGTATTAAATAATGCGCCCAAACCACCAAATAAAGCAAACGACATTTGTGTAACACTTATACTAGCCATATAAACTAATATATGAAATCCCCACATCTGCCAAAAAGATGCTACTGTATCTGCGAACAGCATGGCAACACTTGTAACAATTAATGAACCAAAAATTGATACAAGTAGTAGCAATAATTGTCTTCCCCAAAATATTTGATATTTTGTATGGTTCTTTTGGATAAACATAGATGAGAGGTTAAATTGTATATTCATCGTCATAACACCAATATACGTAACAAACCCTAATATCATTGGAAGCATTGTCACTGCAAAATTATTTATGCTGTTCGTCTTTACAATATTAGTACTTACGATTGCGTCATCTGTATCTGTAAATACACCTTCATTAATACTTGATGTTATTTGTGCTACAGATGATTCAGCAATAGCTAAGGCAATTTCTGAATTTGCTTGATTAATATAATACGTTAATTCCGAATTCCCATCATTGGCGTCATTAATAAAGTTTTCAGGAATTGAAACGATCATAACTAATTCACCATCATCCATTTCCTCTTGTGCTTTAGTTAGGTCAGCATATTGTTCGGTTTGAAATGGAACATAAGTCTCAATCGACTCTGCAATTGTCTCACTATCCGCACCTTCTTGATTAACTATCCCAACTGTTAATTGATCAATTCTTTCCGTGGCTCCATCATAACCTGTCATCCAAATAACGGTGAAAAACAATGGAAGACCAATAGCAAATACCAATCCCAGTTTTGTTTGAAAAATTTTAAAAAAGTCCTTAAAAGTTGAATAAATATCCATTTATAACATTCCTCTCATAATGAAAATACGATGTAATAATACATGCATAGGACATAATAGGTTATGCATGTATTTAGCGTAAAAAACTCCAGCTCATTTTGAACTGGATAAATTGTTGAATATCTCATTAAGAGATTCTATTAATTGTTCTGACTTGTTGTCAGTTAGAAGTTGATTGAGTTGATTATTTAAATCTTGTACCATTGGAGAAACAGTATTATAAATCTCTTCTCCATTTGGTGATATAAATAATTTAATAGCTCTTCTATCTGATGGATCTTTAGAACGTATTATCAATTCCTTTTTTTCTAAACGATCTAACGTTTTACCTATACTTGTTTGATCTTTTCCATGCAAAGCTGCCAATTCTTTTTGAGATATCCCTGGATGTTTCCTTAATTGATGAATTACGCCAAATTGTTCTGGAGTTATAGAATAATCTCGAAGTAAATTAGTTAGATATTTCTGATATGTATAAAAAGTTCTTGATAATAAGAAGCCGATTGAGTTTTGCTCTATATCAAAAGGCATTACTAAAACCTCCTATTAAATACTAGCACATGCATTAATAGCCTATGCTAGTATATGATTAAAGTTAACTGTTGTCAATTGGAATCTATTTTGCTTTTACTATTCTTACGTTAGAATAATTTTATACAATGTTACTATAATAGTAAAAGTTATCACTCATAATCAAGTTTCATTTAAAAATTTAATGATATGCCCTAATACGATAGCGGGAGCTTCCTCTTGTATCAAGTGACCTGCATCTGGAATAGATTTGAATTTGGATTCACTAATTTTTTCACGTAGAGCATATCCCTTTTCAATGGGTACCCACTCATCTTTCTCTCCCCACAATATCAAAGTTGGAATACTAATTTCATTATAAAGATTTTCCACTTCATCTGTGTAAGTTTGGTTTGCTTGGGCAATCTGTCTGTAAAATGCAGGCTGACCATGTTCTCCTAACCAATATTGTGTAATCCCCTCTTTTGTCTCGTCACTCATTTTACTGTAAAGTGCTCCTTGAATATAAGTTGATACTATCGATTTATGTATAAATGAAGGAACTCCTCTAAATGCCTCTTCATGTTTATTAACATGTGAAAAGAAGGAAGAACCCCATGGTCCAACAGCAACTGGATCCATTAATATCATTTTTTTGAAATGAACTTTATTTAATAAATGTGTTCGCAAAGCGGTCGTACCACCAAAATCATGACCGATAATAATTGGTGAATCTGACTCCCAATATTGAAGAAGTTCTGTTAAAATTTCATTTTGAATACCTAACGAAACATTCTGATCCTCTTTTTTTTCGGATTGACCATATCCTAATAAATCATAATAATAAACTGTGTACCATTCACTCAATGCCGGAACAATATGTCTCCAGTTGAATGATGACCATGGAGTTCCATGTACTAATACCAATGGAGGACCTTGCCCAACCACTTCAAAACGAACCGTACCATGAGAAGAATCAAACTGTTTTGTTAATTCCCATTTTTTCACATTATTACCGCAGGTCTAAGATGAATTAAATTTACTTTTATCCAAATGTAACCCAAATGGCTTCCCTGAAATAGAGAGTACATTGGTAACCTTTTTTCATATAAGGTGGGTTTCCCAACAATAATACCATATTCAATTTAATTTAAAACATATGCTTTCTATTAAATTATTTTCCATTTTACTTTCTCGATTTTATAAAACTTCCACTAATTCATCCAGTTCTTTTGTGATTTGACTGTTTTCTAAAAGATTGTTGTTTTAATTATAATTAAATAATGTAAAAAGTATTTGACATTACTAATTCTGTTGCTATAATAATAAATGTCAAATACTTTTTACATTTTAACGAGGAGGAAGCAAAAATGGATTGGGTTAAAATTGTGTATTCTGTCATATTATTAGTTTGCGGAATTTTGATTTTTATTGCACCATTTTCTCAAAAGGGTGATGAAAGAAGGAATTTTATCAAGACGAAGGCTCAATCATATGCATTTATCGTAGTTATAGGTATGTTACTTTTAGAAGTTGGAGAGTCAATTTATCTAACTATTCAAGGGAACACTTCTGATAATAGTAATGTAAATTCGCCGATAGTTCTGCTGACAGTGATTTCCATTATATATCTGGCAACATTAATTTTTTACAGAAAAAAATATGGTGATTAAATGAAAAATAACATTAAGCAATTAAGAAAATCAGCTAAATTATCACAGGAAGAACTGGCTAAACATTGTAAAGTATCCAGACAAACAATAAATGCAATTGAGAATGATAAATATGACCCTACGTTACAATTAGCGTTTGAATTAGCCTCTGTATTGGACACCTCAGTAGATCAACTTTTCATAAGTAATTCTATTAGAAAGTGATAAAAAGGCCTCATATCGAGGTCTTTTAATGCACTGCTCAACACGTTATCAAATCCTGAATCTTTCACTAATTCGAGCTAGTGAAACCAATAAAGGTAGTTGTTTTTCAAACAAGATTGACTTTCTACAAATTGGAACATGCCAAACCTAATTATAGGATTAAGCTTGTTTCAACTCTACTTTTCTTTTATAATTCACTATAGATTCACTAGTGATGAAACTAATTTTTCTGCCACTACAGATAATATTGCCATCACTACCGCTACTGCACTAGCTCCTACGTTTGTCCAAATAAACACTTGACTTCTTGATGCCCCAAGAGTTGTTATTGCACCAGCACCTAACTGGCTACTAAACAAAATAGAAGATAAAAAACATACTCCGATTGCACCAAATCGATCGAAGGTACTTTTTATTCGAGGGTTAATTTTCTTAGGCGTACTTTCGCTCTTTCGAAATTTATTATATATCTTATTAAATAATTTGTTAATTTCAGTTCCAAAAAACATAAATAGAAAGACACTAAACGCATTTCCGAGAATAGCTACTATTAATGCTACAAAAGGCGGAAAGTTAAAAACAATGATTGCCGTTGGAACAGTTAGAAATACTTCAAGAAAAGGAACCATACTTACAAAAAACACAAAAAGAAACTGAAGATAAAGGTTTTCCATATAATTACCTCACTCATTTTATTAAGTCACTTGACTTACAAAAATTATAATACAACTGACTTAAAAAATCAAAGGAGTTATCCTATGCCTAAAAAAATAGATCATGCTGAAAGAAAAAATCAAATTGTAGAAGCAATGTTTCGCATTATTCACCATTCAGGTTTCGAAAAAGCAACTTCACGTGAAATTGCCAAAGAAGCAGGCCTTTCTTTAGGTTCTGTTCAATACTTTTTTCCAAAACAAAAAGACATATATATGGTCGCAATGGATGTTATCTATCAACGATTTGAGGAAAGAATGCAAAAGGTCATGCAGAAGGATCAGGATGTGTTTGAAAATGCAATTCGCATGATAAAACAAATTGTGCAAGCAAATACAGAAGAAGAAAGAATGGAAAATGATATTTGGATGAAATTTTCCGTAATGGCAACAATGAACCCAGAATACCACGAGACGAAGGATAAATCTCGAGAAGTAAACCTTAATTTTGCAAAGGATGTATTAAGGATGCTTCATACAGAAGGGTACATTAAAAAACTTATAAGTATTGAAGACAGCGCAAATTCATTAACGATATTCATCCACGGCTTAGTATTTGAATCTGTTATTTACGCCAACTTATACGACGATCATATTATTGAAAAAGAAATCAGAGAATATTTACGAAGAATTTGTAACTACAATTAATAAGTACAGTTTGTTTGTTCTGTTTTCAAATCCAAGAATTACATGGGCGGAAACCTTTTACTTTAAGGTTACGCCCATGTAATTCTTTTTATTTTGGTTGAACTTACTAAAGTTCTTTATCCATTTCATAACCATTAATAAAATATTCTATTGTTTCTAATTCGTCTTCATTTAACTCTCTATTTACCGTTTGTTTATACTCTGATTTTATTTTCTCAGCGTCACCTTCATACTTCTCAGTATAGAACCCAACTGCTTTTAACAATTCTATTTCTTGCAAAAACTCATTTCGATTCATATTTTCTGAATGTGAAAGGATATATGTTTCTGCATCAAATGCTTCTAATTCTTCTATCAATTTTAACGTACGCTTCGATGTATAGTTATTTTTGGAGGAAAAAATATCTGGATAAATACTATCATTTAGAAATAATATTTTTTCTTCCTTAATATAAACTACAACAGCATCTTGTGCATGGTCGCCTCCCACATGTTTTAATACACAAGTCACATCACCAAGATCTATTTCAAGCTGCTTATCGAATGTTAGTTTAGGTAATTGAATCTGTATATTTCTTTCTTCACCATATTCCTTTTTTATACAAGTAGCACAAAATTCAATTTCAATTCCTTCTTTAATCCGTTCGTCTAAAGCCTTATCTGTATCTGTCCATTCGTAATCAGTCAGTTTATTAATTTCTTTTTTCGTCTCTGAAGATGAAATTGACAAAGAATCTTTTAGTGCCGACATTCCGAAAATATGGTCCCAATGCCAATGGGTTATTGCAACGAAATCTGGCTTCGAAATATTATGTTCACCTAACTTATCTAAAAACAAACGTGCATGCGCATCTGAATTACCTGCATCTATCATCAAGCTCATTTCAGTGCCAACAACCATTCCTAACGTAGGTCTGTCTGTCTCTGAAACGGGTGTCATATACCAAAATGAACTTCCTATTCTTTTTAACTGTTGCATCCATGATCCCTCCTTCTACTACTAACCTATTAGACTAACAATTTTATCATTGTGAACTAAGTTTTGATGGCTCTGTTTTATTATTCATTTTTATCATTAATCATTTGAAAAAACGCTTTCCTTAACATGCTCATTCGAAGGCGATCAACAAACTCTCCATTTCTTAATCGGTCTTGCCTTAAAATCCCTTCTTCTACATAACCCATACGCTTATAGGATTTAATTGCTTTATCATTATCCACTTCAACTCTAAGCCATATCTTATTTAAATCCAGTTCATTAAACCCCCATGAAAGCATCTCTTTCATTGCAGCTAGCCCAAAACCTTTGCCCCAATAACTTTTATCACCAATAGCAATCCCTAATTCAGCATGTTTGTTTAAACTATCCATGTTCTTTAGATCAACCCATCCAATGTGTTTTCCCTCTTCTGATAGGATTGCCTTTTGTTCATATCCGTTTGTCTTGTTTATGCACATGTTAATCCAGTTTCGTGTTTCTTCTCTGTTAAATGGTGGATATTTCTCTGGCATATTCAAATGTTTTGTCAATTCTTTATCTAAACACCATTGATAACGGTCTTCCGCGTCTGCAAGTGTTAATTCCCTTAATTGCACTATCGGTAAGTTGTTTGTTTTCATTTCACTATCTCCCGAAACTTATTTTTGACTGCTTTAATTCACTTCAAACATTAAGCAAGACCATATTGATTACCTCCACATAAATGTACCATCTCTGCCATGTTTTTTACCAGCTATTGCCTAGGGGTTGACCACTTGGTGTCTATGTATTTACCGCAGAGCTGCGAGTTATTTCAAAAAACTGTCTTAGCCATTACGGCATCTTCTATTTTCATTTATGCATATTTTAAGATGTTATTAAATGATATTTACGATTCTATAGAAAAAGAAAAATCCAAGCTCTTTACAAGGAGTTTGTATTGGAGGATGAGAAGCTTATGTGTTCTCTATGAGTGATATGATGATTGTTATACTCTCGTAATCACGTCTGATTGTTGAATATAATTTTTCTATTGTGCAGTAGTGAAAAAGTTTATTCCTTCTTCCACAATGCACACAATCCATCCCCAAAGAAAATCGGGTAAGAAGCAGGGGACATTTCTTTGCCCCACTTTATGAAATATGTAAGAAGAGAACCGTCCTCTGCTTCTCGACGATGCTAGATTGATTGAGTATTTTTAAAAATAAAAAACGCAATCCTTATAAAAAGAATAGCGTCATAAATAGCAAATTAATCAACTATATACATAAAACTAATAAAGCTTATTACCCATAGCAGCGGTACTAAATTTATAATTATAGCAAACCGTTTCTTTTTGACTCGGAAAACCCACGCTAAAATAGAACAAATAATTATAGCCAACGGGTACACTGTAATAGTTAGTACAAACAATGAATTATAAAGACCAATACCAGCGTCAAAACTCATAAACGACATTCCCCAAATAATAACCCACGGCAGTAACGAGCAAATGAATAAAACTTGGCTAACAATTAAATACACCAACATCATACCCACCTCACTTTAACTGAAATTTCAAACATTTTAGTTCATGTGGATATATCATATAGCGACCTTCAAAAAAGCACAAGATATATTTTACCTCTCAGGCAATCCTACATTTTAAGGTGATTGGCTTAAACAGAGTAGTGGTTCGTCCAAGTTTTATTATATCCCGTTTCTAGTGATACTTTAAAATAATCTTTCAGTATTTATCCAAATATTACAAATTGGGAACGCTGGAATATTGCTCATTTTATTAATGAGGTGGAATAAGTAACAACCAACTGCGAAGAAGATAAGGCACGTGGCGTATGATTGCAACAGTTACCAGTCCTTGAATTATCACTATTGTAAAAACACAGTACAGAACAATAACGAATTTAAGGAGCAATCCTATCATCCCCTCCTTTAACTAACATAATTAAATGAAAAGTATAAAAAGAGTTGACTAAATCAAACAGTTTGTATAAGATTTAGTAACAAGTTAAATTGTCTTAGGGGAGTAGCTTTTACAGCAAAGTCGTCATTACGGAGTTTTCATAACTCTCGGCTTTGTTGGCAACGATACGTTGTTAGCAAGACCTTTGCCGCACTTAGGTAAAGGTCTGCTCTATTCTAAAACCTTTACCACATCGGTAAAGGTTTTTTTGTGTTTACTCTTAATGAATGAGGGGCACTACTTTAGTAAAAAATATAAAAGGAACAAGAAACCACATTAGGAAAGTTGGATTTGATGATTTATATTTTATTAATTTTAGGATTTGTATTATTGGTCAAGGGGGCTGATTTATTTGTAGATGGATCCTCAAGTATTGCACGAGCCCTTCATATTTCCCCATTGTTAATTGGTCTAACTATTGTAGCTTTGGGAACAAGTTCACCGGAGGCTACAGTCAGTATCATTGCTGCAGTGGAGGGAAATCCTGGTGTAGCTATTGGGAATATTGTTGGAAGTAATATTATGAATATTACTTTAGTACTTGGAGTGGCTGCATTCCTTTATCCGATGAAAGTACAGAATGAAACAATTAGAAAAGAATTACCGTACACCTTGTTAGTAAGTGTAGTATTACTGGTTTTAGTTAGTGATATAGCACTTCAAGGAGCTAGTCAAAACCTCGTTACTAGAGGTGACGGCCTGATCATTTTACTGTTCTTTGTCATTTTCTTATACTACATTTTTGAAGTTGCCAAAAGAAATCGAGTGAAGAACAAAGAAGAAACAAAGAAACAAGTGGAAGAAGTGGAGCAAGAGCAAGTGACCACTTCATGGACGAAAAACATCTTATTAACTATTGGTGGACTGATCGGAATTATCTTTGGTGGAGAACTGGTAGTTAACAATGCTGTTGATATAGCACTTTCTTTTGGAATGAGTGAAGCTTTAGTTGGTTTAACGATTGTTGCAATCGGTACGTCCTTACCAGAATTAATGACCTCTGTCACCGCAGCTCTTAAAAAGGAAAGTGAGATTGCGCTAGGAAACATCGTGGGTAGTAATATCTTTAACATTTTATTCGTGCTGGGTACGACAGCTGTTATTCATCCCCTTAGTATCGAAAGTAAGTTAATTGTTGATGTTTTTATTATGATTTTACTAACAGTCGCCGTGCTTGTCTTTTCAAGAACAAGCTTTAAAATCGGAAAATATGAAGGTATCTTTCTAGTGGTTTCATATATTCTATATACGATTTTTATACTAATAAGAAATTAACATGTAAAGCTGTCTATTCGAAAACCATCACTTATTTTTAATTGGATTTTTTCATAATCAATTGTCTCTATCACTTCTATATCTGAATAATTTATGATCGCTTACTATAATGGAGGAATATAATAAATGACTTATGTTTTGTTAATTATCGGCTTTGTTTTACTAATTAAAGGAGCAGACTTTTTTGTGAATGGCGCTTCAAAAATTGCCACTGCCCTTAGAGTTTCCCCACTTTTAATTGGGTTAACTATCGTTGCCTTTGGAACTAGTGCGCCGGAGGCAACAGTAAGTATTGTTGCTGCATTGGAAGGGAATGCAGGAGTTGCGATAGGTAACGTTGTTGGAAGCAATATTTTCAATATAACATTTGTCATTGGAGTTGCCGCATTAATTTTTCCATTGAAGGTTGAGAATGAAACAATCAGAAAAGAAATTCCTTTTACATTTCTTGGGGGCATTGCGTTACTAATCCTTATTAGTGATGTTACCCTTCAGCAATTAGGTGATAACTTTATTACGAGAAGTGATGGATTAATCTTTTTACTGTTCTTTGCTATCTTCCTATACTATATCTTTGAGGTTGCTAGAAATAGCCGGGATAAGCTAGAAAACACCATTCAAGAAAAAGTACCAATGGGTAAAAATACGCTTTTGACAGTTGGTGGTCTCGGAGCAATTATTTTCGGTGGAGACCTAGTCGTAAACAGTGCTACGGATATTGCCCTATCGTTTGGTATGAGTCAAACCCTTGTAGGTCTAACAATTGTTGCAGTTGGTACATCCTTACCTGAATTAATTACTTCAGTTACTGCCGCAATAAAGAAAGAAAGTGAAATTGCTGTAGGGAATATCATTGGAAGCAATATCTTCAATATTTTATTCGTGCTCGGTATTTCATCGGTTATTTCTCCACTTGCAGTAGATAATAAAATATTCTTTGATATCCTTTTGATGAATGTTTTAACAATTATTTTACTTATTTTCTCAAGAACCAACTTTAGAATAGGTAAAGTTGAAGGAGGCTTGTTGGCAGCTGCTTATATTGCCTACATGATTTTTATCCTCATAAGAAACTAAGAGGTTATTCCTGTCTTAGGAATATTCCATGCCAGAAAAGGTGTCATTCACAGTCCTGTTACATGTCGAAGTTCGACAACAGGCGAAAGTGGTTGGCACCTTTTCCATTAAATTCATGATGACTATTGTCGCAATCGTTCAATAGCTATATGGAGAGGGTTAGTCCATTACGGAACTAACCCTCTATTTTATAATATATTAAAATGTTACGCTAACACATGTCAGAGGTGGTACATTTCAGTGTCCGTAATCACATATAAGCCAAATGCTTCTTCAATGATTAGTACTATATCAAATATATTAGAAAAAAAGTGAAATATAAATATATCTATCTTTATTAAATCTGCATTTAACTGTCTTCCATTATTACCGTAAAAGACTTTACGACAACATATAAATGAAAAATTTAAGCTACGTTTTATTTAAGCGTTCTTTCGGTTTTTTTCGTCCACAAAACATCACTAACTGATTCCGGCACACCACCATCCCCTTTCATGACTGCAGTGATGGTACCGTCACCTTCCAATATTATCGCATCAAGCTGCTGAAAAGACACTAATCCTTGTTTTCGCACAGCCGAACTTACGTCTTCAAACTTGAGGCGCTCCTGTCTCATGGCTTCTTGGTTGAACTCCCCCTGGGAATAAAGATAAATCGGTTTCGCCTTGGTCCAATTCCTAAAGCTTTTAAATTTGGTCTGGAGTTTTGAAAAAATAAACTGCAGGACCGCCAGCATTAGAATCATAAGAGCACCTTCCATATAGGAGATGCTCTGAATTATCAGGATGCTCGCTAAGGTATTCCCGTAAGCCACAGTTATGATGAAATCAAACATATTTACCTGTGTCAGTGAACGTTTTCCGAAAATCCTAAAAATGATAAGGAATGTCGGGTACATCAGTACACCCATCAAGACAATCCAAAGCAAGTCTTTCCAGTTGTCAAACAGTAACGAATCGAACATCACCTAACCCCCTTGTGTAAAAAATATACAACATTCTAGTATTTAAGTCTGTCTTGTTATAGCAATTTTTGCCACTATCCCTCGGTGGTTCTATTTATAGCTCAGATAATAGAATTAAGAAATTGAGTTTCATGAATGTCGAAAGAAACCCTGTCATTCTTAACAGAATAGTGGTTGAATTCTATTTATCCAGCCAAATGACGTCATCAAAGACATCATGCGGAACATCATTGTCTTTTTGCATGACTGCCAGTGTCCCATCCCCTTCCAGTGTTATGGCAGTTACATCTGTAAATGAACGGATTCCTTTCTTACGGATAGCCTGCAACAGATCATCTTGCTGCAGACGTTGGCGATTAATTGCTAATTCATTGAACTCACCATCGTAGTAAAGAAAAATCGGTTTTGCTTTGACTAACTTTTGGAGTGTCTTTGAATACATTTGTAGTTTGGAGAGGATGACCTGCAGAACCGTCATAGCAAGTAGAATCGTGAATCCGTCCACGTATGAAACTTCACGGGTGATGATTATACTCGATAATGCATTTCCGTACGCGATAGTGATAATTAGATCGAACATGTTAACATTCGTTAATGTTCGTTTTCCAAATCCTCTCAGAATTGCAACAAGGGATGGATAAATAAGTAAAGACATCAGGAAAATCCACAAGAGATCCTCCCACTTGTCAAAAAGAAATGTTTCAAACATAGGCTTCTCTCCTTAGTATGTTATACCGTGAGTATCAAGATTAGTTATCAGCAAGATTGCTGATTGACCTTCGATAATGTACAATGCAGATAATTCAGCTTCATCTCTGATTTCAGTAAAATCAGTTACGTTGATTATCTTTTTAAAAAACCTCTCTCATTTAGGATAAGATCACTTTTTTTATCTTTTCTTTTTCTCCAAAGCATCACTTCAAGTGCTGCTATACAAACAAGTAGCCACGCAAGGCCAAAGATTAGTCCTGCAATAATATCTGTTATATAATGTACCCCTATCACTACTCTACTTAAGGACACGATAACAATCCAAAAACCGAGAAAAAGATTAATCATCCACTTCCAAAATCGACTAATCCTACTGACAGCGATTAAGTAAATCATAAAGCCATAAAACGTTACAGCACCTGTAGAGTGTCCACTTGGAAAACTAAATCCAGTGCCATCATACTGAGCAATCACTTCAGGTCTCTCACGTTCAAACAGTAGTTTTAATCCTTTGGTTAAGCCACTGATTCCTACCATGTTAATGATAAGAAAAGTAGCCATCCAGTTACTTTTTTTCGAGAAGAATAATAAATATACAACAACAATAATCGTTCCTATAGTAATCCAAATAACCGAGCCTGTTTCCGTAATATACCCCATTAAATTAGTTAGCCAAGGCGCGTTAATTGAAATGATAAACTGATTAATTACTTCGTCAATTTGAAAACTTTCATTCTCCAGTACTTCTTCTGCTAAAGAAAGAAAAAAATAGAAACCTCCAAATATCGTGACAAAGCCAACTAAGATGAGGACAATGGACATTTTTGAGGGATTTTTAATGTTGGTTCCTTTGAAAAGCATTCAGATCCTCCTAAAGTTATAAATTTATGTATTCCTATCCAATCCCCTTTTTTTGTATAGCTAAAACAAACATTGAAAACATTGAGAAACCCCATAAACACCCAATATTATTCAAGTACAAAAATAGGATCGCCTGAATCGACGATCCCTTGGAAACTATTTTAGCAGTTATTTAAATAACTAAAGTTCTTTCTTCATTGAAACAACTTTAATATTGATACCCTTTCGATTACGTAAAACTTCTTCACTATAAACAGCATAACCTATGGAATTATATAGTTGTATATTCTTAGGCATTGACAGACGGACTTTACATAATATAGTAGTTATATCAACTTTATTTGCGTATTCCTCTAAAGAAGTTAATATCTTTTTTGCAAAGCCTTTTCCTTGTTTTTCAGGAATAACTGACAAACGATAAAAATATAAACCCTCGTCTTTAATTTGAAATCGTACCATACCAACTGGTTTATTCTCTTCAAAAGCAATCAATGCCTGTTCCCCTTGTACCAAAGCAGTAGAAACCGACTGTACAGTTTCTTCTAAAGCGCTTGATGGCGGATTTTCGTTTTCATATTGCATAAATGCCTTGATCATTAAATCATGAATTACTGGTGCATCACTAGCTATCGCAGACTTGATTACCATGTTACCTCCTTTTGGTTATAATTATTATCGATTTTATTTTTTTATGGAAGAAAAGTATTAAATATCCTAAACAATCCAGCGTCATTCATGAACTATAAAATACGTTCAGTTTCCTCATCTATTAACTTGATATTAATAGCGTTAGATGTTCCACCATCAAAATGTCTTGGAACACCTGATACATCTAGTAATTTGATTAAATCAATATTTTTTCTTGATTAGCTTCTACCGTAATACTATATGGACCAGATAAATTCATTAGTGACTCCATTCGCCTTTCAGCCTCGATTGTGTAATACGAGATGGCATTCCGCATTCAAAAAGTCTTCATCCACATACTCAAAACCGCAATCACCGTTACCATCGCATGAAATAGTATTAATACCACTTGCATATGTCTCTTGGTACATTGTAATTAGAAGCGATGGTAAAATTGCATATACTATTTCAACTATAACTATTGTTCTGAAGCAACCTGCCTTTTAGTTGAATAAGTTGTTTACTATTATTATGTTTTAGTCCCCATAATTACTGAACGAGGCAAAAATCCAAACTTTTCATAAAATGATACAGCCTGATTCCCGTACACCACTTTTAGTTCAATATCGTATATATTTTTTTCACTAAACCATTTAATTACATTATCCATAAGTTTTGTTCCTAAGTTGTTACTGCGATAACCTTCATCAACATATAAAACTTCTATCTTTCCACTTGATTTCTTGGCATAAACTACCGAAAAAGCAATTAAATGCATTGTATTTGTCTCAAACAATAGTTCAATCCTGTATTCTCCAAATCTCGCATTTTCTCTATAATGGCGAATCCGATCTTCAAATGTTAACCTTGGATAATCACCTGAAAAATATTCAGATTTACTATTATGATATTCATGTAATTTTTCTAAAGGTTCTCTTAATAACTCTATCTCGTCAAGAGTTATTAGTTTTTCAATTACTTCTACTTCCATAATATCACCTCATCTATCTCAACTTATAGTAATATATTCGTTTGCAAAACCTACAAATGAAATTATTAAACCTATAAATAATAAAATAATGCTTAATCCTAATAACATAAATTTCATTCCTGATGCGTGGCTTTTTTTGACCAATAGAAAAATCAAATAAACTGTAACTATAAGAAAAGGTACTATTAAACTCATCTTTATTCCCGTAACTCTTTATATAATTATTTTAACATAAAATCCCAACTAATATTTAGATACAAAAATAAGATCGCCGTAATTGACGATCCCATTAGTTCAATGAAGAATAATTTTATATTTTCCTACAATGTCTTAATTTAATATAGGTTGGATTCTCTTCCGTAACTTTTTCAAATTGAAATTTGAAGCCTTTTGCTTGATAAAACGGAATTCCTTTCATATTACCTTTTTGAACAGACACCCACTGCTCTGTGGCTCCATATTCTGCTTTCTGCTGTTTCGTAACAGCATTCAGTAATTCGGTGCCAATCCCTTCATTTCTTCTTGAAGGGTCAAGGTATATAACGAATAATTCTCCGATTTCATCATCTATCATACCTCCTCCTGCTGCACCAACTACTTTTCCGTTCTCAACAGCTACAAAATATCCACCCCAATCACGATTAAATTCTGTTACTTCTCTTAATATTCTCTCGTGATTATAAAACTCTCTAATAACTCTTTCAATCCACTCTTTTGAATGCGTTTCCCCATATGTCGCCCAATATCCTTTAATACATATATTAGAAACTCCTTCAACATGGCTTTCATTAGCCTTCATAATTTGAATCATATAGATTTTTCTCCTATCCTCTCTTATTTACGAGAAAGAAAATCATTAAACAAGGTTGTATTCGCCTTATCAATGCAGCTGGCACTTTAGATCAAAATAATACATTTCTATTTGATTGCCTTCCATATCGTCCATCTATCTTTTTCAATTATATTAGTATTTATTGATAACGACTTTTCAATATGAGTGATTAATAAATTTAATTCTTTATCGTTTAATTCATGTAAAATGCTTCTCCCAGTTCTTTCGCTTAAGTCTTTTAATAATTGCTCTTTGTTATCATAAACTCTTCTTGTTTCCCACAGTTTAATTTCTTCGATGTTTTTAAATCCTACTTCTTTTAATGTTTCCATCACCAATTGGCTTCTATGTCTTCGGTTAGTTTCTTTTTCAACTAACCTCGGAAACAGTTCAAAGAGATACCCTCTTATGTGACTGTCATTTCCCTTCAATAAACAATCTCCAGGAGTTCGGTCTTGTATAATATAATATCGATTATCCTTTACCAATCTAAATGCTTCTATGAAGCAAGAGCGCAAATCTTCAATATGATGTATTAAAGCTCTTTCAAGTAATAAATCATAACTTTCACTGTCTAAATTTGTCTCAAAAGCATTCCCATGCTGAAAGGAAATATTTTTATATTCTTTACAGTTTTCTCTTGCACCCTCAAGTATTGATTTAGAAAAATCAACACCAGTAACAGAATCCACTCCCATGTCCGATAGAGCTTTAGAGTAAATCCCTCCACCGCAACCAATATCTAAAGCATTTGAAATCTTCTCAATAGGTAAAAGGCCCTTCATTACTTCAATCCAAGAGTTATCAGCGTTTCGAGTTGTGTAAGTAATACGATTCTTCTTACTATGAAAATCAATTCCCACTTCAATCCCTCATCTCTAGATTTTATCAAAACTAGCATTTTCGTATTATTAAAGAAAGCAGCAGTTAGTAAAAATGTTCATTTCATTTTCGTATATACATAATTAAACTAGTAATAAGACTCCCAGTAATTGCACCTATAAGAATGGAAAGACCAATAAATCCTAATCCCATTCCGGCCCATCCACCAACAAAAAAGCTACTAATAATTATTGCAATACTTATTAAAACTAGCCCAACAGAAATTACACCGATAGACTTCTCCTGTTTTTTTCTTTTCAAAAACATTGAGGTACTAACCAATAATATATTAACTGCAAAACTAATAAAGATGAATACTTCAAATCCTTGCATAATCCGCAAGCTCCTAACCTTATAGCTATCTTCTTTCGAGTACCAAACGTTAATTTAATTTTAACATAATATTCCTATTTTAATTAGAAAAAAGTAGCAAAACTAAATTGACAGGTATATTTTTAAATACTTGTAATTACCTGGATAAGTTTTAGGTACATAAAAGCTAGGTTTATTAAATTATTTCTTTGACTTCTTCTGGAGTAGTTCTGTAGTATTTACTCTTTGATGGTTGCATACTAAGTAACATTAATGCTAGCGTTAATAAAAACATAAAAATTGCACCAAAGACAACAACAAACTGAATGGATATTAATTGAGATGTTACAGCAAATATAAAAGTAATCACTATCACCAATAAAGCTTCCACAAATCCGTAAATACTTCCTATCCGCCCCATGACTTCAACCGGAATGTTGTTTTGATAAAAGGTGTAAAAGCCAGTGTTTGCAAAGGCAAGTGAGACCGCTAGTATAAATACCCCAATGGATGCAACTAAGAAATTAGTAGAGAATGCAAAAATAATGTACCCTACCGATACCGTAACTGAACCTATTCCAATGAGTAAAGAAACTGCTAATCTTTTTGTGAATAGGAATAGGACATTCATCAACGAGCCTATCAGAATCCCTGCACCTGCAATACTAACAAGAAAGCCATATTCGCTATCTGATAAAGAAATAACTTCTTTTGAGAAAGCTACTTCCAGTGAATCAATAGCAGTTTGTATGACAATGAAAACACTAAATAAAAAATAAACAGTCATGACATATAAAAACTGTCGGCTAAACTGCAATACTTCTTTCCAATCTTGCATTAATAAGCTAAATGATAATCGTTGATCTAATGATTTGCTAACGCGACTTTTTTCAACATTAGGCATAAATAAGGTGACTAACGCTGAAAAATAAAAAGCAATCGCATTAATACCAATAGCGTATAGAGGCGTGCCAATCATAAATAGAACCCCTGTAATTGCTGGTCCAAGTAAAAATGCACCAGAATCGAGTAAACTTCTCAATGAATTAAACCTTTGCCTTTGCTCGGTTGGAATTAACCTTGTAATATAACTAACCGAAGTTGGACCATATACAGACGAAGCCATATTAATAAGAAAGACAAGCAAATAGATTATCCACATTGTGTAAGTGAAATATGCTAAACAAGTAATCAGAGTTCCCTGGATTAAATCTAAAGCAATCATGAGATGCTTTTTATTTATGCGGTCAATGACACTCCCTGCCCATAAATTAGTAAATACCGTAGCTAAAGGTTTTATAATATAAAACACTGCTACTGCAAGGGGAGAACCTGTCATATTAAAAACGATTAGATTTAGTGCAAGAAAATATATCCACGAGCCAATACTTGAAATCCCTATACCAAATAATAAAATAGATGGATACTTCCATGCATCAGCTATTTTTCTAATATTCATAGTAAACCTCCTCGTATATTGTTGTTTCTGACTTAGATATATTTTGACCAACAAAAAAATCCCACCCCCAAGACTTTTCGTCTTGGGGACGAGATTATATAATCGTCGTGTTGCCACCCCAGTTTATTAATATGTCACCATATTAACCTTGTCAGGTACGGCAATAAAATACTTATACCCTAGCTCTATAACAGGAGCTCCTGTTACACTATCCCCTTGTTAGGTTCCAGTGTAATGCTCAGAGACTTGGTTCAATAAACATATTCTTACTCCTTTTCAGCCAACTGGAGTTCTCTGTAAAGAATTGATTTACCTACTCTTCTCTTCATTGCCTTTGATATTGTTTTTATAATATCAACGTTAATAATTATTGTAAAGCAAATTATTAACAAAACTGTCGATATACAACATATCTGCTATGTTCTTCTTTAATAACCTTTTACATAATCTTCTCTTAAAAGACCGTACACAGCAACATCTTCATACTTATCAAGAAGGAATCTATTTTGCCTTAATCTACCCTCTTTTAGTAAACCCACTTTTTCAAAAACTATGGTTGAAGCTATATTTCTAGAAGTAGCTGAAGCACATATCTTATTCAATTTTAACTGATTAAATCCAAAATCAATTATTTTATTTACTGCTTCCGTTGCGAAACCATTACACCAATATTCCTTTCCTATCCAGTAGCCAAGTTCACCTTTATTGTTTCTTTTATCAACCCTAATAGTAATAGTACCTATTACTTCACTTAACTCTTTCGAAGTAATTTTTAAAGGATATTCAATTCCATTTTTTATTTGCTCTGGATGGATTGCAATCCACTCTTCTGCATCTTTGAGTTCATATGGGTGAGGAAGACCTAGAATATCTGCTAGCTCTTTATCATTTGCTAAGTCTCTTATTCTAATTGCATCTTCTTTTTTAAATCGTTGTAATATTAACCTTTTAGTTTCTAATTTTAACAACATAAAATAATACCTTCTTTTCTTATTGTTCTATTTATGTTTTTCCATATATTTAACTTCTTTCAATATTGATAGATTTATTTTTAACGGCCACACGTTTACATTTGTACCCAATAATTGAATAATCTACAATTGCTTTAAAGCTTCACTAATTGCCCAACTTTGATGTTCGTGAAACAAGATCTTTATAGCTTGGGATGGTTCAATCCATTTTAAGAAGTGGTCTTCCTCTATTGGTTTACTAACTTTTTTTTCAATTTCACAAACATAAAAATAGCCTTTACTTAGATAATACTTAAATTCATTTGTAGAATAGAAATATCTATTAGCACGTCCTATATAATAAACAATTTTAATGTCCATTCCCATTTCTTCTAAAGCTTCTCTTTTTAGACATTCCTCGTGTGTCTCATTTCCTTCTATTCCACCACCTGGGAGAAAAAACTGTCCATCACCTGTTTGAATAATAGCTACTTTATTGTTCTGGCTATTGAACATTACACTATAAACCGCTGGTCTTGCTATGTACTTTTTGCCTTCTTCCCTTTTTCCAAATGTAATAATATCCATTATCAAACAACACCTTAACTTTAAATTCTTCTTAAAAATCACCACTCGTTACATTGAGTACAACAATTTACGAATATGTCTACAAAATGAAATACATAATAACGTTAATAAATACAATAGTTATAATTAAACTCCATATAAACTTTTTAACAGTAAATTGCATACTTCCGTTCTGTACTCTTCTATATACTAAGATCGAAATGAGTATAAGGAGCATTATAATTGGAGTCGGCACTATTTCACCTCTATTCTGAGAATCATCTTCTGAAGCAACCATTAGCTGAACTAATAATACTCAATCTAAATATTTTTATACTATTTTATTCTCTGTTCCATTTAGAATTCTCTTTATATTTTGTCGATGGAGAATGATTATTGATACACTTATTAGTATAGAAAGTGCTATGATAACTTTATCTTCAAATAGTAGACTATAAATAAATAATGCTAGACTAGCTAACATTGAACTTAGTGATACATACTTAGAAAATAACAAAGTTAACACAAACACAACAAAACCAGCCAAAACACCTAAAGGCGTTAAATATAAAAAAACTCCAGTTGCCGTCGCAACAGCCTTTCCACCTTTAAAACTGGCAAACACAGAAAAAATGTGTCCTAATATTGCTAATAAACCACATGCAATAGGATTAACCGTAGAACTGAGTATTAATGGCAGTAAACAAGCAAGTGTACCTTTTAATATATCAGCAACTGCAACAATTAATCCTGCTTTTAAGCCTAAAACTCTATAAGTATTAGTTGCCCCTAGATTACCACTACCGTAACCTCGAATATCTTTCTTATAAAATAGTTTACCCATTATTAAAGCAAATGAAATTGAGCCTAATAAATAACTTAAAATCAAAGTTAAAATGTTCAAAGTGGTATTATCTCCTCACTTAGTTTGTTATTGCGTTTCTATTTGTTTTGTATTTTTTCCTGTGATTACAGCCAAGTAAATTTACCACCTACGCCATGTTTTTTACCACCAAATGACAAGTGTTTTACCAAACATCGCCAATACATTTACCAATGAAATAAAAAGCATTCCTGAATAACTAAAAAGCCCAAAATGCATAAAATAATGCATATTTGGGCTTTTTTGAAATTTAAGGTTATATCACTAACGCCTTCTTATTTTTAAATTATACTTTTAAAAACGATTATTGGTTTATCTTATGGAAAATCAGTCTAAAACCAATCTAATATCAACTTCTCGCTCTACATACTTCCACTCAAGTGTAGTACGAAGACTTGATACTAACTCTTCGAACTCCCTAGAATAATCTGGAGAATACTCAAACCAAGTGACAAAATCAAAAGGTTCACCAAGGTCACGCGAGTGGTGTAATCTTCGTGCAATGGCAGGCAAGTATCGTAGTCCTAGATTAATATGTTGAGACTGTTCCTCCAAAATCTCACGTCTTTCGTCCTGTGCAAGCTCCCACCATTCGACTGATTTCTTTATTGGTATCAATGCAGCACAAGTATCTTCTTTTCTACCAAGTGTCGGTGAATGTTTATTTAAATGTTCTTTCTCTTGACTTGTGGTATAACGCAAGTTGCTTGTTACACCCCGTAGTATCCAATTTGTGTTGAAAGAAGGAATTTCTATAGAACCATCAACTATTTGGATTTTCTCAACTGGTTCCAAGGGTTTTCCAACTACATTTTCAATTCGGACAACTTTCCATGGTCCTTGAAATCCACCAACAAATGAAACTATTTTTGACATTTTCTACTCCAATCTCTCAATAAATGAGAACCTAATAATATAAGTTCATACTACTATAATCTGGAAAACATATCTATTTTGTTGTAAGTAAATCTACCAATTATTTTAAGTAACCAGTTGTCAGTATCCATACTTATGAATCGCTTTTACAATGTGACCTATCAATGAAGGTATTGTTGCACAGTATTTAGTTTACTTTGTAATACAAGAGTTACTGTTACCCTATAATCAGTAAGAGTTCAGTGGTAAACAACCTGTCATTATTTGGTACATTTCTTGTCATTTGGTGGTAAATACTTTGTCAGAGGTGGTACATTTCAATGGCTGTAATCATCCTGAAATCCTTTTTGCGTTAAACTACCTGAAGTAGTACTGTTAACATGTTTATTTTAACATAAAATGTAAAAATAATATTCAATATAAAAAATAGGATCGCCATATTTGGCGATCCCTTGTTAAACTGAATTCAATATTTCAAGTATTAATAAGATAAAACCTAAACATTTGAATGGCATATATCAAAGCAAGGATAAATAAAATCGTACTCGGCAGCCACTGCGTATATTTACCTTTGTTTTTGTTCTTTATATATCTATAAAGTAACCAGTACCAAATAATAAGTATTATTATCGAGGACCCAAACATCGGTATGAACCCGAAAAATAATGTTAGAAATAAACAATATGCAGTAAAAATACCTGAAAGAAGAAAAATGATAAATCCCCAATTTTCAGACGGATGAAGTACCCAGTTTATCTTATCTGGATTTGTTCTAAGAATAAACCACGTGTAACCAATGAGCCAAAACACACTGAAGGTAAAAGGCGTAAATAATACGAGTATGTTAATATCTCCACCAAATCCTGCGCCAAATATCATAACAAACGATACCAGGGAGAGAAATATAAGAACAATGAAAAAACTAACATGACCAAGAAATACTTTCACAATAATCATCTCCATAGATAAGTTGATTGAGGTAAGTTCATAAGAGAAAGAGAGTAACTGATTTCTCTGTTAAACTGTCCGTTAGTAATTAAATTAGGAAACTTAGTTATTTTAAATCTTTCCAATCTTCATAAATATTAGCATCAATACTTAGATTATTAGTTCTTAACCATTCAAAAGCTTTTAGTACAAGTGGTGAAGCATTTTCCAACGATACATCTTTTTCCGATACCGTAAAATCTCTCCACAACCAAGAGAGTTTGATATCGATAACTCCAATATTTTCTTCAATTTCAATTTCAATTTCAAGACCTGTTTCTTCAAGGAACTCTCTTTTCATAGCAGTGGATAAAGTTTCACCATCTTCTAAGCTTCCTCCATGAAGGTCATATCGGTTTATATAAGCACCACATTCTTATCTATCACCAATAGTTTCCCATCCTTCACACATATTCCATATACCCCAAAATCCCTATGATATTTTTTATTAGACACAAAATTTTTCTAATAGCTTATTAAACATTCATTCCTGCTACGTTAACAATAACGGCAGTAACAGCTTGGTAAACTAAAGAATCTATTACTTCAATAAGGATGGCTCTTAAAAGTAGTCTGGGATTTCAAATGATATGGAGTCGATAGCATTTTCTTTTGAATAATACATACAATCACTGTCTTTATATTTTTGTCCTTCATTAGGTAGTTCAATAAAACCTAATGTTTTGTAAAAATCTGCCCCAATATCGCTATACAGGAAGAAGTTGTTACAGTCTTCTTCCTGTTCTAATTCATTTATCGTTTCTTTGACTAATAAAGAAGCATATCCCTTTTTTCTAAATGTTAAAGGAGTAGCAATTGAACCAATACCTTTTACAATTATGTCTTCTGAAGGATTTAGTTCATATACGATGAGAGAGCTTAATAATTCCTTTGTATCTGTTGCTTCAAGAACGTACCATTTCCCCTTTTTATACTTACTAGAATCCTGGCACATAGTTACATATTCTTCAGATGACATGTTATCTCCCCAAACATCATAACCCATCATATATATATCTATCATATCTTCTTTTGTTGCTTCCCGAATTTTTTTCAAATTATCTCTCCTTGTTTTGTATTTAGATTATATATTCACGTTTTTAAGTTTATCAAGACATCTATTCTTGCATCTTTTTCCACTCTTGCACCCGTTTGTTGAACAGAGATATTGCCAATTTTGAGGAGCGACGTTCCAAGGCTTTATCTGTTTTTTCTTTTTAATAAAAGAAGTTACCAATTTTAATTCTCAGTTATTTTTAACAAACCTGTGTCTTTAATAAGAATTATCCATCGACAATTTTTCCCTTACTATAATTGCAGTCCATAAAAATGCTATTGTAGACGCCAAATCAAGTATTCTGATATTATCGTATTGGATTATTGAATAAATAAAAGAAATGATATGTAGTACTGAAAAAATTACTAAAATATAAAAAAGACCTTTTTTCAAAAGAAAAATTCCTCCTTTTTTCTCTATTCCTCTCATATCAATTTTTTAACAATTCTGCTAATTTAGCACAATATTCTACTACCCTTGTTGAACTAAAGCACCCGTTAAACAAGGAATTCAAATAAGTCTACACTTAAACCTTTAAATCAAGCAATTCATCTAGCTGATTTATAACATAGTTCGGCTTAGCTTTATCTTTAAATACCTTTTTATTTCGATTTATCCAAACACTCTTAATCCCTATCTTCATCGCACCATTTACATCACTAGAAAGAGAGTCACCAATGTGAATAACTTCATTTTTTGATAGATTGCTTAATTTTAGAGCTTTTTGAAACATTTCAGGGCGTGGTTTATAGGAATTTACATCTTCACTTGTAACCAATCCATTGACTTTTAATTTATGAAATTCAATTGCCGTTTTTATATCAAAAGTATCAATATTAGAGAGTACGTATATGGGAATGGTATTGTATTCAAAAAATTTTAAAGAATCCTCAAAAATAGAGGGTTTCATCCAATGATTAAACATTAATTCACTTAATGCCTTATCATCTAGCGTTGATCCGAAGTGAGAAAGTGTATTTTTTAGAGAGATAGTTTCTAATACTCTTTGTGTTTTAAAAGTTTCACCATAACTCTCTTCAAATAACTTAGAAAATTCCTTCCACCAAAAGCCTCCTATCTCAGTTAAAGTGGCTTCAGTCTTTGAATTTTCTTTAATTTGATTACATATGTTTAAAATCACCTCTCCATCTTCGTGTACAACAGTTCCATAAAAGTCTAAAAATAATGCTTTAATAGACATTAAAACTCCCCCTTAAATCTCCTTTTTTATTTTGTTCAGCTAATAAAGCCTTATGCCCTTCTTCTTCCACACTACTGCTCGTTAATTGGATTAAAAATGCCTTTTCCATGTTGTACTAAAGCACCCGATCGTTGAAGTATAGGGATTTTCTGCTTTACTCCCAAAAGCAAACTTGCAATTTATTATTATCTAAATCGTAAAAATCAAAAAACTTATTGTCGCCATCATCTTTTAATTTAGTTACTTCTACACCTTTTTCTTTTAACTTTAAATATGTATTTTTAATATCAGTAGTGAAAAAAATCGGATAAGTTGAGTTCTCTTGCGAAGATACACTTCCTTCTTCAATAGTTAATGGAACTCCACTATTCCCAATCGTGAATACTTGATAACCGTCTCCTTTGAATGCTACTTTAAAACCTAACTCCTGGTACCAAATACTTGATTGCTCCACATTTCTAACCGTTAAACATACAGTGTCTATCCTTTCAAACATATAACTACACTCCCTTTAAAGAATTTAATAGCTTATTTCTAATATTAGGTAGTTTCAACGTTGTTCAATTAACCTGCCCTATAGTTGAACAAGGGTGGAATTCCTTGTTAAAGGAAAGCCCCGTTTATTTAAGTACATTACTTTAAACATGAAAATACATTATATTTGTAGAAAGGACACACTGATTATAGAATTGCATCTTTAATTTAAATTTTCGTGGTACCACTTTCTAAGCTGATTGATATGAGCCTGATGATAACGGTTATGGTCAGCCATATGCCATATGCCCCATCGAATGGTTGCTTGCTTTTCGTTTTCATGTCCAAAAGTGACAACATTATCTAGATCAGCATCTGTTAATTGTGTACATGTATCTTTAAACATTTTTAATACACCATCATATTCAGATATAAGATCGTTCAAAGATTTCCCTTTGACCATAGGAAGTCTATTATTTGCATCTATCATAGGTCCATAATGCTCTTTTAGGGAATCAGGAAGTGGTTGTCCTTTTATTCTATAAACCCAATTAAGATCAACATACATGATATGTTTGATTAACTGGGCGGTACTATTAAAGTTGTAATTTGGTCCTTTGTAATCTACTTCTTCTTGTGACATACCATCAACAATAAATTTTATTCGTTGGCTATTTTCTTTCACAGTGGAATATAATAACCCCACAGTTGGTGACATAGTTGCTTCACCTTTTAAATCTTTAAACATCCCAGATTTCCTCCCTAGCTTTATAATATTCACACTTTAACCTTAATCTTTCATGGTTGTTAATTTAATAGCGATGCTTATATAGGCTCTGCTCATTATTAAAGTAAAACATTCCGCTTGTTGAACAAAATCCAATATAATCAGCTTATTTTTTTAATTTAAACACCATGAAATCAGCACATCTAAAATCTTCTTCAAATCCATTTTCGTGAGCACCAAAAATACAAAGAAATGAGCAGTGTTTCATTTTACCAAGCAAAAGCAGTCTCATCTCGTTCAGCGGTCACACTAGGCCCCTTGTTTTCGTCTTATCACAATAAAACCATCCGTTGGCCAAACAAGGTATTTTAATCAACCTTACACTTTATAGCTCTTGTTGCAATAAAAGTTTTAATATACTTATCTAAAACCCTTGAACCTCCAAAATCATCTTCATAAAAACCTGAAATAACGAATCCTGCGTCAATTTGACCTTTCATTTGGTCTTCTAAAGTATGGGCGTACTCTATTGTTTGGCTTGAATTGATATAGTCTTGAACTTTGTCCTCGGGTAAATAGTCCAATGTAGATGAAGGTATAGGATGTTTAACATCAAGATTACCTTTTCTTTCTTGTTTATCATCAAAAATCCATAATAAAGGATTAGTAAATCCAGCAATTAAGATGCCATTATTTTTCAATACTCTTGACACTTCATTCCATACAAGACGAACATCTTTTACAAATAAATTAGAAACTGGATTAACAACAATATCAAAATATTCATTTTCAAATTCACTAAGGTCTGACATATCACCTTGTACCGTTTTTAAAGTTAATCCATTACGTTCAGCTACCTTTTCATCTTGCTTCAATTGCTTTTTAGATATATCGATAACTGTTACATCTGCACCAGCAGCCGCTAAAACTGGTCCTTGTTGCCCACCTCCCGACGCTAAACAAAGTATCTTTAATCCAGCTAATGATTTAGGAAACCAATTCCTCGGGACTGATTTTTCAGTAGTCACTGTAATTTCCCATTCACCATTTTTACTTTGTTCAATGATTTCGCTACTTACAGATTGGGTATACCTAGAACCTTCTTCAACTTTTTTATCCCAAGCGTTGCTATTTTGTTGTGTTGTATCCATAGTAATCCCCCTCGTATTTTTCTGGATTTCATTTTTAATGCTAACATTTATTAGCTTGTTATTTGTCCCCACTGTTCTTATCTTCTTTTTTAAGATCTTTTTGCATTTAAAGTTGTTGTGTTATATATCCAACTTGTATTTGAGCTGTTTTACCTGTAGATAAAAAAACAAACACAATAACATCCTGCTTCTTAGTTTAAACAAAGTTGCTTTAGCCTTATTAAAAGGAACGACCGGATAATTGGTTAAGAATTATTTTTTCTCGTCTACTAAATCTTGAGATAAACGAATCATATCTTTGCACGGAATACCGTTTTCAACAATTTCTTCATGATAATGTTTAACAAAAAAGTCCCTATCAACACCAATTATTCTAAAGCCACATTTTTGATAAAGAGCCAATTGTCCAATACCTGAATTCCCAGTGCCAATTTCAATTGTTTTGTAGCCTTTTGTCTTAGCTATCTTGAGTGCATGCATTACTAACAGTTTTCCTATACCTCTAGCTTGTTTCTTTTCTATGACTGCAACATTCACCAGTTCAACTGTCTTTGGTCTTGTTGGAAGTAATACATAAACTCCAACAATTTGCTGTTCGCTCTCAGCTACAAAACATTCGCCCCTATTGACATATTCCTCAACAATTTCTATGGAAGGATCAGCCAGTAACAATAATTCGATAGGAAGTTTTTCACCTTTATTAAGTTTCCTAATATCCATTTTATTCTCCCTCTTCAAACTCAAATTCCATCGAAATAATTAAAACTCTTCTTTTAAAATAGAGTACCTTTTTAAATCTCTATGTTCTCCTTTCACAAACATACCTTTTCTAATTGTACCTTCAAAAGACATTCCTGCCTTTTCCATCACACGTGCTGAACCCATATTTTCTACATCACACCTTGCTTGAATCCGTACTAAATCCATTTCATCAAAACCGAATTTTATTATTTCCTTTGCAACTTCAGTAATTAAACCTTTTCCCCAATAATCTTTAGAAATTACATATCCAAGTTCAGCAATTTTATGACTAGGTTCCCACCAAACAAAATCGATTGTTCCGATGAATTTACCGTTTTCCTTGTATTCAATCCCCCACGGTGAAACCTGTTTATTTTCATATTTTTTTAATATAGATTCAACAAAAGCTTTTGTATCAGAAATTGTTTCGTGAGTATCCCAGGATACATACCTAGACACTTCGTCATTTGAGGCGTATAGGTACATATCTTCAATGTCTTCTAAGGTGACTTTTCTTAGAATAAGACGTTTTGTTTCTATGGTAGGTAAATCACCGTATACTTTCTCAATCTTCATTTAATCTCCTCCACTAATTACTTGCTGAGACCACTTTTAGAAAGTAATTTCTATTCTTCTCTTTGTTTAACTAAACTGTATCGTCAGTTCAACAATTGCAGCAAAAGTCTGTTCGATTATTGCGACTGATAGTTAAATAAATATGTCTATTTCATTGATTTGCGAACACTTTCTTGTACCATTAACACTTCTGATTCCATATCTATATGAGGGATTTCCTCATCAATACATTTATACCAATATTCTAAGTGTTTCTTATCTATTTCGTGAGCCGATTCTTCAACATTTGATCCGCCTTCTCCTTGTAATGAATGCCAATATAGGTATTCCGTTTCTCCTTGTTTCTCTCTAAAGATAGATTCTACATACATTTTTTCATCATTTAGAGTTAGAAGAACGTGTTTCATATTATCATTTAAGAATTTCATCCATTCATCTACAACACTTGATTTACCTTGCTTAACTTTGAACTTTGACAGTTCTACTTTCAGTGACATTCACACTCTCTCCTTTTTAGACTGTTATACATTAAAGCACCCTAGAGCAGACTGACCTCTTTCAAATATCAACTTACACATTCATGTTAGCTTAACTCTATTATCTTAAATCCGTTCTTAATAATGAAAAAATTAAGGCATCGTGAGACTGGTTATTTTGATAAAGGTACCCTCTTAATAGACCTTCCTTAGCAAAACCTAATCGCATTAATAGTTGTATAGATGGTTCATTTTGAGGAAACGTTACAGCACCAATTCTAAATAAGCCTAAATCTTCAAATGAATAACGTAATACTTCTTTTACTGCTCCAGTCGTAATTCCTTTGTTCCAATATGAAGGATGCAATTCAAAACCAATTTCAGCCCTCTTACTCCAAGGGTTAAGGTTGTTCAATCCCAATGTACCAACAAATTCATCTGTTTCCTTTAGTACAATTCCCCATCGTATCCCTCTTTTGCTTTCAAATGTCTTTTGAAAAGACTCTACTAATCTAGAGGCATCGTCAATATTTTTCAAACTATCCATCCCATAATATTTAGTCACATCATCTTTTGACATAATTTCGAAATAGCTACGTGTGTGTTCCTTATTTATTTGAACTAATTTTAGTCGATTTGTTTCCAATTCATGAAATTCCATAGATTTTCTCCCTCTCAGTTTTCTCATATAAATACCTTTACTTCAATAAGAAGAGCTATTACCTTTTTTGTGGCAGTGCCATGTATTAAGACACTATTGTATGCATTAATAATTATCAATGATTCCTCCAAGTGAAGAAGCTTCAATGATTGGATTTTTCATGATTTCTACGATTTCATCCTTCGTGCCATAAACAACTACACCCAATGATTCTACATCGTCTATGCTAATACCTTCCATAGCATTATAGGCTTTCTCATGTTCACTGAATTGACTTGTTTTTAGCAGCTTTAAGAACTCATCATATTCATATGCCATATCTGTTGTTGACGTATAAGCGTTTCTTATAGAAAAACCTAATGCTTTATTCTCATTAATAAATGTTGCAGACCAATCGTATTCCTTTGCCTCTTGTTGAAACGTGTTTAATTGGCTATTGCTATAGGTATTTAGCCAAAACCAAGTCATTTCTGGAAGCTGCGGGAAAGGCAGTTCACTTAGCTTATATGGCTGATCAAAGGAAAGAGCTACCTCATAAATTTTTTCTCCTTCCAAGTTCTTAATCAACTCTTCATCATTTTTATACTTTTTGTAATCAACCTCTGGATGAAAAAACAACATTTCTCTCCACCCGTTTTCTTTATAGGAAAATTGCCAATCGTCTCCTGTGACTCCGATGCTGCCACCTGAACCTCTTGAAGCTAATACTGATGGATTCAGTCCGAATTGATATTGTTCTTGTTCAATAACAATTGATTTAATTTTCATGTCTTTTGAAATTTTATAATGGCTCATCCCGCCTAAAATACCTCTTGAATCCACTGTTTCACTGATATAACCATTCGGCGTGCTAAGTCGTACATAAGCATCCCATTTCTCAAAAGCCTTTTGACTGAAATAAGCTGAAATAGCAAAATTAGCTATGTTTAAAATAAAAAACACAATGATAGAAACGAAAATAATCGTTATCATCGATTTCCTTTTACCTTTTTTAACCGCCTTTTTTATCTTCTTCTCATCAAAAATATCCTCTGAATTTTCATTCATGAAGGTGCCTCCAGTTCTTTTGAAATTCTTTTCTTGCTCGAAATAAATAAGTCCTAATCGTTTCTTCCTTCATTCCTAGTAATATTGAAATCTCCTTATAGCTAAGTTCGAATTCATATTTTAATACAAGAAGCTGTTTAAAGATTCCTTGTATACGTTCTAGAGTAAGTGCAATTTCATGATTCATCTCGATATTTAAGACACTAGTTTCGGTATCTTGGTCATTCGCAAAATTGTTCCAAAAGCGATAATCATCAATTACAACCACTTGTTCTTTTCTTTTTTTCTTTAACATTTTTTTATATTCATTTATAGAAATGGTAAAAATATATGAGAGGGCTTTATCTGAAGGAACGCCACTACTATAAGCGATATATTTCATATAGCTTTCTTGTACAATATCTTCTGCATCTTCATGGCTACAACCATTCTTTTTCAAATAAAAATAAATCATTTTTGCTTGTTTTTTGTATATTTTCAACAGTAGCTGAGAATCCATACCCTCCCCCTTTTCAAACATCCTTCATTAATAAAGAGTTATTTTTCGTAAAAAAGTGTACAGAAAAATTGAAAATATTTTATAAATGACAATGGTATATAACTTTTTTGAGATCTGCTTTATTAAAGCTTTTTATTAAAGCAACCTGTTGCATTAATTGAACAAGAAGTACCTTTTTATTGAAGTAGAGAAACCGTTACTTTAGTAAAGAACTAATAAATACCCCTGTTAATTCATCAAGGCTATTTATTACTTTTACATCTGTATTAGTGGTGTTATTTTTCGATTCAACCATATTCCAACCATCCCTGCTTTTTTACTTCCTATTGCATCAGTTTCAAGTCTATCTCCAATATATAAACTTTTATGAACTTGAACTTTCGCTTGAACACACGCTTCTTGAAAGATAATAGGATTAGGTTTAGCCACTCCCATTTCACTTGAAGTAATAATGCAATCAAAAAAATCATGTATATTTATTAACTCTAGCTTTTCTATTTGTTGATTATAATCACCATTACTTATAATTCCAAGGCGATATCCCAGTCGTTTCAATTGGTTCAAGCAAGGAATGACATCTTTAAAAATTGACCAATTATTTTTATATAAACCCAAATAATTATTGAATTTACTATCTGCTTTTTCATCGTTTAAGTCGTTACCAAACAAATCTTTAATCCGCATTCTTCTTTGTTCTTGAAAGGACATTCTTTTGCTAATAACTTTTCAAAGTATTTCTTAGATAAGATATACCATAATTCAAGAAATTCAATTTCACTATATTCTAATTGATTTTTATAAGTTCTATAAAAATCAATTGCTCCCAGTTTTTCTGCTCGGTTATGGTCAAGTAATGTTTCATCTATGTCAAAAAATATCACGATACTACTCTCCCTCGGTTCCCATTTATGAAAATCATATGATAATTATTTTCTTTTCTGTTGACTTTATTTTTCTATGTTAATGAAGAAAAGTTGCATTTGACTAATAAAGTACTTGTTTAATTAGATTAATAAAGTAATTTCCACAATTGAGATTTACTATCAATCTCTTGTATGTAATTGTCCTTTCCTTCTATATATTTTTCAATGTTATAAGGGAATTTTTTAGCCAAGTTTTGTTTTAGTTGACTGTATTCCATAGCTTCTTCTGGATGCGCTATCATATAATCTCTAAATGTTAGGTGACGAATAATTTCCTTATTTCCTTGTTCAAAAATGTGAATATGATGCGTCCTACTGTCACCACCTTTTGTAAAAAAACGTCTTTTAGGAATTCCATTTTCACCAAGAGCTTCATAACCCAACTGCCGCATATCACTATTAAATTTATCAACATTGCGAATCATAATTACCTCAACTATAATATCAATTATTGGTTTAGCTTTAATTTTTGGAATTGCTGTACTTCCAATATGATAAATATTTAGAAGTTCCTCTCCAAAAACATCTTTAATTTTTTTGCTTTCTCGCTGAAACATCTTAGCCCATTCTTCTTGATTCGATAAAACTTCAACCTTTCGCATAATTACACCTCTAATAAAGTTTTTTCTTTTAGTCTCACTCTATACTTTTACTAATCTATTTTGTTAGTGAAACAGGATTACATTCGAGATATTAAGTTGTGTTTCTCTTTAGTTTATCCTGCATCCTAAGTTAAAAAAAGATTTTTCCATACTCTAGGAAAGAACCAGTTACTTGAATTCAAATAAACTTTATTTTAAATACATTAATTTTTTCGTATTTATCATCTGAAACAGTTTCAACATAGATCCAACCCCTATTTCTATAATATTCAGATGTATGTTCCGTTCTTAAATAAAGTTCTTTAAACCCTAACTCTTTAACTACGTCTATTGTTCTGGCTACTAACTGCTGTCCGATACCTCTGCCACGATAAGCTGGCTTCGTATAAAGAGATGCAAGCCAAGGTTTGTACATAGCTCTTATCGTTAAATCGTTCTCAAATATAGATACAGTTCCTAAACATTCTCCGTTTTCTAAAGCGACAAGTGTTATCGGAAGTATAGTGTCCCTAGTATTTGAAAAGTGTTTAACAACATCTTCATATTCCATACCACTTTTCGTTTTTACCACAAATTCCTTATAAATCATCTCAGAAACTTCTTTTATATTATTGGGATGGTTAGACAAAAAATCAATATTCACTCTAGTTCTCCTTTTCTACTTTAAAATATTGACTTGACCTTCCTAAACTAACCGTTAGGCCAATACCTTCAACCAAAAGACCGTCAAACCTCTTAGTTAATTCAACTGGTTTAATTGCATCATAAAATCATTTCTTTAATTCATTAGCTAGAGAGTCAATCGCAGCCAATACTTCCTGGATATTTTCATTGGTATTCATTTTTTTCCGAGCATAAAGAAGTACAGGTCTAACTGATTCAACTGAGCGTCCAAATTCATGCATCCATTCATATCTTGGAACCATCCATGTATGAAAATGATGCGTGGTATCTTCATTGTAGAAATAATAAACGTATTCAATCCCTAAAACGTCCCGTTGAGCCTTCCTTATCTTTGATAGCACCTGCATATAATCTATCATTTCTTCTTCTGTTAATTCATCAAAACATTTAATATGGCGTTTAGACGCTACTATTATTAGGCCCTTAATTGGATATGCAACATCTTGATGAGCATGAAAATAATTTGTTTCAAAAACGACACCACCATCTGGTTCAATCAAACCACTTGTTAATGCACAACTTAAGCAGCTAACTTCAACTGTTTTTCCATTTGATAAAGTTATTTTTCTAATAGACTTACCCTCCTACTCTATGTTAAAAGAGTATACGTTTCTTGCAAACCGTAATCGACTCTGTTAGTTGAAGAAAAAACCTTAAATAGTCCGTTTGAAATAAATAAACTTTAAATAGTTTCCATTCATTTCAAATGCTTCATCACTTGTTGATAGATGATTAAATCCACTTTTCTCCAAGATTCTTTGTGAGGCTATATTGTTAGTCGTTGTCTTCGCTAAAATCTGTTGAATCTTTTGCTTGTCAATCGTTTCTATTAAAAGTTTCAATGCTTTATATGCAATTCCCTTTCCTGTATATGCTTCTCCCACTCGATAGCCGATATAACCCAAATTATCAGATAGATCGATATCCACTAGGTTCATTCGTCCAATAATTAAACGCTGCTCATTCTTAATTAAATAATAATAGGATTGCCCATCAATTTGTTCATCCAATAAGGCTTTGTGTCGCATCTTAAAAGTTTTCCAATCATAATAATCCTGACCACGACTTGGTACCATCTTTTCAAAATAATCTCTGTTCTCAAGTTCAAATTCATATAACGTTTTAGCATCAGCTTGGTTTAATTTTTCTAATGTGATTTTCATGATAGTTACCTTTCCATTTCTAGATTGTGGTTTAACCTACTAGCATTTCAAGTTATCTATATCTAATTATTCATGGGTTTATTTTAACATAAAATTCCAGTATTTTTTAAAAATAGGATCATCTTTATCAATGATCCTTGTTAGTTGTACCTATGTATAATAAATCAATTTAATGTCGGCTTAGAACGTTCACTTCATCATCCACAAATCTAATTAGTTCTTTAATCTCTTTTTGGGAGAAATCAAAAGATATACCTGCTGTTTTATATACCTCTTTCATTGATTTCGAATTACCTAGAGATAACGCATTTTTATAAGAATTTAACGTTTCAATAGGGGTTTCCTTATATTGTTTGTATAATTTAAGTGCACCAACTTGGGCAATTGCATATTCTATATAGTAAAAAGGCAGTTCGAAAATATGTAATATAAATAACCAATCCATCCTTTGCCAATCTTCCAGACCGTCATAATCCATCTCATTTGATGTGAAGTCGGACATTAATTCCTGAAACTTATCATTTCTTTCAACTCTTGTATGATTAGGGTTTTCGTACATCCAATGCTGAAATTGGTCAACAATTATTATAGAAGGAAAGGAATTAATTATTTCATCATATTGTTCTAATTTACTCCTTTTTAAATCAAAACTTTCTTTATAAAAAACATTCCAATAATCCATTGAAAACAACTCCATTGCCATACTCGCCAATTCACTGGTTTCCATTGGTACTTTTCTATATTCCCTTATTTTAAAATCTTTAATTAGGAAATGATGAACAGAATGTCCCATTTCGTGAAGCAAAATAACTACATCATCTTGTGTTTGATTAGCATTCATAAAAATAAATGAATTCTTTTTGTCAGGTATATATTCAGAGAATCCTCCAAATGCCTTATTAGGTCTTATATTTAGATCTAATAATTTTTTTCCTTTTGCATCTTCCATTATTTTTCCGAAATCAGGTGATAATTCATTCAAAATATGAGTGCATTTATCTAATAAATCAAAGGTATTTTTAGTAGGCACAAGCGGTTTTTGTGATTTTGGTATAGCTCTTTTATCCCATGGTTTAAAACTCTCTAAACCTAATTTTAGCTTTCTATCCTTATAAAGTTTAGTTTGCAAAGGTAACAAATAACATTTGATTGATTCTGCTAATTGGTTGCAATCATCAACAGAATAATCGTACCGTTCATATTTTTTGAACATATAATCACGGTAATTTTCAAAACCTGCATTTCTAGCAATTTGATGTCTTTTTCGAATTAATTCATCCATAATATCTTGTAGTTTATCTTCTACCGGTCGAACAAGCTCATAAATTGATACTAATGCTTTTTTTCTTACTCCTCTGTCTGGGCTTTGTTGTAATGCCTGAAGGTCACTTAGTGTTTTTAATTCGCCCTCCCAATTCACCTTTAAATTCCCCATAACTTCGAAGTATTTCGTTATCAAATTTGACTCATCTATCTCCAATAGAATATTCTCTTCTTTTGTTATGGAAATAGCAGTCTCTATTTGTTTATCTAATTGCAAATAATAACTGGAACACTCTCCTAATCGAAAAGGGGAGTTTGTGTATTTTATATTTAGTGCTTTCTCATATTTTTTGACTAATGGCACAACAGTTGAATTCTCAAAATTAACCTTTTTCTTTATCAGGTTATCTGAAGTATCACTTTGAAACTTGATATAATCCATCCTAATGTTACTATCTATGCTATCTAATAACTCTGTTCTATTCGACATCCATTTTTTTACATCATTATAATTTTTAAATGTGACACTCAATAACTCTTCAAATGATTTTTTTAAGTAATCGATGTTTGTAATATCCATTATTGTAGTCATAACTAACCCCTTTATCTATTTTTTACTCTTCAATTAAACTGCTACGAATTTAACAAGAAATGCCGTTTTCCTTATTAAAGTGATTAACCTATAAATGCTAACTCTAGAATACACAAAAATGATTGAATAAGAATGTACAGTTATGAGCTGTATGTAAATAATTTATTTGAGATGGAGAACATACATATACAACTAAATATTGAAACAGAATTCAACATTAAAGGTAGTGATGATTTATCAAAACTATAGCTTATTACGAAAAAAACATTTGATTTTTAGTTTTTCATATCACTGATCTCTAGTAATTCATTTTCGGAAAGTTTCTTTGTGAAATCATCTAGGTCACTGGATGGAAACCAATCAATCTTAGGACCTCCACCACCATATTTAATCGTATGCGTAATTGAATTAGAAGACATAAATATATTGTGATGAACAAAAGGTTTTACAGTAGCACTTTCCCCCTCCCGAAGAAAACGTAAGTTAATCTCTTCATTCAAACAAATTTCTGCATAAACAATCCATCCTGACTGAACAACATAAAACTCTGTCACTTCTTCATGATAATGGCTATTCTGCCAGGCACCTATTTCTGAACCAACAGTACGGCAATATGAACTACCATCGGAGCCTACTAACCTATATCGTTTTTCACGATTATTCATCAGCTCAAAATTAACATCTATACCAGACAACTGTGCTTCTTCCACACTAATTTTTCTTGGATTATAAGACATATCCCTTCCTCCTATCTTTCTTTGCATTACGTGCACCAATAAGTGAATTTATTCCTGCATTATACTCTTCTCTTGTTCAATTAAAATGATTAACCTATAAATGCTAAATCGAGAATACACAAAGTGATTGAATAAGAATGTACAGTTTTGGGCTGTACCGAAAAATTCATTTGAGTTGGAGAACATACATATACAACTAAATATTGAAACAGAATTTAACATTAAAGGTAGTGATGATTTACCAAAACTATAGCTTATTACGGAGAGTCTCATAGGGGGGTTCTTGTTGTACTAACTTTGTTTCTCGAATCACTACATCCGCAATAAAAGAATTGATTTCACCAACAAACTTTTTTACCTCTGGAAGTTGATAAAACGTGCTAGATGTTGAAGGGTCATTTATTTTTTCGTTAGGAGAATAAAGGTATATTCTTTTATTAAGACCTAATGCTATTCCTAATTCGATATGCGTACCTTTTCCACCAGGTAAAATTATTATAATAAAATCCGATTCTAAGACACCATCTTTTTCTTTTTGACCGATTTTTTTTAACTTTTCTAAGTTGTCAGCCCTCTCGTTCGCTGTCCAGTCGTATGCTTGAATAAAACCTGCCTGCTTTAATTGACCAGCTACGTTTATAACAATTTCAATGTTATTTAAACTAGATGCAATATAAAACTTCATTTTATTTTCCTTCTCCAATTTGTTTGAATTTTATTATAGAACTTGATCAACGTCTGTTCTATTTTTTGTATAAATGAAGACCTAATCTAAAAAGAAAAATTAAGAAGATTAATGTAAATAAAGCACCAATAGTTCCCCAATCTATTTCGCCGTTTCGAACGACACTTACAACTATAATTGCTACAAGTACGCCCAACATACCAAAAAGAAACGATTTCAATCGATTAAACAAATTAACTACTCCTTCCCATTTAATCATAGATAATGACAACAATCGCATCCGTTAGTTTAATTTTTCTAAAGTTACATAATCCTTTGTTTTAGTTATTGGAATGCTGTATGCATTAGCGAAATCGATCAAATCACTATAAACTTTTATTGGGTAGAAATTAAAAATTTTAAAATTGAAGCCTTTATGATTTTTAACAATTACACATCTCTTGCCCCAGCCACTGCGTTTAAATTTCATACTATCGATTTGTTTATGGTCAACGTTTCTCTTGTAAACTATAAATTTGAATAGTAGGATTTTAAAATTCAAGGAATCTTCTACTATCTTAAACCGAAATTTGATAAATACTGTTGCAAGGATAAATATTGAAAAAGGTACTAGAAAATAATACATTGCAGGATAATCGGTAGTAAACAATGCTCTTACAGCCCATACAAATAATAAAAACTGAAGAATTTTTTTTGTTTTTGCACTGTAAGTCAATTCTCCTCCCCCTGCCTAACAGTTAAAAATTTTTAGCTAATCTTTTATTTTATTCATATGTTTATTTTAACATAAAATCCCAATAATTTCTTAAGCACAAAAATAGGAATCCCATTATCGACGATCCCTTGTTTCACATTGCACTGATTAATTTTAGTTAGTATTTTTACGATCAACTTTAAAAGTTACTAAATACGGGGTTAGCAGAAAACCAATGAATAGTATGAAAAGGCCTATACCCATAGTTAGTAAAATATTATTAAAAGGGGATAGAAACTGCATAAAAACTAACATTGGCAATATAGTTATACAAGCATTTGTAAGTCGTCCACGTATCGTTATATAGTGTTCAGCACCACACTTCACGCATATTAAGGGTTTTTCTATCGTTCCCCACAACAACCTATAGATGCTACGTCGACTAAATTTTGTATTGCATTTTTCACATTTTTGCAAACAGAATCCACCTTCATCTCTGTCTTATTTCCAGATCACTTATTATTTTCAATTAAAAAATCCTTTGCCATAAAATAGGCATTTGCTGTGAACAATTGTGATTTTATCTGGTTTTTTCTTAGTAAATCTCCCATTTCATTGAAATCAATTAAGAAAGTTTCTATATCTTCAGTGTTATCTAACTCTTGTTCAAATTCCTTATAGGCATCTACGATAAGGTAAGTAATAACTTTATTTGTTTGAGTAGCTGGATTGACCATAAATTCACCCAATTTTATTGGCCTTTTCTTAGAGGAAAACCCAGTTTCTTCTTTAACTTCTCTTAGTATTCCTTGCTCAAACGACTCATTCGCTTCAATTTTACCCGCCGGAATTTCTAAAAAAGAATCCTTTCCAGCGTGTCGATATTGTTTTACAAGCACAATCTTACTTTCTTTTGTTATAACAATTGCATTTACCCAATCTGAGTATTCATTGACATAGTAGTCATCTATTACAACCCCATTAGGAAGTTCACATTTATCTTTGCGTAAATTACCGAATGGTGTCTTATATAAATATTCCGAGTTCAAAGTCTTCCATCTTCTCAAACAAACCCCTCCCCGAAATGTGTTTTTAGGTTTTAATTTTTTCTTTTTAAACTATCCCATCTCGTTTGTCCAAGCAAACGAGTCTGTTAGTGTGAATGTATACTTTTGCAATTTTTCAATGGAATAACCATTCGAGGATTCTTTTTATCACTCTTTTATTTAATCCGAGAAAAAATTTTGACAATACGATTTCCAGCCATTCGACTACCTAATGAGTATCCGTACCAAAAAACAGGTATTATCAGAGCGCAGATAAATCCTAATATATCAATAGGACGAAAATCAGCATCATTATAAAATTTTCGATATAGAAGGAACGATATAAACCCCGTCACTATAAATATAATAATTAAATCTAATATTCTAGCTACAAGCCTATTTCAAAACCTGCTGGATTATTAACATCCATACAAAATCCTCCTGTCAATGAAACAAGAACTATCTTATATTCTCAAATTCATGGAGCTTCCCACCTTCAGTTTCTAAAACACTTTCATTCACAAAATATAGTGCTGCGTCATCATCAATTCCATAACCGATAGTAGCATTGAGTTTTATTAAAGCAGCTTTTAAGTTTTCTTCTTCCTCCCATTTTGTATAATGTACGCTTATAACACAATCTTTAATCAGACCTAATCCTTTGAGAAAAAGATGCTTGTTTTGTGAGTTATCAATAGGAGGGATTACACAATTTTCGGGACTAATTAAAGCCCCTGCTGAAAAACCTGCTACTGGAACTCCTTGTTGATAAAGTTCTTTTATCAGTTTACCAATCCTATTATCAACAATATAATTTCGGTATAACTCTGTCTCTCCACCGCCAATTATTATTCCTGTACAAGAGGATAAAACTTCTAAAGTGTTATCCTCTGGCTTAGAGTTAAGAGGGAGATAAACAAAATCATCTATGCCATTTTCTTCTAAAACAGTTGTGTACTTTGGTATATAATTTTCCCATCCATCTCTCTCTAAAAATAATACTGCGACTTTACCTCCACCTTGCATCGCAACATCTGTAAATTTTATTCCTAGTTTTTTACCAAAAGGTGGACTTCCACCAAACAGAAATAAATGTCTCTTATTCATCAACTTTCCCCTTTCTTCTCAAAATACTGTCCGTTAATTTAAATATATTAGTAAAACACTGCTTCATTCATATTTATAGAGTAAAGCATCGTGATTAAGACTATAATTTAACACTGTTTTCGTTATCATGTGATCCAGAATTTAATTTTTGTAATATTTTAATTTGATATTTATCAACTATTCCAAAAATCAATTTATAAATAGAGTAACCAAAAATAACACCAGATACATTACAAATTACGTCATCAATATCAGTAATTCGTCCCCATCCACCTACTAGCGACTCTAAAAGCTGAAGAAATTCAATGCTGATTGTTACAGCGAAACCTAATAAGATAGTGCTTTTAAAATCCTTTATTTTAACCGATAACATTGGAGCTAAGAACCCTAGTGGCATTAGCATTAAAATATTGCCACCTATATTTTTTGCAATTAGTCCAATCATAAATAGAACATCACCATCATAAGCAATACCTATTTCACTAATATTACTAATAATAGATTTAAATGGTATCACATTTATGGAACTACGATAACTATTCTCAATATCAGAACTAAACCCTATCGGGATTGGAAATAAAGTAACAGAAACAATCATACAAATGTATAACGCAAATAGAAATCCTATAATCTCTTTTGGCCAATACACTTGTTTTTTATATTTAATTCCAATTAAAATTCCTCGTACAATAATATAAGATATAATTCCAAACATAATAAATAATCTACCATTTATCAGATACAAACTTTCACCCTCTTTACTCTTGATTCATGATATTTCACCATATAGCCTTAATATGCTTACATAGATAGGTTACACTTAGTTGGACAATAAAAATAAGGGCAAGTAGAATGATAATAAGAAGAGAGGAGAATCTACTATGTCCCAGAAAAGAAGAACATTTACTACAGAATTTAAGAAGCAGGTGGTTGCTTTATACGAGAATGGAAAAACGCGTCAAGATATAGTTCGTGAATATGAATTAACTGCATCAGCTTTAGACAGGTGGCAAGTGGTATGGAACACGAAAAATTAAAACAGGACTTACAAACGCTGGGCTTAATGTGTCCAGACGTCGCATAGGTAGACTAATGAATGAACTTGGTATCGAATCCAAGCTACGCCCAGCCTACCTTTAAAACAATGATAACTCAACTAAATGAAGATGATGTTCAAAATCTATTAGACAGGAACTTCGATGTCGATGAAGCGATGTCCGTATTAGTGAGTGATTTAACCTATGTTCGCGTAGGAAAGCAATGGAACTATGTTTGCTTTTTACTAGATTTATATAATAGAGAAATAGTTGGTTATAGCGCTGGAAAGCGTAAAGATGCAGCTCTAGTTCGGCGTGCCTTTGCATCCGTGAAACCGTCATTAGGAACGGTGAAAATATTCCACACAGATCGTGGTTCTGAGTTTAAGAACTTGGCCATTGATGAACTATTAAGTACGAATAATATCGAACGCTCTTTAAGCGATAAAGGGAACCCTTATGATAATGCCGTGTCCGAAGCTACATTTAAGATACTAAAAACCGAATTGATTAATGGTTTGCACTTTAACACCCTTGAACAGCTTAAACTTGAACTTTTTGATTACGTTCATTGGTACAATAATATACGTATGCACGGCACACTTGGCTATGTAAGTCCAGTTTTCTATCGAAACTCTGCCCTTAAAAAAATTGTTTGATTTAGTGTTGACAATCCAAATCCAAAAAAGTCAGTTTTAAATAACGTAAAGATTAATATAAGAATAAATATTATTTCACTAACTGTTAGTTTATAAGCATTGGGATTTTGTGCATACTTGTGTTCCATAACCGCTCTACCTATCTGAGAAACAACAACAAAAGTAATTAATATAAACCAAGATTGTAAAAACCAATACCAATCTGATGGATCTCTTGTGATGTTTATTGCAAATCCTAATAAAAGGCTTAAAATTGTAGCAATTCTGATTATCCAATCAACCTTTTTATGTTTTTTCATTAATGTGGTTATAAGAAAAGAATTTCTTTCTCTCTACTTGCAACCATTTTCTCATTATTCTGCTAAACGTAACCCACAATAATAAAACAACAGCTAACAATATTACTAATTTAAGCCAAATAATAGGCTCTACACCATATCCATACATAAAATAAACCACCCTAACTGTAATTTAATTTTTACTAGTCTGATTTGATTAACCTTTGAAATTTAACACCTTGTCTGTTGAATCTATTTTTTAAATCTATAATCTATTTTGTTATACAAGAGAGACGTTAAAGCTGCAATTAAACCCAGAACGTTGAGTATGAACATTGTTAAGTAGTATTTGGATTCGATCCCCTCTGAAAAGTAGGAAAAGTATCTTATAGAATTAATAAGTAATGCAAAAATAATAATCATGTTGATATACCTTTTAATATGCGTTCCCCCTCAAAAAATCAACTGAAGCCCGCTTGAAGTCTATTTTAATTGACTATTAAAACATTCTTCACAAATGAATTCACCTTCATTGTGTAAATATGCCTTTATTTCAGTGAAACCTTTTCGATCAGGGTAACGCATTTTCACAAAGACCACGTCATTCCCTCCTATTTCTTTTTCACAAATGGTGCATTTAGGTTTCTCCCTCAAAATATGTAACACCTCCAAAAACATCATACTTTAGTCTTTTTGTTAAACCTCATTAAATCAGAGAAAGCCAATCCAATTGATAAACCTAAAGGTATAGCGAAATCATAAATCTCTATTTCTGATTTTTTCAAAAAATAATTAATAAGATAATGTACGGTACTTAAAGAAATAAACCATAGACTAAACGTAAATAGTCTTTTTCTTATTTTAATCCAATTGAACTTCCTTGAATTCGCAATCAATAGATATATAGAAAATAGTAAGTAGAGAAGGAGATAAATGACATATCCAATAATAAAATTAGAAGAAAGCGAAGTATCTATATTCTTATACATGATAAATAACGTAAGTATGGTTCCTATCCAAAATATAATATGTAAAACTAAGTTTAATGAAATACTTTTTTTCATCTTTTACACCTTACTTTCATCGTCTTAATCCCTTTTGGATATCAAAAAAAACAGCAGTCAATTGTAACGCATAACTTCCTTCTCCTTGAAACCAATTGGCGAATATATAAACACTCTCCGATGTAATATTTGAATCTTATCATTCCAGTAGCTGGTTCAAAAAAAGCAAACCAATAATAGCCTTTCTAATTTAATTGCACTCACCCTAGCTAGCGGCAAAACCGCTTGAATCAGATTAATTAGGTTGAATCAGATTTTCATCTTTGTCGAAGTATTTATAATCACTAAATTCATAGCTATCTTCATTAGTTTGAGGCAAATCAAGCCAAGTAACAGAGGCTTTAAAAGGTCTAAATGTTTGTTCTAAGTCCGTTCCGTTTATATCAACCTGCATTCTAGCAACCTTACTTTCATCATTCGTTACGAATATCGCTTTTGATCCTTCAATTAAAGTTAAAGGATAGAATATACTAAAGGATTTCTTTGTATCGGATTCTATGTAACTCCATACATAATCCCCATTATCATTTTTATCAAATTCAATATACGCCGGATCCCTGTCAGATAAAAAACCTACAATCCTTATGTCATCATAATCTTTCATATCCAGAACTTTTATTTGTTTGTTTTCATAACCTTCAATTGAGTTAATAACTTTGACAATCGATTTCTCATTATTCCCATATAATGCTTTTGTATCATAAAAATATATTGAGGCCATGGTTACAATAATTAGTGTGGTAAAAATGATTCCTATCTTTTTCTTCCCCATAATTACCCTCCTAATAATGGAAGTATCTTATTAAATTCTATTTTCTACTTACAGCACTCTATGTCTAAATAATTTTATGAAAAATAAATAATTCGCCCTTTTTACCCATAACTCTTTTTCCTTTATCTATAAACCCCCCACTCTTGTAGACGTGTTGAGCAACTGTATTCTTATGGTTTACTGCTAAAATAATTTCGTTCTTACTTGGAAAATTTGTTTTTACAAAGGAACTCAATAATAATAATGACTCCTTTGCTATCCCTTTACCTTGATATATCGAATTAACTGAATATTCTCTTATTAAGATGGCGTCTTCATTATCACTATATGCCTTGACCCCTTCCCATCCATGCAGGACAAAAAATCCCGCTGGTACACCATTAAATAATATAACGATAGGATGTCTCGTTCTATCCTTTTCACATTGTAATAACGCTTGAAAAGGAACTGGCGCATATCTAATTTGTTCTTCAGATAAATGATAATCAAGTAATTTAGGTTTGTACGCATCTTTATAAAAATCAAGCGTTATAGTAGTTTTACTTTGAATGGACATCGGCTTCTCCTTTTACAGCGAATCTTTGTTTATGTTTAATATATTTTCTACTAAACTGCTAGTTCATATATTAATTTTAACATAATATTACAATAATTATTTTAGTTATAAATTTTTCTTTATAACTAACCGATTGTCGTTTACTTGGTATCCATTTTTCTTATAAAACGCTTCTGGAACCCCACTATTAGAAGTTATTAGATAAAGATTTTTAGTATCTTTATTTTTCAATTCAAGTTCCAATATTTTTAACAGTTTAGTCCCATAACCTTTACCTTGAACTTTCTTATCTATACAAAGTTCCGCTAAATAATATGTTAATCCTTGGTGGGATTTTTTGTTGTTACCTGCAATAAAACCAATTAAATTATTCTCAATGTAAAGTGAAAAGCCAAAGAATTTAGGTGTATTGATTAAATCTGAAAGTCTTTCTTTTGCAACTTCAAAACTCCAATTCTCATTCCACGGCTCGCTGTTGAAAACATTCATATACAATTCGATACACGGTACCAATTTTTCAATTGTCATAAGTTCAATTCTTTCTGCCATTAATAATCTCTTCCTTTCTAAACGACTATCATCTCACCACACAAGGGTTTCTCTTCAACTATCCTTAACTTAAATACTTAATAGTCCTTGAATGTTAAGCATCCCTGATAATTGAAATAGCATTATGACTTATAACGTCTTTTCCATCTTTATATTTTTTTCTATGTATCCTAACTTCTCATATAAACTTCGTGCTAAGTTATTGTGAGCGAAGACATGAAGCCCTATATCTTTCAATCCGATTTTTTTTGCCAAAATTTCAATCTCTTGCATAGCTTTTTCACCATAACCTTTACCCTGATTTCCTTCCCAAATATTAATACTATAAATAAAACCTTTTTCATTTGTGATTTGAGCGAGCCAGATCACACCAACTTCATTGCTTCCATCACGAATTGTGAATAAATGATTTTTTGGAGTATCCTTTCCTTCAGGCAATAACCTTTCATATTCTTGTGTTGCCTTGCTAAATGCCTCTTTTGGTTCCCAATTACCAGATTTAATTTGTTCATCTGCAAAATGTTTAATTGCAAAACTTAAATACTTTTTAAATTCCTCTGAATTCATTTGGTCTAATCTAACCGTCATTTTCCCCTCTCCCCTATAATTCTTTCTCGCAAATAATTTTTTGAAATAATAAAGATAAATATATAAAATCTTTGACTATACCTTCTATAGTATTACACGGTTTCAAACCACAACATAAGTCCAGATACAGCCAAAACGAAGATTGCACCAAAAAGGAGTAGTGTAAAATGTTCCTTTTTCTTGGTAACAATCATTTCAACAACCTGAACCGCAAAAGATAAACCTAAGGGTAAATACATTCCAAAAAGGAGTAAATTCGGAAAATCAGTTGAATAATCTGAACTTACTAACCCAGAGATAGATAGGAATAGAATCCTAACAGCAAAACAAACAGAAATTAAGCTAAAAAAAACTCTCAAAGACAAAAACAACTTATTACTTCTTCTGTATTTTTCTCGAATCCTGCTTACCATTTTCAACTTTAACTCACCCTATTCCACAAAATGGTTATTAACTTAATTGTAACAAACTATTTTACGTATTATTAGACTTTATTCGAAATGAATATAAAAAAGAAATAGCTATCCTACACAACCTGTAGGATAGCTATTTCTTTTGATATCTTATATATTTACTAATTTGATGAGCTTCAATGTTACTAAATTTATGAAGCAGCCATTCCGCCATCAATACGGTATTGTGAACCGCTGATAAAGCTACTATCATCAGAAGCTAGGAAAAGCACAAGGTTTGCGATATCTTGTGATTCGCCATATCTGCCTAATGGAATTTGTTTTTCTTGGTCTTCTTTTGCTTGCTCTGCATCTTCCGGATTAAATCCTTTTTCTAATGAACGCATCATCCGTGTATTCACTGGGGAAGGATGAATAGAATTAACGCGGACATTATAACTTGCCGCTTCTAATGCTGCGTTTTTTGTCAAACCAATTACGGCATGTTTAGAAGTGACATATGGTGCTACTCCTGGCGTTCCCATCAAACCAGCTACAGAAGAGGTATTAATGACACTACCACTCTCTTGTTTTGACATAATAGGTAGTACGTGTTTTAAGCCTAAGAACATACCACTTACATTTATATTGAGTACTTTATTAAAATCTTCTAATGTTTGGTCAACAATTGGTTTCACTTTTCCTTCAATTCCAGCATTATTAAAGAATATATCGATACTACCTAAAGTATCAACTGTTTCCTTCACATACCTTTTCACATCTTCTTCATCCGTCACGTTAGCCTTAATGGTGATTACTTTTCCATACTGTTGTAAAGATTTTTGTGCTTCATCTAATGCCGCTTGGTCTAAATCGACTAAGGAAACACTAGCGCCTTCTTTAAGAAATGTTTCAGCAGTCGCCACACCGATTCCACCTGCTCCACCTGTTATTAGTGCTGCTTTTCCTTCTAATTTAGCCATTGAAATTTACATCCTTTCTCTATTATGATTGATTTGGTTTCTATTTAACTAAAATAAATATTTATCTACACTCTATGTATTCCACGTGCATTTACAGATAAACTTTATATTTTGTAAAATTTGATTAATAATTGATTATAATAGAATAAAAGTCAATAACGAAAAGGCCAAAATACACATTGTATTTTGGCCCATTTAACTATTTATATTTAATTGAAGAACGATAATTTTATAATCTTCAGTAAAAAGCCTTGAACAAATAAAAATAAAAGCCATCCACATATTCCAAACCCTATCGAAACAAACAATGGTATTGAGTTCTTTAATAGAAAATATACTATTAATAGTAGTATAGCCGTTGCTGGGAAACCCCATAAAACCCCTAATGCAAACTTACTCAAAGTTGTGCTTTGTTCCCCCTGAAAATAAAGCCAGATTATGCTAAGTAAACTTACTAATGGCAATGCTGCAACTACTCCACCATATGTAGGAAATCTTCTTGCTATTTCAGTAACTACTCCTATTACTATTGCGGAAATAACTACTTTCATTATTATGTGCATATTTTTATACCTTCACTTAACGTTCTAAAACCTAACTCTATTAACTGTCTTTCTTCTGAACTAAGAGAAGTTAATACCTTTTTTAATTTCTCTTCATCAAGACTAGTATTACGGTATAGTACGTCCCTACCTTTTACAGTTAGGTTAAGGGTAACTTTTCTTTCATCTAATGGATCCCTTCTCTTTTGAAGATAGCCTTTCTTAATGATTCTTTTGACATTTTCTGAAGCAGTATTATGAGAAACACTTAAAAAATCAGCTAATTCCCCAATACCTATAGAATTATTTTTTTCTATATGCTGAAGTATTCTGATGACCTGATGAGTTATCTTTTCCTGATGAGAAAAATGTAAATGGTAATAAATATCTGTCCAATAGTTATTCAACTCTGCTACGCCTTTCATCTTTTAACCTCCGTTATATCTATTCACAAGAATATATCTTATTATACGATATATTATACAAAGAAAGTACCACTTATTCAAGTGGTATACTAATTACTATTTAATTTTTGTTGAAGCCGCCCTTTGGACGATACCCCGTTAAACTCTTGTCATCCGTTATTTAACTGAAACCAGTAACTTCCCCCATAGTATGTAAATGCCACCTAAAGCAAAATGTTCAGCTGTATAATGATCGGGTTATTGCACAAAGTGAAGTCCAAATACCATAAAATCTCCTAAAAACAACAATAGAAGTAGTAATAATCTCTTAGCTAAAAAGATTCTCTAACTAATCGGTAAATAGATCAAGATCAGATCAACATAGTAATTCGTTTAATTGTTAATTTAAATTAGTCTCTATTTTTATTGAATTTATATACTATTGCTTTGTATATAATATAAACTAGATACATTGCGTAACCTAAAAGGAAGCTAAGGACTACGTTTTTAAAGGTTAAATCCGTACCTTGTTGTGTAATAATGCTCCAAATAAAAGGAATGACCTCCACAGAAAGTGTCAATCCCAACCCTAGAATAGAAGGGGCTACTAAAAATGTAAAAATGAAGGGCTTCATAGATTTTTTGGACATTATACTCTCCTTTTTGAAATTTCGTTGTATGCCTACGTAAAACACTATTTTTTTGATTGGCTCTGTTAAACGTTTTGCTCTAGTTCATTATCTCTTGGTTACTCACCTTCTTGAAATTATTCGTAGTTAAAAATACCTTTCTAGTATTATCTTTCTTGAACAATTTGGGTCCTCTATTCTTTTTCAGTGCGGTTTTGTATGATTGTGTTTCCATTTATGATTTTCGCCCATTGCTCGATTTGATTTTCCTTGTTCAAGTAAAATAGGTATTCCAAATTATCTTCCTCACCATCTTCTACTGGCTTTACCCGATACGTTCTCGTTGCTGCCCACCATGCGTCGTGTGATTGTCTATCTACCACCGTTATATCAAAACCCAATTTCAACTCAATTTCTTGAACTTCCTCGTGTCTGTCAAACGACTGCCATGTGATTATTCCGCCCACCAATAGAAGTACTATTCCTATACCGATAAACTTAATCCATTTAGACCTTCTCGACACTTTACCCGCCACCTTTACTCTAAATTTAATCGTGTTTACCTGTTTCATTATTGAAAAAGATGCAATTTCTTAATCAAGAAAATTTTGTTAGCAAACTATGTTCCTATCATAAAATCAAGCATATAATTGCAACTGCAATAAGGATTGTTGTTAACATACTTTTAACTTTATTTACAAGGAAACCCATCGCCAACGCTTTGCCCCGTTAATTTAACAATGTTCGTATTGTTTGATATTTAGATATCGAATCGAATTACATATAATTCAAATGTTGTTCTCCATGAAAAACTTTTAAAATAATATCTTTAGCAGGAACATTTAACTGCTCGTAGGCTAGCAAAAATTCCTTATTATCATATGGCACTTCTAGAAAAGAAACATCAATTGCACCAGATTTACCTATTTGTAATTTACTATAAGGTACAAATGCCTTTGGTGTACAACCTAGAGAGTTTGGATTTACATACAGTCTATTTTTTGATTTAAAATGATGAATGGCGTGATGATGTCCAAAACAAACAACATCATAATCAGTTCCTTCATAGATCTCTTCAAGTCTTTTTGTACTTGGTTGATTATCAATCTGCAAAAATTCATCTTTTTCATTCAAATGATAATGTAAAAACAGAAAATTTATTTCGTCTAATTTCTCCGTATGCTTTTTTGCGATACTTCGCAATTTAGGGATATATTGTACATCCAATCTAGAGGCAATCCATTCGTGATGTTCTCTTTCCTCTCCGACACTTTCTGGCTCTTTACCGTCGATTATCTTCAATACTTCTTCATCATGATTTCCCATTACAAAAGATATATCTTCACGAGAAAACAACAATTCTAGTACCTTATTAGTTTCGTGACCTATGCCTATTAAATCACCAAGACAAATAATATGTTCTATTTGTTTATCTTTTTCTATATCATCTAAAACGGCTTTCAACGCAGCACTATTACCATGAATATCTGCAATAATAGCTATTACACTATCTTTTTCCATTATATATCCTCCCAATTTATCAGTTGCTAATTATATAAAAAAATATTTCAATCACTCCCAACAGTACGAATAAAAAAGAATAGAAATAATAATATAATTTGCTACTGTTAAGAACATAGTTCTTCCATAATTTCTTAGTCATTTCAAAACCTTTTTTAAAATACTAATTCCCTTGTCACTCTTTAGTAAGAAGTGACCATTTCGTTCAATATAATTGCCATTAATAAACCAATATGTAATTCTTTCAAGAAAGTCATCATTTAATGAATAAGAATTGATTATTCTGCATTATTAAGCCAATAAACTAATGTTGAAATTTTTTCTGCATAATCTCTGATTTCTTTTAATGTTTCAATTACTTGAGTCGTACCCATCATTTGTTCTACTTCATCTGAACACTCAATCCACAAGGAACGCTTTAAATTATATTCAAGCCAACCTAACTTACCTGTAAATCCGTTTTCTAAGACAATAGACCAATCAGTCTGAAATTCTCCATATCTCTTTTTATAACTATTTATAAAAGTTAAAAATCTTTTTTTATCTATACTCCCTATCTCATCTTCAGACCAGTATAGTGCAGTTTCTTGGATTTATGTAACCAGCGGACTCCCAGTCAATTAAAACTGGTTTGTCTTTATTCCATATAATATTTTTTGGATCTAAATCTCTATGACTAATTACTAAGTTTAATGAGAGTACTTTATTTGCTTTGTTTGCTAATGAAGTCCACTCGTAAAGTTTATCAAAATTTTCAAGCAACAGTTCAACCCATTCAGCGTTAGCTTTTTGGCCCTTTTTAATATAATTTTTCCAGTCTATTGATTGTTCATTATTTCTTAGTTCTTTTTTTATGTTAAGTTTCGAAAAATCTGTCGTATGTATTTCAGCGAGTAGAGAACCAATTTTTTCACTATGACTGCAATTAACTGTATTTGGTTTAAGCGTTTTTCCCTTTATCCAATCGAAAATCATACAAAAATGATTATCTATCTTTAGAATAGAGTTACCATTTATTATTTTTGCTGGAGCAGCAGGTACTTTCTTTGATATTAAATTTGCAATTCTTTCTGAATTAATAAAGTTATTCGTTGCATCAGGTCTTATCATAATTTGGGGATTTAACATTTTAACCGCATATTTTCCTTTGTCTGTTTCAATAGCATACATCTTATGCAAAAGACCCCCTGAAATTGACAACGGAAACCCAACCATTTGTCCAAGATTGGAATCTTCACATAACTTCTCAAACACATGAATATCAATCATTTAACTGCTCCACCTTAAAAATTATTCTTCAACTATCCTACTTCGTATGTTGAAAGGTTCCATTTTGATTTTGGTCCTATATAAAAAGATCATTAATTTTGATGACCTTCTTAATTAACTATCACAAATGTTAAGAAAAGTAATTAGCTATAAAGATGATAGCGAGAAAAATAACAAGGTAAAAGATTGTCCATAGCATTGCTTTTGATGGTGCTTTTTCTTTTTCTTCAGTTTTGTATAAAAAGACTCTTGACCACCAAAAAACTACGCCCCCTGCTAGAAGAATTGTCATCTGCCAGCCATAATCACCAGTAGTGATAAGATCGTAAGCAGCCCAGGTAAACAATGCTATTGTATAAAACATAAAAGTGTTTCTAGCAGACTTTAAATTTTGACTTTGTTCTGTTTCATCCGGTTTACGTAATTTCATTTATTTAATTCCTCCTCAAAAACGAATACTATTCTACTGCTACATTAGTAAAAGAAGCGACGATTCTAATTGAACAATTGAAATCTCTTAAGAGAACTAAAACAGCAGATTTTGAACGAGAGTAATGGTTATAATTAATACCGATAAAGAACCTGCAGACAGTAAGGTTATCATTTTTCGCCAATTTATCTCTTTTGAAGGTTTAACAGCCTCTCGAGAAACAGCGATCCAAATCACAACAGAAACTATAGATACTATGGTAATCATATCATTAGACATATTTAATCCCTCCTTGATTTATCCCTTATGAATAAGAAAATTAAAGTTTTACTATTAAAATTAACCGATCGGGCTAAGCCTAGATGATATGAATGAACTAACTATATACTCTCAGGCAAATGATGTTTATACATTTCTACTGCATCACTATGCTCCTTTAAAACATTTATGGTTTTTGGATTTGGTTCTATATAAATAACAGGATAGTCCTTTTCACCATAATTTTCGTTAACTGAAAAAGCCAATTTTTCTTCATCTATTAAAAATTGAGCATCAACACCAGTTTTGTTTCCACGAGCATCTAATCGTATCCATTTTTTAAAAGATTTTAGATAAACAGCATTTAAAGTGTGGAGCGAGTATCCTTTTTCTGGCGTATCAAACAACATCAATCGTTGATAACAGAAACCTGTTGGAATTTGTTGAGATCGTAAAAAAGCTGCTAATAAATTTGATTTTGCATAGCAAATTCCTTCTTTATAATTCAAAACATCTGAAGCATCACAAGTCACTCTTTTCCCCTGAATATCCCAAGAGTGAGATATTTCATCACGTACAAATTCATAAGCAACTTTTGCTTTTTCAACTTCTGTTTGGGTTGAATTAAAAAGCACTTCAATTTTAGCTTTAATGATTGGATTAGAATAATTAACTTCATTTAATTCAAGTAAATAATCTTCTAATTGATCTGACTCACATATCATTTCCATTAACTCCATCCCCCTGATTAAATACCTATTTATAAATATTATTATATGCTAAGTTGAAATTGAATAAAGATGATTTACTATTAAACTATTCTACGTATTATTTCAGCAAAAATAATGATAGCTTGTTCCACTATCGCACAAGTTACTTTGTGTACAGTTTTTAAAATAAGTTATGAAATAGTAATAATCTAATTGTTTGTCTTCAAAGTGGAAAGAGTGCTCCAATCCACAACTTTTTCATATTCCTCTCCATTTGTTTCATAAATGAATTTCAAGCTTTTCGCACTATTTTCCTCTACATTAACTAATTCTGTTTCGATTATTAAAGTTTGTGCTTCAGTAAGGTAATAACCATTCACTTTTCTTTTTTTACCTATCTCATCTCTTCTATAAATACCTGTTTTCTTAGATGAGTCTCCTATATAAAAAGTAGCATTTATTCCTTCTTCATCGGATATATACTCTCATTGACTATTCACAATATGAATTGACTTTAACGAAGTTCCATCTTCCCCTTTCCATTCAAAAGGGGGTTACTATAAAATATTTTGTACTATTTTCAAATGCACTCAAAGATATATTTTCTAAGTTAAACTCTGCTGCATTATCTCTCATTTCGTCGTTTTGACACCCTGCTAATAAAAATAGAATTAGTACAATAAATAAAAAATTCTTCAACATAATTCCTCCTCATCAGTAGCTCTTTTTCGTTAATCACTTAAAAAAGAAATCCTTTTTTCCTTATTGAAGTAAACACTTAATTTTAAGTATTTTATTTATTATCATACTAACATAAATATCCAAATTTTATTGACTCTTATAGTAAATTGTACATAAAATCACAGACATGGTGATGAATAACTCCATGTCTGTGAAAATCGGGTTTTTGTTACGTTATTTTAGTAACTTATTATTTCTATGTTTATCCAAATTAACTTCGTAATGTTATCTATCAGATGTTATTCGTTGCGGCATAATAACGTATCCATTAGCCTTTCTTGATTTTAGAACTTTAATCAGTTGCTCCTTCATGGTAGTATTGCATGTTACTTGCATAAAAACCTCATTCTTACGACTCGCTGTAAGCTTTACTTTATTTTTTTGTAAGGCTAATTCGATTATTAATCCTATGAAGAAACCAGCAATTAAGCCCAGCAAACCCCAAATGACTGGGCCCCAGTACCATATAAAACCATATATCGTTCCCAAAAGCATAAAAATCGTTCCGCTCACCATAGCTCCATCCAGCACACTTCTGCCGTCAACACGATGTAGCGAGTCAATTATATATGTATCGGATTCAACATTTTCTAGAGGCAATGCAACAATATCTTTCGATGGTACTCCTATCGTCTCCATATCATGGATAGCCATCTCCACAAAGGGCGAATGTTCAAATGTGGCAATTAGTTGTAATGTATCGTTTTCTAGCGTGCTTTGTTTTTGTTGTGACAAGTTTTCATCCCTCACTCTAAGGTAACGTATTTGCTCAATATCGTATAATGTATTATTTTCATTTACAGCTACATACGCTTGACAGATGGCAAAAGCGTACAAAGAAGGTAAGAAAAGAAACCACTGCCATTCCACCATTGCAGTTGCACTGTTAAAATCTCCAATTGACGAATAAAACCAGCTACCAATCGTGTTAGCCTTATGAGTAATAAATATCCACCATGCCAAAATAAATGTGCCTGCAATCGTATGACCACTATATAGTTGTCCTAAGCCAGGTGATAACGTTGACCAAACTGCCGCTAACAAAGGGTTCTTCTTAGAAACGATGACTATATCAAAAGCGCTCACAACTGATGGTACGACAGGTGCATCTTCCACTTCGGAGAGAATGTGACTTTTGCTCATTTCAACAGCAGAGTTGTAACTGTCCCAGATACTAAATATGTATGCTCCCATGTATAGTAGAATCCACTCCTCGTTTATGATAGCTTTTGCCTCTTCGAACCTACCAAGCATGGATAAGGCTATACCCATGTTTAGATTAGCCTGCGTGTTTACCACAAGCTCCCAAGCAATCAGAATAAAACCAGGTAAGTACCTACCTAAATAGATATGACCAAACCCTGGGAAAGTAAGCGACCACCAAGCCGCTACCCAAGGAATACGAGGATAAACCGAGTTAGCTCCGAATACAGATAATGCCCCCTTCGCATAGCGAGGTTTTATGATGGCTGACTGAAACTTCTGATGTGGCATAAGTATCCTCTCTTTCGGCTTGAAATCTTTTATAGTATTCCAAAAAATTAACAGTACTATTCATTCTCTCAAAGGTTACCGTTTATGATTAGCTTCTTGATCACATATTGGTGCTCTTATTTAGGTATCTTAAGTTATTAATAGAAACAATACACACGAATCATCTCATCAAAAAAACCACGTATGTTAGATTAATACGTCGCCCTATGGTAAGACTTATCTTGGCATGTTCTGTCAATGTTAATTAAAAAAGCCTGTTCTATTTGCATAGATACAGGCTTTTCTCATGAATTTTTTTTGATCTTTAAACTTTAAACTTGCTGATTAGTTCTTGGAAATCTTCAGCTAAAATTGATAATGAATTTGCTGAAGTCGAAATCTCTTCCATTGAAGCGAGCTGTTCCTCTGCTGAGGCTGCTACATTTTGAGAGTGCATCGAAGTTTCATTGGAAATCTTCGTGATACCAGTAACGGTTGCTGAAACCTCTTGTGTACTTGCAGAAATTTCCTGAGCCGTTGCTGCCATATCCGTTATCTGTTCCGATAACTGTTCCATAAATGTGTAAATTTCTTTGAAGTTTACTTCCGTCTGTTTTACAATCGTTAAGCCTTCTTTTACATCTACTGATACCTTATCAATCGATTCGTTTGAGTGCACCATATCCTCTTGTATTGCTTTGATAAGATTTGAAATTTGTGAGGAAGATATTTGCGACTTTTCAGCTAATTTTCGAACTTCATCCGCAACAACAGCAAATCCCTTCCCATGTTCACCAGCTCTAGCTGCTTCAATTGCTGCATTCAGTGCCAACAGATTAGTTTGTTCTGCTATATTAGAAATGACTTCAGTAATCTCTCCTATTTCTTGAGATCGATTTTCTAATGTTTTCATTACATTACCACTTTGTGTAACAGAAAGACTAATTTCATTAATTTGATTAACAGTATTGTCTACAAACACTCCGCCTTCTTTTGCTTTCTCAGTTGCTTGTGAACTTACATCTGAAATTAATGAAGCACTTTCTGCAATAGCTTGTACCCCCGTATTTACTTCTTCTAAGGATGTCGCACTCTCTTGCACACTGTTAGTTGCACTTTCTGCTCCATTTGCAACTTGTTGGATAGATTCTGTAATCGTTTCTGTAGATTTGCTTGTTTGTTCCGCACTTGTAGTCAATTCCTCAGCTGAAGAAGCAACTAATTCAGAAGTTGAAATGACTTCATCCATCATTGATTTAAGATTAGTAGTCATTTTATTAAAGCTAGTCGCCAAGTCACTTAATTCATCTCCTGCTTGATCATGAATGTCAGATGTGAAATCCCCCTTACCAGCTAATTCAAGTGCACTCGTTATAGTTGAAAGTCTTTTTCTTAATCTTCTAGTAAAGATATATACCAATAGTACCGAAATGCCTATCATAATAGCCAATACTGTTAAAAATTTAACTAAGAATGAATCTAAAATGCTATTAATAATCTTTTCAGATGCACCAACATAAAAAATTCCTATTACTTCCCCTGCTCCATTTTCAATTGGCATATAAGCTGTTTGATAGTTATTTCCTGCTACATCAGCCTCACCATAAAAACTTTCCGCATTAGTGATAACTGTTTCAATAACTTCTGGTGAAGCTTGTGTACCTACAGCACGTTCTCCATCTAACATTACATTAGTTGCAATACGTGTATCGCCTTGAAAGATTGTAACAGTATCCCCAGTATCTTCACCAATTTTATCAACAACATCAAAATTATCATTCATCATTGTTGCACCCTTGTACAATCGATTATTCTGGATTTCCCACTCCCCAGGATATTTGTTATCAATATAGCGATAAGCTAAACTCAAGTCACCTTTCGCTTTTTCAACAGCAAACCCCTTTACACCATCTGTTATTTCACGCGTCACCACAATTCCTATTACTGTAGATAAGATAAGTATAATACCTAAAACGATTAAATTTATTTTTGTAGCTAATTTAAATTGTAATTTCAATTAGTTCACCTCATATTGATAAAATGTATATCTAAAATTTAGTACCTTTCACTTAACTGTTAGTTTTAGAGATGTAAATCATAAACCTTGCTTTTTATAAGAGAGAATGATGTCTATTTTGTATAGAGTGACTATCAAAGTTTTTATTTGAGTCAAGTAGCTCATAGTAATATAAAAATAATGAATTTGATTGATAGGATTTCAACTTATTGTTCAATGGAGGACTAACCCAAGTGTGTTTAGTGTCAATAGGATTTGTTTGATTTGAAATATAAGTAATAAATTCTACTATACTTTCTATTTCTGAAGAGTGATTTTTCATTGAATGGTAGAAGTCATGTTTTCGAACGATAGTTTGCTATCTTAGATACGTTTCTCTGTCTGTCGGTTAAGTACTTATTCGGCACTAGCTGTAATCTGTCATCTTATTTAAAATTCACCTCTTTTACATATGATTTGACTGCCTCTAGCTTCGCATACCCATTTTTAGTTTTCGGAAAAGGCTTTTGCATACAGTAAAACTAATATGATAATACCATGATCAATTACAAAACAACAGATATTATTTCAAATTCCACCAATATTCGACATGAAAACCAATATTTATATAGAAGTAGAAAGTGATAAACATCGAATTCGATGATTAACATACAGAAAGGACGCAATTCTTATTACAGAATTACATCCTATTATGCTCTTACAATGTCGTAATGATTGGTCCTTCTTTTGTTAGAATAATTGTATGTTCATATTGAGCCACATGACTGTCATTTGTTAGGAAGGTCCATCCATCGTCAGATTGGTAAACTTCCTCTTCTAATGTAGAGATAAAAGGTTCAAAGGCAATTACCATTCCATCTCTTAAAATTTCGTCATCCCATCGAGAGAAGTAATTGAAAATATGATCTGGTGCTTCATGAATCGAACGTCCAACACCGTGTCCAGTAAGATTTTTTATCACAGTTAAGTCATGTTGTTTCGCCACGTTGTGTACAGCTTTTCCGAGCGCGCTTTTTTTTGAACCTGGTTTTGCCTTTTCAAGCCCAGCTTCGAATGCTTCTTTAACAACATCACATATTTTCTGCAAAATCACCTCTCCCTGCCCAACAACAAAGGAAATTCCAGTATCTGCAAAATATCCGTTTTTAGAACCTGAAACATCAATATTTACAAGATCCCCTTCTTTAATTGTTCGTCTTCCTGGAATCCCATGTGCTACTTCTTCATTTATGCTAATGCACGTATAACCTGGAAAATCGTATACTCCTTTTGGTGCTGATTGCGCTTCTGCCTTAGCAAACATTTTTCCAGCAATCTCATCTATTTCTTTTGTAGTAATGCCTGGCTTCGTAGAAAGGACTAATTCATCTCGAATTGCCCCACATATTTTACCAATTTCTTTTAATCCATTAAAATCTTCTTCTGTCTTTGCTATCATCGTGTGTCCTCCCTTTTTCAATCCTATATGATTATCATTTCATTTTAGATTCTATCATAATCAGCTTAATCTATCTTTCAAAATATTCATTTGAGGGGGCCATGCTCATTATAAAGTCTTTTTGTTCTTCATCACCCATCTCTTCAGACTGCGTATCAATCATATTGATCTTCATTGTTACGTTTTACTATTCTAATGGTCATTTAATCTGTCACTCCTTTATATAATCAAATACTAAAAATATTAATACTTATTGTATGAATACCTGTATAACTAATGGAGAATATAAGTAATAGATATCATTTTTTGGAGGTAAATATATGGAAGAAAAGAAAAAACAGATAAGATTAACTTCTGCAGAATTAGGACAACTTTGGGCTCAGTACTTAAATGATAGTTCGAGTATATGTATGCTTACCTATTTTTTAGAAAAGGCTGAGGATACAGAGATTAAACCTGTAATTAAACATGCTTTAGAATTATCTGAAGGACATATTAAAAAATTAACAGCTATATTTATTGAAGAAAAAAATACAATTCCTCATGGTTTTAAGGTGGAGGAAGATGTTGATTTAAATGCTCCTAGATTATATACAGATAGTTATGTTTTAAATTTCATTCATAATATGGCTAAGATTTCCCTAACTACCTATTCAGCCGGTTTATCTGTAGCTGTAAGAGCAGATATAACTGATTATTATAAAGAATGTCTTGAAGAAACCATCGGATTATACAAAATGGCTAAGGATTTATTATTAGCAAAAGGACTATATTATCGAGCTCCATATTTCCAAAATTTAGACCGTGTTGAATATGTTAAAAAGCAAAAATTTGTTTGGGATATGTTTGGGGAGAAAAGACCACTAATAGCATTAGAAGCAGCTAATTTATATTCTAATCTCCAAAGAAATGCATTAGGAGCAGCTACTTTAATCGGGTTTAGTCAAGTGGCTCAAGACAAGGATGTTAAACAGTTTTTGATAAGAGGCTTAGAGATTGCAAACCAACATGTTAAATCATTTGCAAAAAAATTAGAAGAAAGCTACTTAACTGTTCCAATGACTTGGGTAACAGAAACAACAAATAGTACAACATATGCCTTTTCCGACAAACTCATGATGTTTTATACATCTGCTCTAATAGCTTTGAGTGTTGGGTACTATGGTACGGGGGTTGCCCAAAGTCCTAGAGTGGATTTAGGAATAATGTATAACAAATTATCACTACAAATTCAGCTCTACTCTGAGGATGCCTCTAATATCCTGATTAAAAATAGATGGCTTGAACAACCTCCAATGGCGTCAGACAGGGATGAGTTAGCGAGAAAGAATAATCAAAGTATTTAATATAGATATGGATAAAGAAAGCAATTATCTAATCTTGTAACAGCTCAACCCCTAGATAATCGTAAAATGATGGAAATTCGTGGTGGGAAAGTAGAAGGAAACTTAATACACTTCAAAGAGTCTTTGGTATGACATTAGTAAGTCTTGCATTTTTGCTAATTCTTAGCGCTTTTGGTTTGGTTAAGGTTGGTGGGCCTAGCACATAAACATCTTTAGATAGGTAAAGTAAATCAGTTTACATCAAATAAACTTGGATATAATAACCTAATACGGAGTAAAACAAAGCAAATTTGCGTTATATCCTTGGAAATTACCTCAATCTCTACTGTTCATTCTATATCGACAGTATTAATAGTATAAGCTGTTTGAATAATACAACAAAGAAGAGGTATAATTTAAAATAGTTCGTTTTATCGGTGACTTCATATGCTTTTTACTGTTTGAGGCATAATACATTGAAGACAACTATGATGAATTGCTACATATCTAAAATTGTAGCAAAAGAAACTAGAGGAGTGTATTATATATGTTTAGTTGGAAAAAGATCGGGGTTATTACTAGTTTATCTTTATCTCTTGTAGTCGCTGGGTGTGGCCAAGAGGAGTCAAATGAGACGACTAATGTAAGTGAGGATTTGGAATATACAATTACTGGTATTGAACCAGGTGCAGGACAAACAGAGACAAATGAGACGGCTATAGCTGAATATGAAAGTCTTGCTGGCTGGGAACAAGAAACGTCTTCAGCAGCTGCTATGCTAACAGCTTTAGGTGATGCGATTGATAACGAAGAACCCATTGTTGTCGCTGCATGGTCACCTCACTATATGTTTGCTAAATACGATATAAAGTATTTAGAAGATCCTAATCTTGTCTTCGGTGAGGCAGAACACATTACAACAATCGTAAGGAATGGCTTGGAAGAAGACATGCCTGGTGCGTATACGATTCTTGATAGACTATACTGGGAACTACCAGTATTAGAAGAAGCCTTACTTGATGCACAAGAAATGGACTTTGATTTTGAAACAGTAGCCCAAGAATGGGTCGATGAGAATTCCGAAATAGTTGCAGAATGGACAGAAGGGGTAGAACCTGTTGATGGTGAGTCAATTGATTTAGTTTTAACTCCTTGGGATGCAGAAAGCTTCACGACGAATGTAGCTAAAATTGTATTTGAACAACAAGGTTACGATGTTAATCTTACACCAGTTGATCCATCTATTATGTTTGAAGCAATCGCATCAGGTGATTCCGACGCTTCTCTTTCTCCATGGATGCCTGCAACACATGGTGCATTCTATGAAGAGTATGAAGGTCAATTTGTAGACTTAGGTGCAAACGTGGAAGGCGCTCGAATCGGTTTAGCTGTACCAAGCTATATGGATATTGAATCGATTGAAGATCTTGAACCTGCAGAGTAAGCACACTGCATACTAAAAAAAATGCTCCCCTTTAAAGTAGCTTGACTACTAAAGGGGAGCATTTTTTTATTTACAAATTTAATCAAGAAGGTGAATTTCATCATCAACGTGAATATCGCCTGTTTTTATTACAGAAGCATAAACACCAAAATTATTGTTATTCTCTTTTATCACTGTTTTATGTAAACTCGCATCTCTTTCTGAATTATCAGGATCAACAGTAATGATCATGCACCTTTTACAATGTCCAACGAATTCCATTTCCACTTCATTCCCTATTTTAATACGTCGGCCTATCCATTCTTCTTCAATGAAAGGTTTCTTTTCCTTTAATGAAATAAATAAATTAGGACGAAACCTTCTCAAATCAATTTCATCTTTGCCCCATAATTCATTCAACTTATTTAATGACGCATCTGTTGCAAGTAAAACATGTTCTACTGCAATTGGACCAATTGGTACATCTACTGGCGTATATTTCTTAGTAGAGATTCTTCGATTAGACTTGTCTTCCATTTCTTTAATTAATGCTTGATCTTCCCAATCAAAAACCTTTCCCTCAGGTGTGGTTATTTCAACTTTAGGATATGCGTCCATTGATTCTTCGCCCACAAAACGCGCCCTATATCTTACCATTTCTTGAAACTTTGTAATGGTTAAAAAATTGCCATTCTTTGTTTCATCTACATAAGTGTGACTACGGTCTCCGTACAAACCATAAGCCATTATCTTAGATTGTTTGACACTTTCTCCACGAAAAGATTTTATCGGATGACGCACAATTTCTTTCATATGACCGATTAACACTTCAATCACTCCAATATTAGTTGTCTCTACAGTAAGTTTAACAGAGCCAATACCTCAACTCTACTCTAAGGCGACAATTAACGATGAAATCAATAAAATAAAATGAATTTAAACCAGGGCATATTTTTTAAAACTATTATAAATGCCACCCTCATTGTGTGTATCAGTAATATCGTTGGCAATTTTTTTAACAGCATCTTTTGCATTTCCCATTGCAATACCATATTGAACAAATTCAAGCATTTCTATATCGTTTAATCCATCCCCATATGCGAAAGTATCTTTTTTATCAATTTTTAAATGCTCAAGAAGCTTTTCAATCGCTGTTGCCTTGTGAATGCCTGGAATAGATAGTTCACCACTATTTTCACCAAATACAGGAACTGTGCTAGGAATAATAGTGAATTTCGAGCCGAATTCCTCGCTGATTATCTCAATAGGTACATCAGACCCTAAAAAGGAGATTTTATTAATATCTTCTCTTAGTAAGTCTTCGCCTTCTATAAGGGCATCATGAAAAGGCTGTATCCCTTTCTCAACTTCTTGTTTCGCCTCATGATTTTCCTTAAGCGTTTTTTCAATAATGGAACGAATTCGCTTTTTACAGTTTTTACTTGCAAATAACCCACCATTTGATTCTAAATAAAAATCAATTTCATGTTGGTTAAAAAACTTTATAAGATGCTTTACATCCTCTGTCTTCAGTCTTTCATGCAATATAACTTCTTCATCAACTTCAATATAGCCTCCCGCAGCACCAATAATACCATCAAAGCCTATCTCTAATATTTCAAGAAATAGTTCAGCTTTAGAACGACCTGTACAGATAAAGACTAAATGTCCATTTTTTCTTGCCTCTCGAACTGCAAGCTTAGCCGATTCTGGTATTACACCATTTTCATTAACAAGTGTTCCATCAATATCCATAAAAATAACATTTCTCATGATACACCTTCTTTAACATTTTTTAAAATTACAGCAATGGGAAGTAGGATACGGTTCTTTGCTTCCAATCACTCGCCTATATTTTCTTTGGCTTTTTCAATTATAATTTTTTCACTTACAGTTATTAATAAACACAGTATTGAAAATATGAAAACTAGAAGCGGCGATAATTGAATCTCTTCAATGAATAAATGGTAGATAGGTATACATAAGATTAAAACTCCAATTGTACGTTTTATTATCCTGAAGGTCTTCAAGCTCTCACCCCCTTGATACATCTTCTTTCTTTCAAAACTTTTAGGTGAAATATCCATTTAAATTGAATACGAAAAACTAAATCATATTTGACGACAATATCTTAGGGTTATATATTTTTCTTCCTCTAGATTACCATATCCGTACTGTTCATTTTTGAAAATAAAGCCTTTTGCTTCATAGAATGGAATTCCTTTTTGGTTTCCCTTCGCCACAGACACCCATTGTTCAGTTGCATGAAACACTTCTTTTTGTTGCTCTGTTAGGGCATCTAATAACATCATGCCAATCCCTTCGTTACGTCTATTAGGATTTAGGTATAGAACAAATACTTCCCCAATCGTATCGTTAGTCATTCCTCCACCAATTGCACCAACTACTTCGTTATCTTCCATAGCAACGAAGTAGCCGCCCCAATCTCTGCTCGTTTCAGTAACTTCATTTATTATTCTTTTATGATTATAGAACTCTTTTATGATTCTTTTAATATATGCTTCACTACGAATATCTCTATAGGTTTCCCAATATCCATCACTACAAACTTTTGCAATACCAGATACGTGACTTATATCTGCCTTCATTATATTTATCATCCTATTTGCCCACCTTCCCCCAAAAAAACCTTTACATATATATTAGACATAAATTCTCTTAAAAGTAGTTTAGGCCTTCGTTTATTCTTTCTATTTTCTAGTAAATTAACTTATACATCTTATATTAACCAGACATATACTATTATTGCAAGTGATCATATTTGCTTGTAAAGGAGGGATAATCTTGGCCTTACAACTAATGAAACTCGCAATAACAGCCTCAACAGATGTAACTGTTGAACCATCACCTGAAAGATTTTTTTATGTGACGGATTCTGAAACCGCTGCTGATGCAACTTTATCTATCGATGCAGCAGACTTTTTTGGAGATGATGGTTCGGAAGTAACTGAATTACCTGAACTAGCAACTGATAACAGTTATTTTAACGTTTATATCAATGGTGTCTTGCAAATGCAGGGGAATGCAACTTATACACCAGGTGCTACCGGAACTGGTTCACTTGATTTCACCGTCCCAACAGGTGCTGATCCAATCTTAACTAATTCACCAGTTGTAATCGAAGTAATAAATTATACTCCAAGTACAACTACAGATGTTGCAACATAAAATATGTTCATAAAAAAAGTAGCACAAATAATAATGTGCTACTTTTTTAATAAACGGTGATGAATTGTATAATAATTAAGGATCTTTTAATAGGTATATCTTCTGTTTTTAGTATCAATTTCCCTGCTTCAATTTGATAATTTACTGGTGCTTGAAGAACCCCGTTAATGAATAAGTTAATATAAGAAACATCTTCTGGATTTAAGATACCTTTATCTCCATATTTGGTAATCTCATCACTATTCTTATATACTTTTTTAACACCATCTGAATATGCATTGTATTGATAAGTCTCCACTTTTCGTTTCAAAGGTGAAAATTTTAAATTAATATTGTGTTTGGTTATTGTTTTAACTGTATCATAGACTCGTGGAACAGTTATATAGTGTTTATTCTTTTGAATTGATTCCACTTTTGATACTCCTCACATTTAAATTAATTATATTTATAATTTATGTAAGCAATTAATACTTGTGTAGTGAAGAGACCCCTACTATGATAAGATGTATTGTGGATTGTTCTAAGTGATAACGACAATCTCTTGTCAGTGATTGTCATTAAGACACATATTATTTTGCAGTCATCACAATAAGCAATGCAAAGTACCACATAAGCATAGTGAATGATACTGTCAGCAATAAAGTATTATATGTAGTTGCCTCATCATTCTTCACTTTTGTTATAATTGATACTAAGTTTAGACAAAAGACAATAGTCAATATTGGTAAAACATAAAAACCAAGTATCGCAACAACTTCCATCTGTATCACTCCCCTTATAGTCAACTTAGATCATAGCTTTATTAACATAACTCCGTATAATTAAGAAGAAAATTTCTAAAGACTATTTATCGCTTCGATTATATTCCTTCTGGTAGTGGATAAACTATTACCACTCACTGCTATTTTTTCAGCTTTTTCAGTAAAAAATTCTGCGAAATTTTGCTCTTCGTATCTTGGAACAACATGCATATGGAAATGGGTTAATTCATCAAAAATCCCACCATTTTGACATATAGTAATACCATCAGGTTTATAAAGTTCCTTCATTACCTTAGTGATAATTTTCGCAGACTTCATTATTGAATTTGCTGTATTATCGTCAAGTTCATCATAGTATCTTATATGATTTTTAGGTAAAATTAAAATATGTCCTTCATTGTAAGGGTCATGGTCCAAGAAACAACAAACATAGTTATCCTCTAATACTACATAGGCTTGTTCCAGTTTATTTGCTAAATTACAACCTAAACAGTCCACCTTATCACAACCTTCATTCTAATATCGCTCTATTAAAAATTCAGAAACTCAAGTTTCTCATAGATCTAAACAGTTAAAATAACGCGAATTTCAACACTCATTATATGAATAACTGTGTTATCATTTATCTAGTTCATTTAATTTATATTTTACAATTTTAGCATACTTTGGATTAAAAAGGTCGAAGCAAGGGACAGTTCTTTGCTTCCATTAAAAGAAATGAATCGAAATCTCAAGGAACATTTTTATATTATTATGGGAATTATCGAAGGGTTCAAGTTGAGGTTCATTATTTGCATTCTAATTATTTCTTCTAATTATTAAATATGGTATAATTTAACTAAGGTCATTATATACTAATAAACCATAGCGTTAACTGTAGTTTATAGATAAGCGGTTCCCCCAGGGGATCGGCTATCGGGTTTTCGATAGACCTCATCTAGTCACTTGTGGGTAAATAGGGAGGTATATTTTCTATTGATCGTTACGATCAATGCGAGTAGTGCAATCAAGAAGATGCCAAAACCAAACAGCAGCCTAAAACTTTCATACATACCCATAGGCATCACCCCCTCTCAAATGGGGTTAGCCGGAACATTTTGATATTATCATGGAAATTATCGAAGCGATAAAATTGAGGTTCATTATTTGCATTCTAATTATTTCTTGTATTTAATAAATATGGTATAATTTATTTAAGATCATTATATACTAATAAACCACAGCGCTAACTGTGGTTTATAGATAAGCGGTTCCCCCAGAGGGATCGGCTATCATTTTTCTAGATAGACCTCACCTAAGAACTGATGGGTAAATAGGGAGGTCTATTTTCTATTGATCAACGTTACGATCAATGCGAGTAGTGCAAGCAAGAAGGTGCCAAAGCCAAACAACACCATAAAACTTTCATACATACCCATAGGCATCACCCCCTCTCATTGGGGACTTAGCCGACCTCTCCCTAACAGAACATTATCTTACTAAATTATACCATAAACAAAGATCAAAAAAGGAACTGTTGTTCTTTGTATGAAGATTTTTTATAACAACATAAGTCCTAAGACTTTTCCGCATTTCCACCAATTGCTAAATAAACAACACAAATACTCCCTTGTAAACTATTTACAATAGGTTGCTATCATTATATACTTAAGTCCTCAAATAGGAGATTGTATGTACAAGATTACATTATCTTAATGCAAAGGAGTTATTATATGAAAAAAAACATAACAAATTTTTCTTTTTTAATTCTCTCTCTAATTATTGGTACCCTGATAATCTTTGCTCCAGTAATTATAACGGGACAGGGCTATGATATACAAAGGACCCTAGGCGGACTTTTAATTGCAGAATTTTTAATGAGGACAACCGCAATAATTGTTGGTTTATTGGTAATTTATCACGCTATTAAAACTATAATAATCAAAGAATAATTATACATACTGCATATACTATTAGAAGCCCCCACAATTGTAGGGGCTTCTTTATCTAATCCTATACTATTAATTATTTTCTGACACTGAATACGAAATATTCATCTTCAACAGTTATTGAATTACTTAATGTGCACGCCCTAATGCTATAGTGTATGACGACAGGAAGCAAAGAACCGTCACCTGCTTCCTCACTACAAACTTTTCTGATGTTCGTAACAATACACTTTTCCTTTAAAGCGTTCATTGTCTAAACAATACTGTTTCACCTTTTCGGTAACAGCTTTATCACATACAACACACGTACTTGTTGAAGCAGCGGTTTTAGTAACGTTAGAGGTCACAGCCTTTATCGCTTCATTATGCTGTGCGCGAATCGATTGATCTGTAATGTTTACATCTAGTAAACTTTGATAAATTCGATCGATCTGCTCATCTGTCAAAAGTGGCTTTTTATGTGTAATCTTTTGGACATTCACTTTTCTATAGATAAATTCCGATAATTCAATATCATAAACAATCAAATTATTAGAAGTAATCTTGCGCAATTCCAGCCCTACTTTAAACGTGCAGCGTTTTGTGAACGACACCATCGAAATAATAAGATCCTTATGCTTCACACCCGCTACCTGCAGTAACGCTTTAATATGTCCATAATTCTGATTAAAAGGATTCATGAACTTAAACTTCCCATTTACAAGCCATGTCTTTCTATCTTTTCCACCATAAATTGTTCCTTGATAATTTTTTGTCTCAATTACGAAAATTCCGTAAGGCGTGAGCACTACATGATCTATTTGAGAATAACCAGACTTTGATTTAGAATTCTTAATCATAAGATCATTTACATACCGATATTCTTTCGGCATCTGAGCCAGCTGAATATCAATCTTATGTTCGCCAATCTCGCCTTTAACCGCAGCAAGTTCCTCATTACTTCTATTTGTTGGTGATTTCTTTTTCTTTGGATTTTGCTTCTTTGTTTGTACAGACTTTTTTTCTACTTGCTTCTTTTTCTTGAAAAATTTAAACATTGTCCTGCTCCTTATTATCCAACATTCGATTCTCTAGCCTTTCGTATAAAACCCTTTACTAGTTTAACAGAAAGTTCGAGTTAATAAGTAAAAACTATTACTTTTTCCTTATAAAAAATACGTTATCTAAAATTCAGCTTAATTAACTGGTTTAAGATGGACAGTTCACCACTACCTACTGTTCCAGGTTTAAATTAATAACCAAAAAAAAGAGAAGCTAAATGCTCCCCCCATTTCGAAAACGTCATGCTAATCCACCAAATCTTCTTTTTCGTAGCTGGTATTCTTCCAGGGCAAGTCTAAATTCCTTTTCGGAAAAGTCTGGCCATAGCACATCAGTGAAACAGAACTCCGTGTAGGCCATCTGCCATAATAGGAAATTGCTCAGGCGCTTTTCTCCACCAGTTCGAATAAGTAGGTCTGGATTTGGAATACCAGCTGTATCTAGATACGTTGAAAAATGTTGTTCGTCTACTTCATCAAGAGACAATTTCTCATCGAGTAGATCAGCAAACATACCTTTCATCGCCTGCAGTAATTCATGTTTACTTCCATAATTAAGGGCGAGATTCAGCTGAAGGCCGTCGTTATCTTTCGTAGAGTCAATCGCATATTGTAGCGCTTCACGTGTAGAAATTGGAAGACCTTCCATATTACCGATAACCTCAATACGTACATTATTGGATTTAATCTCTGGCAGATAAACATGCATGAACTCTTTGGGAAGCTTCAATATAAAGTCGACCTCAGGCTTTGGACGCTTCCAATTTTCCGTGGAAAACGTATATAGTGTCAACACCTTGACCTTGCATTTGACAGCTGCCTTGACCACTTTTACAACAACAGATAATCCTTCTTTATGGCCAGCAAACCTTGGCAACCCTCTATTACTAGCCCAGCGCCCGTTTCCGTCCATAATGATCGCGATATGGTCCGGTGTTTGTGCTTCTGTATAATAAAAATTTGTTTCCTCATCTTTTTTCGTTAAAAAAGGAATTTTCATATGGATTGTATCCCCCTAAAATCATTGTTTTGCCTAAATAACAGGTGGAAATCACAACAGCGTATCAGACTTAACATTTACGCCAGATCCTGATCTTCATCGTCACTTCTGTATTCTAAAATGTCCCCTGGTTGGCAATCTAGTGACTTACAAATTGCCTCCAGCGTTGATAATCGAACCGCTTTTGCTTTACCATTTTTTAAAATAGAAAGGTTAGCCATCGTTATCCCAACTCTCTCAGAAAGCTCTGTTACGCTCATCTTCCTTTTTGCCAGCATCACGTCAATATTGATTATAATCATCTATTTTCCACCTCAGACTGTTAAATCATTTTCGGATTTTATGTTGATCGCTTGCTGCAGGAGTCTTTGAAGCGTGGCAACAAATACTGCGACAATCAGCGAAGCACCAGCAATAACCATCCCGAACAATACGAGGCCAGGTGCATCGTCCCACTCCGCTATGATAAAAATCAATGGTAAAGCCATTACATACAAACCAAAAATTAGTTTGGCAGATTTTTTTATCTTCCGCAGCGCGCTCACTGATAATGCTGAGAAAGCCTGGTTCTTGTCAATGTAACTTAAAAGCAGCAAACCTTGATACAACGCAATATAAAATGGTATTGCCGATCCATACATAATAATTAAAATGCCTAATACAACATACCCTAATCCTTCCCCGTTTTGCGCCTGTTCGATGGCTTCCATTGCTATCTTTGGCAATAAAAAGCTACACAAAGCGAGCACTGGAATTCCAATCACAAAAATAGATATCTTTAAAAAAATTGTTGATCCTCGATTCATCACATGCACCTCACCTAGTTATTTTCTATTTGTATCTTAACAAGTTATTTATCGTTTTGCAATAAAATATTATTAAATTACATGTATATTTTGTTGTTTCGGTCAATATATACATATACATGAAGAACAAATTATGCCAAAAAAAAGAAGCTTGAGCACAAGCTTCTCTAAAATTATTTGTCTTGATTAAATTATCGATTCAATCCAAACACGCTAACACTTTATGATTCGTTCTCTGCTATTACTTTTTCAATTGCTTGTACAAACGCCTCTGTAGGCTGCGCGCCATTAAGGGCATACTTATTTTCAATTAAGAAAAAAGGCACACCATTAATGCCATATGCAGTTGCTTGTTGCTCGTCTGCACGTACTTCTACCTTCATCTCATCACTAGCAAGCATATTGGTCACTAATTCTCGATCCAATCCAACTTCAACAGCTAATTCTGTTAATGTATTATGGTCACCAATGTGTTTTGATTCTGTAAAATAAGCATGCAATATTCTCTCAGTCATTTCCTTCATCAAACCATGTTTTTTAGCGAAGACAGCCAGTCGATGGGCATCAAACGTATTGGTTAAAATCAGTGTATCTAAATGGTAATCCAAACCAGCTTCTTTTGCCATCTTAACCATGTTCTGACTGTTTGCTTTTGCCTGCTCTATAGTCATTCCATATTTTTTCGCTAACATTTCATACATATTTTCTTTTATATCTCGTTCCGATGTTGGATCCAACTCGAAACTTCTATAAGTTACTTCAATTGGGTGATCAATTTTTTTAAGAGCATCCTCCAGATGCTTTTTGCCAATATAGCAAAACGGTCAAGCAAAGTCAGTCCACATTTCAATATGCAAAATAATCCCTCCATTTATGTTTATCTATCATCTATTGTACCAAAAGTCTTCAACTTTTAGTTTCAATATGCTCGGTTACTAGCACTGAAGTATGATCTCATTTTTAAAAAAAGGTGTCACATTAACCCTAAACTATAAGTTATTTTTAACCATTTGTTCTGTACTATTTACTTTGAATGGCGTTTTTCGGACTAATATAAAATACGATAAAAATGCTAGCAAGCTTGCCGACAAGATAACAACCCCCATTGGAATTGCTGAATTTTCTCCGGCTATTCCCACTAGTGGAGCAGTTAACGATCCTAGTAAAAATGGCAGTACACCGAGTAATGCAGATGCACTTCCCGCCATATGCCCTTTCGTTTCCATAGCCAAAGAAAAAGCAGACGTTGCAATAATGCTGATCGAGGTTACGAAAAAGAAAATAGGAATGGCAACAGCTATTAATGGTGCTTTTAATAGTAGAGCGATCAGCAATAAAACAGCTGCAGAATTAGAAATAGCTAAACCAATTTTCAAAAAAGCGCGCTCAGAAATAACTGAAACTCGACCAACAATTTGCGTACCTACGATTAGACCCAAACCATTTACACCAAATAACAAACTGAATACTTGTGGCGAAACACCATAGATATTTTGATAAACAAAAGAAATCCCAGATACATATGCGAAGATTCCAGCCATCGTAAAACCTTGCGCAAATGCGTAACCTGTAAATTCACTATCCTTTAATAAGGTGCCAAAATTACCAACTACATTTCTAAAATTACTTGGTATACGCTTTTCCGCTGGTAATGTTTCTTCGAGCTTGAAAGAAACAACTACTATTAAAATCAAACTAACGAAAGCCAAGAAAAGAAAGACCACTTTCCAATTAGCAAAAGTAAGTATAGCACCACCTGCTATTGGTGCAATAATTGGACCAAGATTTCCGACTAACATCAATGTAGCAAAAAATTTCGTAAGTTCCCTTCCACTATAGAGATCCCTAACGATTGCTCTTGAAATAACAAGTCCACCTGCAGCTGCAAAGCCTTGCACGAAACGAGAAGCAAGCAACGCATAGATATTAGGTGCTACAGAACAAACTAATGATGCAAGCAAATACAAGCTTAGAAAAATAAGCAATGGTTTACGACGACCTATCACATCACTCATTGGTCCAATAATCAATTGTCCCGCGCCTAGTCCTAAAAGACACGTCGTTAAACTTAATTGCACTAAAGAAGCAGTTGTATTTAAGTCTCCTACAATAGTTGGAAAGGACGGTAAATATGTATCTATTGTGAAAGGACCCAGTAAAGAAAGCGATCCCAACAATAAAGCTATCTGTAAACGTTTCGTCTTTGTTAATGTATCCAATTTATCAATCACCCTTCATACGTCATGTTGTTTTTATGAGTTAGAAAACCTTCATTCTCTATCCACTTTACATATTGTATTACTTTAGAGAAAAATTTTCACTAATTATGTCTGACCGTTTTATTTTTGAATAAACCAGTACTTTCTGTAAACCATATGTGTAACCAAACAATCCTGTGAGGAGAAACTTTAATGCCAAAAAATAAACAAGCGAAACAAAACGTAGATTATATGGAACCTGAATTTGCTGGTACAGATCCACAAAAAGTTAAAAAAACAAATTCAAAAAGATGTAAAAGACGGCCAAGGTGCAATGACTTCTCGTGAAGCCGGAGGAATGCATGACTAAACACGCATTGATCAAACATGTTGTTTTAACAACAGGACGATATGGAAATAAAAAAATGGTGTCAGGCAACTAAAAAGTGCCTGACACCATTTTTATGCTATTAACAGTCCCCTTAAAAAGAAGGTTTACAGTCCTATCCTTATTTATTAATTCTAGTTCTGTTTTCATGCGCGAGCGTTGTTAGCGCCACATAAATTGGTTGCACGTTAAATTTCTTACCAAATTCAAACGTATAGGTGCTTGTCTCCACATTGTTCGCCCTATAATAAGGTGAAACAATGTAGTGAACGGTGAGTTCACTATCATCAAAGCCTGTTCCACCAGTTTCCAATGTCACATCGAAAATAGCATCAATGCTAATAGAAAGGATTCGTGTTTTCTTTCCTGTTACACCCTGGTGATCAAGCAAGATTAACCGGTTTTCCGTAAATATAAATGTATCTCGAACTAACTTAAATCCCATTTCAATTTGTTCATCAAGCATTAAATACTCACCGTATTGACTATGTAGTTCGTCAATTGTTACCTCAGAGTAATTACCTAATAGACCATCCATAAAACCCATAAACTTCACTCCCTCAAAATAGATATTTCTTCATAGTATCTAGTTTCTACAAAAATCAACAAATTCCTGCCTTTACTTTATTCTGATGATTTACTCAGGACTGACAATAGTATCAGCATCAGGGAAAGCGTTCTTACGAGACTTTCGTACGCTTTCTCCTTTATTCCACTGGGAAAACTTGCGAAAGTATAACGGAACACCTTGCGTAATAGAAAAGTCTGTACTATTCATTGCTTGAATATGAATATGTGGTTGCGTTGAGTTTCCAGAATTGCCACAATTAGCGATGTGTTGTCCTTCTGATATATACTGCCCTTTTTCCACTACAAGTGAATTTAACTGTAGGTGAACAATGGCAATAAATACATCAGAATTGTCTGGTGCAATTATTACGTAATTTCCAGCGATTGTTTCCGGTCCCTTACGAATTCTCTTGCCTTGCCCCAACATATAAGGTATCAATGTTAGAACCGATCGCCGTGCTTCATGATCGGGTTCGCCATTATGAATGCTGACTACTTTTCCAGAAACAGGTGAGACAACCGGCAGACCAAATGCATAGAATATTTCAGGAGACTCGGTCCCTAAATGTGTACGCCAACTTGTGGATGTACTTGATCGATTCTGTTCATCGACTGCAATAAAGTCAATAGCATAACCTACCCCAAACATATCTGTACCATGACTCGGCACCCGCTTTGCTGGGGTAGATCCAACTAACCATCTGCCCACAAAAGGCAGAGACCCAATCACGTCATGACCACTAAGATTACTTGACACAGATGCTTCATTATCATGCATACTAATCACCTTTCCTATCATAGTATCAATCAAAATTGCAAAAGTTCTTTTTTTATAGAATTCTTATTTGGCTTATCTTTTAATCACTACAACTATAACATGGAAATTATTTGAAACACATAAAAATTCTAATTAAAATGGTGGTACTATCCTTTCCATTCCTTCACATAATCTTCTAGCACATTTTTCAATTCTTGACCAATACGCGAATATGCTTCGTCATTTAAATTAGCAAGTGACACTCTGATTGACCATGCTGGTGCTAAGAATCCTTCGCCACCTAATAATACAATCGATGACTTTTCGGCTAAGCGATATAATATGTCTACTGGTTTGTAGTTCTTTTTAAGGTAGTCTGTAAACCCTTCTTCATAATGATGCTTACACCAGATTTCCAAATCAATCTTCGTATAATAGTCAGCCTCGTATGGTAAGTCTTTCTTCGGCAAACCAAGACCTTCATATAATAAATGCATTCTGCGATGTAAAATGTCATTCGTTTTTTGTTTATATACATTTTTCGTATCAAGCACCGCAAAAATTGAAAAAATCGCCATTTGTATTTGTTGTGGTGTCGATAATCCAGCAGTGTGGTTCATTGCGACGTCCCTACTATCCGCTACCATGCGATTGATAAACGTAAGGTTTTCCGGATCCGACGTAAGCGAGGCATATCTTTTATTCAAAACTTCCCTCTCTTCGTCCGGTAACGCTTTAATTAATTGATCAAACACATTCGTTTGATTGATGGCGACAGTTCCTAACCGCCAACCTGTCACACCAAAATATTTTGAAAAAGAATATACGCCAATTGTATTGTAAGGCAAATCCATCATTAATGAACGAAATCCTTCAACAAAAGTCCCGTAGACATCATCGGAAATAATCATCAAGTTGGGATTATCTTGTTTCACAATTTGTATAATCTGTTCGATTGATTCTTTTTTGATCGAAACAGATGGTGGATTGCTTGGATTAACGAGAAAGAGTGCTTTAATATCCTTATCTTTTAACTTTTCTAATTCTTCCTCGGGGTATTGCCACGTGTGATTTCCTTCATCATCTACACCACTTGCTTCTATTCGCACAAGGTGGTAATCATTGTTAGGGAGCTCTGGAATCTCTATGTACGGTGGAAAAATGGGAACCATCACCGCTATTTTCGATCCCTTGGAGAGTAAGTGATTTCTATATAACGTCTCAAAGATATAACACATTGCTGCTGTTGCACCTTCTACAGCAAATAAATCAAATGAAGTCCCTGACACATCTTGCCCACCCATTTCTTTCATTAAAAAATCATGGACAACCTGTTCCGTTCTAACAAGCATTCGATCGGGATTTGGATAGTTATCGCCTATAATGCCATCGACTAATTCATAGACCCATGCATCAGCCTCAAACTGTTTTTGATTAATTCCGTAAGCAATAACTTCTTTCAGCAATGGAATTCCTGGAATACCCTGATTTTCATTCACATAGTTAGAAATTCGTTCCGCAATTCCATCACGATTTGGCATGCCAGCTAAATCGCCTTCATTCCAAACGCTTCTTGATTCGATAACAGCGAATTGTCCAAGTGCAAAAAACGCTTCCCGAGCTGTCGCTGCTATCCAATTCGGATTACCACGCCCCGCATCTAACATCGTTCTCGTTATTCTCTTTTTTCCAATTGCTAGATCAATGAGCTTGTCTTTCAATTCAAACGGACTTATTTTATCTAATTGCTGACTTTCCTTCTTTGGTTCATCCATAACAGATCCTCCTCGTAAACAAACTACTATCTACAAAGAGTATTCCACAATAGAAGTGGATTATAATGGAACGCATATGTTTTTTTGATAATAGTGTGTTTAAGATGACTTATGGACTTTCATCTTGGGCTCAATGCATCTGCAATAATCAGCGTTTTTAATCTTCTTTTGTGACAACTCGCCAACCATGTTCTTCAAGTCGCTCAATATAGACCTCTAAATATTATATTTTACTATCTTCATAGGAAAAGGCTATCTCATTTTTTATTGTCACGCCTACTTAATTTATAATTTTCTAACTGATTACATAGCTTTTCCCATTTCAAAGCATATTCATGGGAAAATCCACACCGTAGTTCACGGTGTGGATTTTCCATTCAGAAATTTGCTTATTTAGATAGTCTTTTGATCGTCATTACTCTTTTTCCTGGGAAGCGCCATTCTCCATTGCATTAGGAATTTAAGAATTTCACCAATGCATGGTTAAATTCTTCTGCATGTGTAGCGTTAAATCCGTGCGGCCCGTCTTTAATTAGTACTAGCTGGCCGCCTGGAATCTGATCATGTGCCCTCTGACCGCTGATTTCAACAGGTACAACCGCATCGGCTTCACCATGGAGTATTAACGTTGGCAAGTTGAATTTCTCCAAATCCCCACGAAAATCTGTATAGCTAAATGCTGAGATGCAATCAAGTGTGCCTTTCGGTGAAGCGAAGGCGGCAATATCGCGATTATACAGACGGAAAGCTTCGGTAACCAAATCAGTTCGATCCCCCGATGCGAAGAAGTTTGTCATAAACGTATCCAGAAACGCCAATCGATCGGCTTTCACCCCGTCTAGAAAACCTTGGATAGTCTCATCATCGAATCCTCCATCCGGGTTATCTGAATTTTTGTGCAGAAACGGAGGAATTGCGCCGGCTAACACCGCTTTTGCCAAACGATCTGTTCCATAAGTGCCGATGTAACGCGACACTTCACCGCCTCCCATAGAAAAACCAACCAGCGTTACATCTTGAAGGTCCAGTTGTAAGATCAATTTATTCAAGTCTGCTGCGAGTGTATCGTAATCGTAACCAGTCCAAGGTTGTGAGGATTGACCGAACCCTCGACGATCATAAGTAATTACTCGATAACCTGCTTCCACCAATGCAGGCACTTGCTTCTCCCAAGATCTTCCGCTGAGCGGCCAACCATGAATCAAGACAACCGGTTTACCCGCTCCTACATCCTCATAGTGAAGCTCAATCTCAATTTCATTTTCATGTCCAACTGTAACCTTTCCCATTTGCTATTCCTCCATTTTTCATCCCTAATTTTATTACAAATATTTCTAATCAATATTAGTCGTTTAAAAATTTTTAATCAACGCGTTTATTGTAAAGAAAATATTAATTTCTTCGACATGGTTCGAAACAGAACAGTGCACGATTCATACATGGTTTAAGGTCTAACGATTAACCTTAATCCTACGCAAAGTGCACTATTATGAAGGTAAACCCTTACATAGCATTGCAAACTAAATTAACAATAATTTCATATTTTTGTTTCAGGGAACAGGGGACGGTTCGGGACCGATGATAAAGTCCAACTTTTTCAAAGTGAAAAAATGCAATTAAAAAACGTGGTCATAGAATCGCTTCTAAACCACGTTTGTCGTGTGCTGAGACATTTAAGTACCCCGAAAATAGACTATTTTTTCACTGGGTCCGTCCGTCCCCTACTTCCCATCCATTAATACATATCCTTCAACATCTTCTTCGCTCTAAACAAGCGTGTTTTTACAGTTGATAGATTTAAATTTAATTGATCAGCTATTTCTTTCAACGATAATTGTTTAAAGTAATAGAGAACAATAACCTCCCTATATTTCGAGGATAGCTGTCTTAGATTGTTTCTAATTTCTTCATGATCACAGTTTGTTATTGCTTCAGATTCAGGCGAACAAATTACATCACTAGTAAATAGCTCTAGGTTCTCCTGAAGCAAATCCTGGTGACGATAATTTTTCCTCAAAAAGTCAATGCAGTGATTACTTGCAACTTTATTTATCCAAGAATGAAAAGAACAATCTCCTTTGAATTTTTCGCGTTTTATATAACATTTAACAAGAATTTCATGGGAAAGGTCCTCTGCTAGATAGCTATCTTTTACATAAGATAGTGCCAGTCTGTAAACCCTGTTCTTATATTCTACATAAAGCTCATTTATTTTTTTCTCCGTCATATGTTGATCAACACTTCCTAGAAAGTAGGAGTGATTTACTATTGTTTTCATATAAAGCCCTCTCCTCATTCTAGAAAGTTTGATTTTATTAGAAGCTTATCTCGGTTACAAAAAAGCATGACTTGCCTTTCAATTTTATCTCAATACTATTTCATGAATATATAATTCATAATTTCCTATTTCTTCAGAGGAATCTTCTAAAGCAATTTGGCCTTCAAAAAGTGTTTCACCAGTGTTCAAGTCTGCAACGACTACATTAGCATCAAGATCCTTGTTCATCTGTGATTCCGCCACATAGATTTTACCATTATTCACCATGATCATTGGGGGTTGAACACCTTCCTCATTGTCACTAGATAGTGGTAGAGTTATTGCCTGGCCTACTTGCTCATCCATTAAATTATAAGGAGTGACTACCAGTTCCTGTTCGGCTACTTTTGTAAAATAAAGCGTCGAACCTTCAAAGAAGCTAAGTTGGTTCTCCTCTAAATTTAATTCTGGTACATCAATGGTTTCTCTTTCTTTCGTTACTAGATTATAGGAAATGATTTCTTGATTCATTTCTACTGTTCTAGAAGATTCCATTTCTTCCATCATTTCTTCTTCTGTTTTCAAAAGAATAATATGTTCATTCGTATTGGTAGGACTTGTTTCAACCAATTGGACATTAGTGTACGTATTACCGTCGCCTTGTGTAACCTGGTAAAGTTCTTCATGACTACTTATCGCTTGATCATCTATATTAATCGTGTAAATATGTTTTTCATCATAGTACTCATCATTTTTCAGGATCGAATTTTGAGTAATTAGGGTTAGCTCATTACCATTTAGTTGAACACTATCAACAGACATATATTCTAAATTTTCACCATTAGGAACCTCTAAGGTGAAGGCATTCGTGTCCACATCTTTTTTATTTAAAAGAGAAACATCAAACTTAAAATCACTTAAGCGCATGGAACCCATCTTATAACTTACATCTCCATAAGCTAAATACTGCTCATCCTCATAAAACAAATCTATCCAGGTCGTTTTACCACGCATAAAGCCTCGATACTCTTCCTGTAATTCCTCGATCATCACATCTGGCTGTCCAATCAATTGATCTAGAAAGGTATAGCCCATGTATGTAGACCCTTCTGTTGTGATAGTTAAGTTATTGCTAACATAACTATTAGTTTCCTCGTAATATCCCTGCAACACCAATGGCTTTATCTCAGCTTTATCACCGCTTACCGTTTTAATCACAAACGTCGGGAATTGTTCCGCTGACAAAGCAACGTTCACATAAAACGTTCCTATACTTAGTACAATAATAGCTGTGGTGGAAATTAATTTCCAGTACTTTTTCATTTTACTCACTCCTTATACCGTGATTTTTTTCTTCAATAAGAATCCGCTCAGCCAAACAGATACTATGATAACAATCAAAACCAGAACAATTTCAATAACAAACAATTCAATTGGATAGAAGAATCCATCTAATACTAAGTCCTGTAAAAGCAATGGCGATATAAATACGCCTACTGCAAGCGCACCGTATACGATTCCTGCGAGGATTCCTTTCCACTTAAAACTTCTTTCCAATAAAATCGCGGTAAAAAGAACACTAACTGCCATTATCCCTGATCCATAATGTATAAAGAATTGTGTGAGACTTTGTGGAATAATGATGTTTAATCCAGTACTTGCCAAAATTTCTGTCAAACTCATATCCAAGCGAAATTCATCTGTTACCATGCCTTTATGAAGCATCATTTCGATTGGTAAAATAATAAGTTGAAAGGCAACCAAACCGAGTGTCATCGTTAAAATCACCGTAAGTTTGGCATAAAGGATATTCAATCTTGTTGTTGGTAGCATTAATAAACGGTAGATAAAGGTATTTTTGCCAAACCAATCACGGTACCAAATCAGAAAGATATAGAATCCTACCCCTGCCGCACATAATGCAATTGGCCCCAAGAACCATAAACTATTAATAACATCAATAAAACTCATCTGGCCAAAGTCTGCTAAAAACTGTTCTTTCGGGATCATCAATTCATAGATTTGTTCATTCGCCTGATCAAGATACTTTCTTGACTGAAAAAACACCCCAGCCATCTGTGCAACAAACGTGATCCCTAATAATACGGCAAATAATTTTACCACACGGTTAAATTCAAAGTTAACGAGCTTTAAATAATTCTTCATCTTTGATACACCTCTCTCATCACATCAATGACAGATTTCCCTTCGTCTTCACGTGCTTCTTCCGCATTAAATTCCTTTGTGACACAGCCGTTATCCAGTAAGACAACTTTATCGATTAAATGTTCAATATCCCCTACTTCATGTGTCGTAATGATAACCCCGCGTCCCTCAATTAAATGACTCGTGAAAACATTGGCAATTTCTTCTCGACTGAACATGTCAATACCGGAAAATGGTTCGTCCATTAATACATAGTCGACATCAAGCGCTAAACCGAGTAACAGATTAACTTTTGCTGTGTTTCCTTTGGATAAGGTTGAAATTCTCTCTTCTTTATTTAGTCGAAAAAAACCTAGTAATTCCGTTGCACGATCTTGATTCCAAGATGTATAAAAGTCATTCATAAAATCCATTGTCTCTGCAATCGTCATATGCGGAAGCATTGTAATTGCATCTGGAATAAAGGTGATTTTCTCAAAGGAGTTTTTATCTAGCGGTTCTCCGTCAATTAAAATCTGCCCTTTGTTAATAGGTGTTAGCGCCATAATTGCATTTAAAATCGTTGTTTTTCCTACTCCATTTATTCCAATCAAACACGTAATTTCACCCTTGTTCGCTGTAAAAGACACGTCTTTTAATATTTTCTTTCTCCCATACTTCTTCTCGATCCCTTTAACTTCAATCATACTTACGCCTCCTCATCATCCGTGTACTTAGATTTAACCAGATCAAGTAATTCATCTACTGGAACATTAATCGCTCGAACCGATGTTACAAACGTATCCACAGCTTCCACCAGCAATTCTTCTCTCACCATACCTAGTGTCTTTTGGTCTGTCGTGATTTTACTTGGAAGATTCTTTTCCGTATAAATCAATCCCTGTTCCTCCATTTCCTTATACGCTCGTTGTGCGGTATTGGGATTAATTTTCATCCGACCAGCCAACTCGCGTCTTGATGGTATTTCATCACCAGGTTCGAATTCACCAATTGCAATTTTCTCTTTAAAATACCGAACAATTTGTAAATAGACTGGATCACGATTATTCAGCTTCACATTCATCAAAACAACTCCTATACACGCTTTTATGCAATCCACTTTTGAAGTGTGTGTATTAATTAGTTCATACACTATTTATATCTGTATTATATGGTTAATACACCTCAGAAGTCAACTACAATTCAAAATTTTATTTTTGAGGAAAAAGAAAACCACTAAATACTCTCTCATCTGCAATTTATAATAATATAAAATCAAAGCCGATCTCCCTAGTTGGAAGATCGGCTTTGATTTTTTCTAAAAAAAATAAATTATTCAAATTTAGGATTGGGTCCGTATCTATTCTCGCCTTGTTCACTATCTAGTAAAGTGAATACAAATAAGATAATAGAACCAATAATCGGGATAAAGCTAATCAAAATCCAAAAACCGCTTCTACCAATGTCATGAAGTCTACGCACGGTAACTGCTATACCTGGTATTAAAACAAATAGAGAATATAACACGGTTAAGACAACAAATAATTCACTGATTGATTGTAAACTTGTAAGGATAATTCCAATAATTGTATTGAATAATGTAAAAATCCAGTATTCTGTCCGTCTTGATCTCCCACTAAACTCTGCATACTTTTTTATTACTTTTACATACCATTCCATTTTCAACCCTCCTTTTTAATTCGCTTTCTACTTAATTATGTACATTATTACTCTAACAAAAATTTAATCAATGATACAACGAAAGGACTGTTCAGGATGGAAAAATCTAGTTGTTATGAAAAAGGATATGGGTTTTTATGTTAAAATGAGTATAGAGTTTGTTAAGAATTTTTCTAAAACTAAAAATCTGGTTAACCTTATACTACGAACACAGCAGGTTACTTAAAGAATTAAAGAGATGAGGTTATTATGTGGGTAGTTATATAAAAGATATGCGAAAACTTATTGGAACGCAGCCTCTCTTTGTAGCTGGAGCAACAGTTGTTGTTTTTAACAAAAAAGGAGAAACTTTACTCCAACAGCGTTCTGATATTAACAAATGGGGATTTCCTGGAGGTGTTATGGAGTATGGAGAAAGTTTAGAGGAAACGGCTATAAGAGAACTATATGAAGAGACTGGCTTAAAGGCTAAAGACATAGAATTTGTTGATATTTTGTCTGGAGAAAAAGAATGCTTCAAATACCCTAATGGTGATGAAATATTTGGAGTAAATGCTGTTTACACAACCTCTAATGTAAGTGGCGAATTATCTATAAATGATGGAGAGAGCACAGATTTGAAGTTTTTCGCACTAAATAAACTCCCTTTCAATTTAATTGAGAAAACACAGTATATAATTAAAATACACTTTTCACAAAATGAGTTATTCTTCAACAAATCAGAGCAATAGCTAGCTAAACAAGTAATTGAAAATGCAATAGCTTCTATCCTGCAAAAGGCAGGTTAATATCAATAGAGAAACATACTGTAGTGGCGTGTTTATAAGTTAGAAGAGGTGTATTAATACATGGGATATTTAATTATATTCGTTATCATAATTATTTATATATTTATAAATAGAGCAATTAAGAAAAGGTTAACTATATCCAGAAGAGGTTTTAGATGGATTCAGCATGAGAATAAATTATTCGCTACGATTTTCTATTGTGGTATTATCGTTTATCTTTCTATTCCATTTATATTTCCTAATGCAAACCTTTTTATCCTAATGCCCATTGCTTTTGCATTATTTGACGTTTTGATGAGCATAGAACAATTTTTATACAAGAAAGAGGAAAAGTTATACTACTATTCATTACTAGATACATTTACTTGGCTTAGTTTAGGTGTTGTTGCTTATATCTTCTTCAGCTAACGGGTAATATGTCGCTGCTCCTATTTCTTATGGAACTAACGTGGCAATAATATTCAATGAATTTGTTGAATTAAATTTAAAGATGGGTTGGGTTTCTATGACTTTTTGGACTTGGTTAGCAATAACTATTGCTTTAATTGGTGGTGTAGTCGCTGCTAATGTTGGAAAGAAGAAGACTGAAAGAAAATATGTTATCGCATTTATTTGGTTTATTGTAGCAGTTATATTACTTTTAATTTGGTGGTTTACACGATCGCCTTTTTAAAATGGGTGTAATATTACGTATACCACTTTATTAAGCGTGGTTTCTCTTTGTATTATTAATGCTCACGAAGATGTATATAGACTAATAACATTAACGAACATTTGCTTGTTGTACGGAGCAATTTAGTGAAATTAGCTGAGGTAAAGAAGAATAAGATGGCAATAAAAATAAGGGGGCAAATAATGAAAAGGATTGTAATTGGTGGATTTATAATGCTTGGTGGCTTATTAGTTACTTTAACAATTATTTTAGCTGGGTCAATTTACGCAACTAATATAACAGAATGGTCTGGTAAGTCGAAATTATGGCATGCAATTTTTGGAGCAGAGCAATATGGCAGTGAAGTTGTACAGTCTTTATTTTTAGGTTTTCCATTTATTGTAGGAGTTCTATTAACTATATTAGGGTTAATAATCTTAGGACAAGAATATTATAAAACATTTAAGGATAAAGCCTAAACTCTTTGAACAAACGCGTGCTATTGTTTAATAAGGACATTCGTTCCTTATGCTAAGGAGGCAGAATAGTTAAATATTTGAGGAGTGATTAAATTGAAAAATTTCTCTTGGATAAGCTACTGGTCATTACTATTAAGCATATTTTCAATGCCATTTTTCTTTGCTTTAATATATGGACTAATAAGAATCCATCCTGATTTCGGTTTTTTTCTTGTTTCATTGTCCATCATTTTATCTTTGATTTTTAGCTTTATAGCTATTTTTAAAGATACAGAAAAAAACTCCATTGCGATTTTAGCGATAATTATCGCATTTGGAAGTGGAGCATTTTTCGTTTTTGCTTTACTTATGTCCCAAATGAGTGGTCCCACTGAATTTTAGAGGACAATATAGCCAAGATAAAAAGGAGAATTTTAGTGAAATTATTAAAATCCAAAATCTTTTGGGTGTCTTTCATCCTTATTGGTAGTTTTGTTTTCTTTTTTAATTATGGAACACCCTAGAGTTTATATAAATACAACAAGGAATTTGAAAACCATTTAGAGAATGAATACCAAAGTGATTTTATAATCAGTGATATCTCCTATGACCTTATCCATAATACCTATCAGGCACGAGCATACGAAATAAATCAACCAGACATTCAATTCTATGTAGGGCAAAATATTGGGAATAAACAAATTACGGATGGATACGAATTTGAAAGTTTCAAAAAAACGGCAATAGAAGACGTAACAGCTATAGTACAGGAATACATACCAGAATATACAAAAGTAAATGTCGAAGTAATTTTGACAGAAACAAAAGAAATAGAAGTGAATATTTGGGTCAATAGTGATGTTGATGATGAATTGAAAAACAAAATAATAACTGAAATTGATAATCGTGAATACATCACTAATCAACTTTTCTTTAACAAGAACAATAATTAAGCGTATTTAATGTTTAAGAGAAGATCATGAAAGGAGTTTTTGTATGGATATTAATAATCCAGCAGGTTTTGGGAATAGGTTTGTAGCAAGAATATTAGATTTAATTATTATATTTATAGTGACAGGGTTCATCTCGCTACTTATATATGGAGAATTTTATAATGATACTAATTTTCGTCCGATTGATATATTAGGATTCATCTATGCCCTGATAATACCTGTTTTCTGGTATGGATACACATTAGGTAGAAGAATGGCAGGAAATCGCATTGTCAGAGTCGATGGGGAAAAAGTTGGAATTGGCACAATGATATTAAGGGATATAGTTGCAGGAATAGCCTATATTCTAACATTAGGAATAGGATTGATTGTAAGTGCCTTTATGGTAGGGCTAAGAGAAGATAAACGTGCAATTCACGACTTTATTGCACAAACGTATGTTACAACAAACCCACCAAATAAAGGGGGCTAATAGTAGAATAAGCTACCGCCGCCATTTTTAAGTTTTTAGCATCTTATTTTAAAAATAGGATTGTAGTAATTGGCAAACTATTGTTAGTTCAACAAGGATATCTTAGTTTTCAACCGTATAATGTAGTTATACAAATCACTAACTAATTCAAGTACAATTCTTCACAACCTTATTTTATCAAGGAGTCTTAATTGTTTTTTTCTCAGATGTGATACTAAAGAAATTAAGAATTAGTATATAAAACGGATACATTATCAACCCTCCAATTATTGAAAGACCAGAGGCAGGGTTAGGATCGTCACCACCGTAAGTTATCGGGAATAAAGTTGTGAAAATATAAATGAAAAGCACAAAATATGGTATCCATAAAATGATAGTCCAAAGGTTTGCTTTTCGCCCATTTAACCATTTTTTTGTTAAGAAATAAAGAATTATTGTGCCAATGATTACTTCAATTAGAAGAATAACACCAGTTAATATATTAACCGTGCCTATTTCCCAATTTGTTAGTCTACTTATTCTATAAACATTCACCATAAGTTGAACTGGAATAAATACCATTAAAGCATATAGAATACTAATAGCATTTAACTTCAAGAAATATTTCATTTTATCCCCCCAATTATATTAATCTCTTCTTGAACAATCCTGCTAGTTAGTTTAACAATGGCAGCATCTTGCACCCGTTATTTCAAGTACATTTATTCACAATATCAGAAACTGATTGAATAAAGATGTCTGGTCTATCAATATGTATAGAATGGCTTGAGCTTCGTGCGAATACAATAATGCTATTGTTAGAGATTTTTCCTTGTTTTATAATGAGTTCTTGCCATTTTTCTTCAAAGATCCGTAGTTTTTCTTCTGGTAAACCACTTTGAGCTTCCATCTTAATGCTAAACTCTTTATCTCTCCCTATAACAATAAGTGGTACATGAAGAGTTGTTTCTAAGGACTTAATCACCTTGGCATCTTGTTTCCAATTACTTATTTCAGAATACATTGCTTTGTATAAAGAAGGTCTTACTTGAAAATCTAATAATCGTTGTTTAATCTCTTTAGGAACTAAATTTAGCTTTTCAGAAAGAGTAGGATTTACTATTCCCCTTAATTGTTCTTGTTCCATTGAAGCATATGTTTTACATTTCTCTAACCAAATTTTATCAGTCTCATCTTCATCCAATACAGGTAAATCTAACGTGTCTAATTCCTCTAAATCCACAGAAGTTGAATCCACTAATACGATTCCTGCAACTTTTTTAGGATAACTTTTAACAAAATGTTGTACACACAGCCCACCATATGAATGATCAACCAATATAATTTGCTCGATAACTCCAAGAACTGACAGTAAATCATTCAATTCTTCAACAACAGCCTCGGTATTACGAACTTCATTACTAATTTCACTTTCTCCAAGTCCAGGTCGATGAAACATAACCACTCTATTTGTTTCACCTAAAGCCTGTGTAATGTTGTACCACTCATCAAAGGAGCAGCCCATCCCTGTTAGAATGACAATTACTTTCCCTTTGTTACCTTTCCTAAGTATCTCTATCTTCTTTTGTTTTACTTGTAAAATTGAAATGATGATTATTCCTCCTAAATACCTTTCTTCAACTTCTGCCTCTTTAGCACAAGAAGCGACTATTCTTGCTCAACAATCGCAACCGGCAGTTTAAGTACATCAATTCACGATATAAATAGAAATTAGACCTTTAACTTAAAGAATTGCGCTCTTTTGTTAAATACAGCACTACATTAATTTAGAACCTCAAATAAATTCAATTTTTTATTTATCCATGACTTATATTTAGCAGTTTCATATAGTGAATTATCAATTTTTGTTTTCTTTATATTTAACATTTCAAATATTTCTCTTTCAACATCTCTTCTTGCTTCCAACACTTTAATTGTACCTTCTAAACCGTTATACCCGTTTATTTTCCCATAACCTTGATTTGTATAATACTCAATAAATCCAGTAGACCATTCTTTTGGTCTTTCATTAAATACCTTTTTGAATGAGAATTCTAAATCATCTTGCTCTATATAAAACAATACTGGGTTTAATTTTTCTATGATTTTCGCTAATGCACTGACATAACTTATAACTTTTTCCTTTTGCTCACCATATTTAACCATTACGATTGTTAAAGGGTTTTGTATGAAGCAGCATTCGAAAATATAAGTTTTATTTTCGTTGTTGGCTTTATCTGCAAAATCCCTCCATTTTTCAGTTATTAGTTCAAGATTCTTTTCTAATGGCAATTCATATATGTCATTTTTTAAAATGGTATTTAATAAACCATCAGGAAAATTAGATCCATATTCATTTTTAATTTTTCTATATGGCAATAAATAATTGTTGCCTCTCTTCGTAACGCTATCATTAATTACTTATCTAAAAATACCACTATTCACTAACATACTTTTGAATTCAGATTTATTAAAACAAGACACTCCTTCATAATCAGCAGGGTGGTCGAGATTTCCTTCAAGAAATAACTCCACGTCAATATTTTTTTCAATTAGAATATCGTATAGTAAGTTTGCAGTGGTGGATTTCCCGAATCCAGGAAGCCCTTCTACTATTATCAATTTTGTATTCAAAAAATCTGCCCCTTTCAATGACAAAATAAAGGATTTTAATTTAAAATAATTGTCCACTGAACTCGCACCTAATAATCAATATTATAGTAATTTTACAATTCAGTTTAATTTCAACTGCTTCGTTAGTTCTGCAATGTCAACGACAGCTTGTTCCACTAATGCAACCGTTCCCATTAGTGAAACAAGACTTAACAACTGACTATACCAAATATAGCTTTAAATGCTTTACGGTTTTTCTTTTGTCTTTTAATACCTTCTTTTAAATCTAATATTACAACGGTTGTACCAATCCAAATTCTTAAATACAAGGAGAAGAAATTTATTGGACCTTTTATTCCTTTCTCCTCATATTCCGTGCCATCTTCTAATTCTGTTTCAGTCCTAACTAACCACTTGTTTCCTATTCCAAATTCAATGAATTTCAAAATCTGCTCACCCCAATGACCGAACAATATTATTTTTTTCATCATTAAGCCCTTATTCCCTTATTCAACATTACTGCCAGTTACTTTAATTACTTTAGTTCACATATTAATTTTAACATAAAATTACAATAATTATTCCAGTACATAAAAATAGGGCCGTCATAATCGACGACCCCTTGTTTAACTCTTGCATCCGTTAGTTAAACAATTTAATTATGAAAAAAATATTTTTTTATAAAATGTCTTTTGCATCAGAAGGCAAATATCTTACATGTTTAAGGAATTTCGTCATATTCTTATCATCATCAATTGGATATGTGAATGATAGGTTATCTGCAACATCCACTGCTAAAGTTCTAAACAACTCACATGTGAGAATTATGGAATCCCAAAAATTCTTATAGTTACTATCAGAATAAGTATTTACATACATCTCCAAATATGGTTCTGGAAGATAATTTTTAAAATATTTTCCCATCTTACCTGTTGAGACTTGAAAGTTATATCTTGTTCCAATCCACCATGATACCATTTCATCAAGTGATGCCCTCGTGGTATATTCAAACATTAATTTTGCATATGGCAATTCGTCTCGCCAAATTCCTTTTGCAACGTTTTGTAAACACCACCAAAAATTATTAGTACAACTCACAAACATTGATTCCGAAGGCTTTTTCACTTGATAGTCAATATCTGTAGGCGGAGGAATGATTGGTAAAAGGTTGTCCTTATCTAATAATGGAACCGTAAGTTTATCACTGACATAACCATTAATCATTGAATCTTTTGTTTTGATATGAAGGTCAATTCGACTTCCGTCAGTAAGAAGCATTAAATATCCATATGAACTTTCAAAATTCCTATCAAACCCAAATCGCTTATCCATTTTGTCAGGTTCTTGAAGCATTATTAAATCCCCGAAAATCTTAATCCAATTTGCATCTTCTATAAAAGATGCTGTTTCCGTCACTACAAATACAATATCATAATCTTGAAAAATATCTTTCGGAACATTAGGGTTAGTTCTGGAACCGTTCATATATACTGCTCGGATTCGTTCATCCTGTTCTGCTACCTTTAATATTAAATCAAACATCTCTTTTTCACTTCTCACGAATTTTCATCCCCTGTAAACAGAAAGTTTCTTTCATGCATGCAAATTCGGTACAAAAATCATTGAAAATTAATATAATTTCTTTTACTTAAACTGCTGCTTTAGTGGAACAATGGCGCAAATCCTTATTGAAGTAAGCATCCGTTAGTTTAAGTACATTTCTTCACAACCTTCAACCAACTTTAATTCCAAAAGCAATCCATCTTCCGTCTATATCTTCAACTACGAATTCTTTATTATTGTAATCTGTATTAGTTAAGGAATTGACTATCTTAACATTAGAACTAACCAGTTCTTCTTGAAGTTCTTCTTGATTTTTTGTAATAAAGTAAGCATCATACCCATATCCATATAAGTCTCTATTTGGAATTACCTTTTGTCCATTAGTTTTGATTAAGATTATCTCTGTTGCATCACGATACAAACAAATATGGGGTTCATTCGCTTTCAAATAGTGAACAACCTTAAATCCCATTTTCTGTTCATAAAAATTTGCGGTTTTTATTATATCCTGTGTTGGAAATATACAGTGTGACTCTATTAAAAGGTTCTTCATTTTCTATCTCCCTAAATATTGGTTAGTTTTTAACAACTTTTGTTGATTCCTTAATTGACTATCCTGCCCGTTAATTTAACAATGGAAGCGATAGCTTATTCCACTATTGCCACCCATCAGTAAAAAAACAACTGAATTTCATCCTATAAATTTTTAACCATAATCAAACATGGGTTTTCTTCACCCCAAATTTCATTGATTTCTTCTAATGGATAAAAACCAGTTTTATAATAGAATTCTCTTGTACTCTTATAATTTTTGTCTGGATGTGAGTCACCTAAAGTCTTGACCATAAAGAATTTAATATTATTCTTAATTAAACTTTCTTCTACAGTTTCTAACAACTTTTTTCCAATACCTCGATTTTGATACTCTGTTAAGATTCCCATTACGTATATCTCTGAAGTGTACTTATTAATAGGTTTGACGCTTATAAATCCGACTGGTTTATCTGAGAGGTAATAAACATAAAAATCTGTACTTATTACTTCATTTTCGTATTTGACAATAGCTTCTTCAATACCAAACCATTCTGGTAGTTGCCTCAGTATATAATTTGTAATTTTAGACTTTTCTTCAGCAATAAAATTATTATTATTAATACTATTAATGAAATTTGTAATCGCACTTTTTCACCTCGTTCCTCTGTCAATTAATACCTCAATCCGATTAGCTTAATCCATCTTCAAAATAAGTTCCCGTTTGTTGAATAACTTGTTTATGATTTTCACATATTCTTTGAGTTCACATTACGTTCATTTCCTCTTTTAAAATTTCCTGTTATCTTTGCCAATATCAGTTGAACTTCTTTTTCATCATCAGCTATTTTAATTTTCTCTAATATTTTTTCAGCGTCTTTATCTTTTAATATTTTTACTTGTTTTCCATTATAATTGATAAGAATAGTATTATTTTTGGTAACCTTGTAGCTAAATGGTGCTTCATCTAATCGATTTCTTTTATCAATATTACCCATTTTATAACCCTCCTCTCATAATTATCACCCCATAAAACATCTGTTACCATTATTTTACCATATAATATTATTATCTTATTAAACTCTTCAGTTCGAAATATAGTCTATACCCCTTGTTCCAGATAAGCACCCGTTAGCACAACAATAAAAGTCATTATGTTATTTGAAGATTTAGTTCTATCTCTTCTCAATTATATTTAGCGATCCAATCCAAAAATTTCATCCTGTTCAGAGAAGAGATAATTAAAAATAGACAATGCTTGACTGTAAACTCTTTCAAGTCTATCAAGATTAAGCCTGTCACCATCTTTAAACTGATATATTCCCTTCCCTAATTCAAAGTGAATTCCTATATATGATTATGAGCAATCTATTCTTGTATAAGTGAATATCGGATATATTTTTCTAAGAAATGAATCGGAACTAACATTAGGAGTGATATGAAGATTGATATAGCTAAAGGTGCAGACAAGTATTTAATCATTAAAATCATATACAATGCAGTAGGTATTACTATCATATAGTTAACCAACGATTTCTCTGACTCCCTGTGTTTAAAGATTAGGTTAACCCATGCAATTTGAAACATTATAAGGATAAACACATAAAAAATATATTTGAGTTCCCATAAATTTAATCCCCACAATGTGATAGCTAAGCCAATAGTTAAAAATACATAGGCTAATAAAAATCAGTTTTTCACATTCATATTTAATAATCTTTCCACTTTTATACCCCCTAATGTTAAAGTAAGATTTTCAACAAACCTGCCCTATAGTTGTACAAGGGTGCAATTCCTTATTAAACGAAAGCACCAGTTGGTGAAAAAGAAAACTACACATTATCTCGCTAAGAATTCCATTGTTTTTCTCCACGAAAGGGAGATGTGAAAAAAACTAACCTATATATATACAATTTACCATTAATCCCGTCAAGTGACATAAGTATGCCGATAACTAACAAACCACCTGCTGCGGACCACCATTTTTATTTATCACCAATAGTTTTCCATCCTTCACACATATTCCATATACACCAAAAGCCCTATGATATTTTTTATTAGACACAAAAAACACCCCCAATTTTTCTAATAACTAATTAAACATTCCTGCTGTTATAGTTGAACAAGGATTCGACTGCTTATTCAACTTTTGCACCCGTTAGCACAATAAGCACTGGTGCTTCTAGTTGCTAGTTTAGTTGAATATGAACTTATTTCCCTTCATTTTTATCATCTTCATGTATGAAATGCTTTATTTTATTTTCCTTAATTCCTAATTCTTTTTTTATCTCCGATAAGTCTTCGAGAATTGTATTTGTGTTAATCCAAGCTTTAATAGAACCAATAATTGCTAAAATCATAGCAATTATAATAATTATATTTATAATAATAATCACCACCAATACACCACATAATTTATTGTTACATTTTACCATAAAAATGTTAAGCCTTATTGAACATAACTGCCCGTTTGTACAAGAAGGGACTGGTCTTATTGAACATTCGCACCTGATAGTTTAAGATAAATTTTTTATGGTTCACTAATTCCCATTGCTAGTAATAAAAAGAACGTAAAAATCAAAACAAATCCATTACCTAATAAGGCGATCATTAAAAGAATAAGGCGTTTAGACATTAACCAAGAGAATATAGCAGATAAAATACCAACAATCGATAAAATGCTAAAAATGGTAATACCAAAGTAAATATCAGCATTTGGGCCTCTTTGGATATAGAAAAATATGATACTTGTTATCACTGTTAATATAGATGTAAAGCCTAAAATATCTCCTGCTTTTCTCTTATGCAAAACAATATCCTTCCTCATTTATTCACTTATCCTGTTTAATAATCCTACCATTTAGCACTATAAGCGATATAAATTGCTAAAATGACAACTTCTTCTTTCATTAATGCATCCGTTAATTTAATAAGATTTTCTAATGAAGTCCATACTTTAATATCTGATGTCTAATTACCTCGTTGCCAAATGTGAACCATAATAAAAGCAATAAAACTATTACACCCATTACAAAACTAAACCAAGCAAAGTATTTATTTTCTTTATTTATAATGGGAAAAAGGACAATTAGCAACACTCCGAAAGCAAGTGTAAGCACAACTGATAGTTGCCCAGTTAATGTTTCAAAAACCATATAATCCCTCCCTTATTCAATCTGTTTCTTTACACACAATAGGAACTGCTGAAACGACAATTACTTCTTCAACTCTTGCACCCAATAGTTGAAGAAGCACATTAAATTATTGCTCTTATATCTTGCCAACCATAAACAAGTTCATTTAGCTTTTTTCCTAAAACTTCTATCTCTACAATATCAATCTTTTCAGCACCCAAAGACTCGTAAAATAAACGAGAATTGTTTTCTTCTAATACTAAAACAATCATAGAATATATATCGTTTTCTTTTAAATCTTCAATGATCGGTTCCAGCAGAAATTTTCCTAATCCTTTTCTTTGGTGAGCCTCTAATATATAAATTGCATATAATTCACTGTTGTAATTAGGGTATTTACCTGTTCTTTCTTTTCCGCCATTAGAGAAGCCAATTATTTCACCATTATCAGTTTCAGCTATATATACTGTTTGGTCAGAAATGATGTCTTTCCATTTCTGTTCTCTGCTTTCATATGTCATTTTGTTTAAATACTCATCCGGCACAATATTTTTATAAGTGGTTTTCCAACTGTCAACTTGCACTTTTGCAACGCCTCTCGAATCTTCTGGAACCGCTCTCCTTATATTCATATTACACCTCAATTCTTTAATTTCTTATTCAACTTTACTGCTTCGTTAGCTCAACAAGCAATAGGATCTGCGACGTCAACAGCACCATGTTCCACTAAAGCAGCCATTTGTTGAAGAAGCTAAAAGGTATAATTACTTTTGTAATTGAGTTAAAATCTGTTTCAAAACGTCATTTTGCGACATATCATTAGTAAATAGTGTTTCTCCCTGCACTCCGAGGTAATCGTTTGAATTCCACCAGTCACGTAAAGAGTCTTCTCCAAATTCCATCTTTTTGTCACGAGTGTTATGACGTGTGACCGTTTCTTCAAAGGATAAATCAAAATAATAAGTGTATGCTTCCTCTTGGTTATAGAACTGGATTAACTCATTCAGCATTTCACCATAACGGCTTTTATTTAGAATTCCTTCCACAATAACAAATTCACACTTACCTCTTCCGTATTCTGCAATTTGAAGAATCAAATCAATTGAAGGATTTCCATCCCTATCGTGAACTTTCAACATATCACGACGAACGACATCCTGAGAAACCAAAAGAGTTCCATGACCTAAATGATTTTGAAGGTTTTTCGCAGTCGTAGTTTTTCCACTCCCCGAATTGCCTCGTAAGATAATTAGCTTAGACTCCATAAAATTCCCTACCCTTTTTTTTATATCTTACTTTTAATACTTCAAATTAATAATCAATTTTTCCTTATTCAAGATAACTGCCTTATAGTGGAACAAGAGTACAAGTCCTTATTAAACGAAAGCACCCGTTAGCTTAACAACTCTTACTCTCCAAAAGGTATATCTTCATATTTAATATACTTATTCGGTTCTATTTCTTGATAAACTCTAACAAAATTTACGTTCAATATAGGATAAGGAATAAGTTCCTCTTCTACTGACTTTGCCATATCTTTTAGTTCTTGCTTTGTTAATCCATAACTTGTTTTTCCTAAGGTCATATGAGGAACAAAATTATCTAATTCAAAATAGCTCTCTATTAGTTCTTGTGAAGGAGCGACAGCATTAACTATTTTGCTATGTAATTCAAGAAGATTGTTTGATGATGCACTTAAGTATAGAATATCCTCTCCAAAAAACATTGGCTTTTCAAGTTTTAGATGGAATGAATTAGTTTCAGAACACACCTTTTTTACTTTACTTAACCACTTTAAATCTTTTGTTAATCCACCCTGGGCTTTTAAGGTTATATGAGGTTCAACTACTTCATCTGTATTGTTATTTCCCCATCTACTGCGAAACGCTGACACTTTGGACTTGTATTCAGCCATAGGAACAATACCAATAAAATACTTCAAACAATCAACTCCCGCTTGGTTTTCAGTTCTTTTACGTTACTGCTTCCGTACTTAGAGAAGAAAAGGCGAATACCTTGTTAAAGATTCCCACTCGATAGTTGAATACTGAAGGGAGTTATCTTTGGTTTGCTTTTGACATAGTTACTACACGAAAGACAAGATAAGAAAAGCCAATCAGACCAATAATTCCTATTAAGATTAGTAATTCAAATTCTTCCGAAAAAACCATCCCTATTATGAATAAACCAAAAAATATAATTGCGATTGCAATGTTAAATATGGTGTTATTTATCACTTTCAAATCACTCCTTCTATTCCATACGGACAAGCACTAAAAATGATTCCGAATGTAATATATTTAATAATCCTTATTTAACTAACCTGTCCGTTAGCTCAACAAACAATAGGTGCTGCGACATCAACATTTCCTTGTTCCACTAAACCCTCCGTTTACTTTAAGTAAACTACTTCACAAAAATTTGAATTTAGATTATATCTTTAAATTTTCAAAGTAATATAGCTCATTAATATAATGGAAAAAAATAGCGTTTCGAGGTTAATTATAAATGGATTCGGTTTTACCTTAGAAAACAACTTAACTCGTTTTATTAAACTTGTATCCAGTATTATAAATAAATAATAAAATAGCAGTAAACTGTATAAAAACATAAGACTTGCCATTAATATTTCGCTGCTATTCCAAAAAGTGATTCCCAAAAATAATGCCCAAATACACTTGAACACATTTGATAACCCTTCGAACGGATTAGATAAAGTTGCCATCATATAATCTGCTTGTTTATCTTTAATTGCCATATCATCATTTTGTTTTACAATGAATGTAATATGACCTGTTTGAAGTTCCATTGTAATCACTAACATAAGTAAATATGCTAACCCAAATATCGTGCCAACTTGTAGAAGTTCCGAATTAAGCAATTGATATAAAGCCAATGGTAAAGGAAGCCACATCGCATACATTAGTGCCATTAATATGTGCAAGAAGGCAAACTCATTATTTTTAACCATCTTTTGAAATGTAAAAGCAATAATCAAAAAAATTAAAATTCCTGCCCAGCCAATAATCATTGTAGATATTAACATATTAATCTCCTAAAAAAGTAAATAGATTTTTTTCTTGTTTCGCTAACCTGCTTCTATGGTTGAACAAGGGTGCAATTCTTTATTAAACGAAAGCACCCGTTTGTTGAAGATTTAATAATTTATTTTTATCCAACCTGTCTCTTTGGGGAAATCATTTCGGGATAGTTTTTTACCACTAATAAATTGTCTATACGAAGTTATTGTTCCATCGTGAGAAACTACATATATTCTATCTTACAAGTTTGTTTACACCATTTCAGGAATTTTTCTGCAATGACTTTAAACTCTTGTTCTGAAACCGTATTTATACCGTTAGACCAATATATATTTGATATGTTTTCTTCAATTTCACAATCTGAAAATTCATCTTTTATTTGTTCCTTCGAAAAAAGCTTATCACAAAGTAACGTCTTTCCATTAGATTTTTGAGGAAACATTCTCGGAGATACTAACGGACTTACTATTTTCCTGCACTCTATACCTTCACTCCAAAACTTTACAGTCTGTAAAGTTCTTCTACTAGGACTAATTATAATTACATCTGTTTGTGATAAAGGAAATTGTTTTCTAAGCGTTTTTGCTTGAATTATCCCTTCTTTAGTCAAAGCAGGGTCTGAAATATGTAAACTGTAAGGTGAATCTAAGGTATGTTCCCCTTGTCCGTGTCTAATAAATACTAGCTCCATTAAAAATCACCTCTATTAAAATAACACTCTTATTAAACATTACCGCCCGTTACTTTAAGTACATTAGTTCACATATTAATTTTAACATAAAATTACAATAATTATTCCAGTACATAAAAATAGGATCGCCATAATCGACGACCCCTTGTTTAACTCTTGCCTCCCGTTAGTGGAATAAGTATCTATCTATAATCTTTAATTCCATATTCAAACGCTTTTTTATCGTTATTTTCAACCCCATGCAAAGCCTCTTGTAAAGCGAATGTACTTTTGTAAAATTTCACACGTTCAGATATTTCATTTCCATTAGGATATAGGTTAATACACATATTAAAAAAATCTTTACCATAGCTGGAAAGTATTCCAGCAAAATCATACGCTGGGTCTCCTAAACTTGAACCACCAAAATCTATTATGCCTGAAATCCTACTTATTTCTGGATTCCATAGGATATTAGATGCTCCGAAATCCCCATGTATAAGTGTAGTTTTCACATCTAACCCTTTCCCGTTTATAAAATTTTTAAAAGATTGAGTTATTTCGTTTTTAGCTTCTTTTCTGATATAAGGAAATAGTTTATTTTGTATTTTATCAAATAGTTCAGACATTTCTTTACATGGATTGTTATCATCCAGTGTCAAAACATCAAGTGCTTTTTCCTTTGAAATAGAGTGCACTTCTCTAAGAAAACCGACGAGTTGTAATGCCAACCCTTTTATCAATTCAACACTTTTAATTTTTTCTAAGCTTCCCCTCCAAAAAGGAACTCCATCAATTAGGTTATATCCAGTAAAAACTTTTCCTGGCTCTAATTTATCAAAAGATTTATATATTGGGTGTGGGATTTGAATTGAAACGATATTTCTAATGTATTCTAAAATTTCAGTCTCTTTTTTTAATTGTATTATTCCTTTTTGGTATTTTGGAAATCTAAATACTATAGATTTGTTTATAATTAACACATCATTATTTTGTCCAATTTCATTAGGGTAATAGTCTTTAATAGAAAGGTCAGGATAAACCTGTTTAATACTTTCAATATAATTACTACTCATTGTGATACTTCCTTTTCAGTCTATTCTATTTTCTAATTCAAATCCTCATTAAATGGTATCCATAAATCGATTGTTGCACCTATCATCTAATTTTCTTTAATCATGGTAATGAACTCTGCAAAATCAGTATTGAACTTGTTCTGCTTTACAAACCCTATCTTTTCATATAAATGAATTGCTCTTTTATTAAATGTTGCAAAAGTTAACCTTATGTGAACCCCGTATTCCGTTCTTTTATGCCTTCTTCATTTAATTCATTATTATAAAAGTCATAGGGTTCTTCATATATCCAACTTATTGTCTGTCTTGCTAAATTTTCATCCATATCTTTAATGATAAAGTTCATACTTCTCCCTAATTTCATGGTTTAGTTTTGTTAGTATTAAAAGGTTATTCAACAAACCTGCCCGTTAATTGAATAAAAAACGCCTTTTCCATGTTGTACTAAAGCACCCGTTAGCAAAATAATTTTTTATAAATAACCTTTCAGCCTAATTACTTTCCCATCAACTTCTGGACCAATTTCTTCCATTCCGATTGTATGATAGAACTTAATCGCAGTAGTATTTGATGGGGAAACTCTTAGATGATACTCACTAACTTTATTGTTTAAAAAGACTTTTTTTGCATAATCGTGTAATTCTTTGCCTTTACCAAGCCCACGCATTTCGGGTATTAAATAATACAAATTTACATAACCAATGGCAATACCTTCATAAGCACGAATTGTTAACTCCAGTTGTCCTATATATTTTCCGTCTTCTTCAACTAAAACAAAACCTTCAGGAAAATCTTTTATTTTTTTATCTAACCAACGTAGATAATCCTCTTCTTCACCAAATCCAGATGTATCACCAAAACTTACTTTAAATGAGCCTTTTCGAAATTCAACTACTGTATCTCGATGTTTCTTTATATCAATTTCCTCAAAGTTGATTTTAATCACTCCTTGTAAAATCAATTAACTTGTTCCACAAACCTCCGACTAGCATCCCAACAGGAGCAACAGCTTGTTCAACTATTGCTCACGTTAGTTTAAGTGTATAGATTCACAACTACCTGTTAAATGTAATATCTTTCTCAAAAAACACTCGCAAAAACGTAATTTTTCAATATACAAATTAATTTTTAATGTTAAGCCACTCTACTCCATCTTTGAGATTTTCTGCAATATATTCAATTTTTATATCTCTTATTTTGTCATAGTGTTCATTTAATGCTGATTGACCTGCCCCTGTTTTTACAAGTATCTTAATGCATTTGACTTTAGAACCAGCTAACATATCACTCCATCTGTCCCCAATGACTACACAATTTTCCAAGTTTAAATTATATTTTTTTGCACCGTTGATAAGCATACCTGTATTTGGCTTTCTGCAAATGCAACCTTCACTATGGCTATGTGGACAGATAAAAACATCATCGAAACCAAATCTAATTAGTTCCTCAGTAAAGTCCTGTATAGTTACTTTCCTTTCTGAAATCCCTGGTTGATTGGTAAATGAGAATAATTTTACACCAGCTTTCTTTAGTTCATCTATCAAATTTTGTGAGTATGGAAATAATTCAAATGTTCCTGGATAGTGTACAGTGTCATCTCCTCCAATTGTTCCATCTCTGTCTAAAAATATAGCTTCTATTTTCCGTTCATTTTTCATTAGCTCTTGTCCCCCTGTACATGTACTTACTAAATATTCACAAAAAAATTTAAAGGTCTTTTGATTTATGCGTCTTATTGAAGTAAAGCACCCGGTTAGCTTAAGTACATCATTTAACAATTTTCGATTAAGAAATTACCCAGCCGAATCCTGTTCATCTTCTTTTTTTAAAAAAATGAATGAGGGATTTTATGAAAATTACAGATCCTGAAAAGCTTAAATATATTTTCCGACAAGCAAAAGCAACAATAGAAATCGAGGGAAATATAATTAGTCAAGAATCAGAGAAAATTATAAAAGCTGTTCTTTCTGGTAAAATGAAAAGAGAAGAACTTATAGAAAGACATAAAATTAATAAACATGGTAGCATAGTCTTTTAATATTAGTATTTTCAAAAAATTAAAACACAAATTAACCTTCTTAATTTGTATTTTTATCCCTAAATATAAATAACTCAAAAAACAAAACATTTACAACTGTTACTACACCGATTGTAATAAAACTACTAACTTTAGGTAAGTCTAATGTATATATCATAAGTACAAGAATAATAAGTATTAGCAACCCCTGTAGATAATTCTTTTTTCTCTTTGTCATAATTATTACCTACTTTCTTTCATAATCTTGTTCCATAATTGTTGATAATAGAAACGTAAAATAAGTTTTATTAACTAAATGGAAAATTTTTGAATAAGCAAAGACTTCCAGCAAATACAAAACCTAGACCCAAGAAAGTTATCGTTAATGTTAAGCCGCAAGCAATAAATATCACACTCGATATAATGCATAATTTTCCATACGCCTTTCACAAAAACCCCTCCTTCTGAGCCATAACTTAAGCTACTGTTCTTGCACTAACGCACCAGTTAGCTTAACAACTTAATTTATTTCTTTACCCATTATTACTTGTAAATTATCTTCTGAAATAACAGGAGCATCTTTTTTAATCAATTTCCAACCTTTTCTCCCATATAAATTTATTGCTGGACTGTTATCAATACCCGTTGTTAGTACAGAAGTTTTATGCTTATTCCTCTCTAATATCGCATCGTGTAATTTGCTTCCTATTCCAGAACGTTTATAGGAAGGACTTACTGCTATTTCAACAAATTCAAAACAATAATTTAACCAGATATTGATTTCTTTTTTTGATAACTGTTCAGCAATTTTTTGTCTATAAAACTGTTCTGGTAAACTTGTATAGCCATATGTAAAGCCTACAATATTTCCTTTGTCATCTACTGCTTTAAAACCTTTAAACCCTTCATAACTCGTGTGCTTTTTAATGTTTTTTATTGCATTTTCTTTATCTTCAAGTGAATAGTTTATTGTTGTTGAAAAAGTAACACAATAAAGCTCTCCAATTGCTTCCAAGTCAGAGTAATTGTCGCAAAACCGAATAATGTTAATATTTTCTTCCACCAAATTATCCCCCTTGAATCAACATCTATAAAATAACCCCTCTTTAACTAACCTGCCCGTTACTTTAAGTACTTTAGTTCACATATTAATTTTAACATAAAATTACAATAATTATTCCGGTACATAAAAATAGGATCGTCATAATCGACGACCCGTTGTTTAAACCTTGCATCCGTTAGTTCAATAAAAAATTAGCCCAAATCGTTTCTTCCACTAAAAAATATTCTTCGTGAGAACACACAGCTAATATACATTTATCATTATGATAAAACATTAAATCTTCTGGTAGTTCACCAATCCAATCAAAAAGAGAATTACTACGTTCTTTCAGAAATTGAGTTGTAGCATTATTCATTTGAAAATAGAAAACGTAAGCTGTGTCTTCAAGAAGTCTTGTGGTTTCCCACTCTTTTTGTATTCGTCTTTCAATTAAATGCCATTTTTCACAACCCGATCCATAGTTTTCTATAAATCCATATTTCTAACCTTTTTTGGATTATAGACTTGCAACCACTTTTCGGACTCATTTACCATCCAATTTCCCATATCATCTAAAAAATCAATAATTTCATTTGGATTTTCTACTGGGTTAATAGCATATTTAAGGGCTAGTTTCATTTCAGATTCTTTTTCTGGATAGTGTTCAGAGAATATCCTATATGCTGGGTATAAATCTCTTGTATATTTGTTTTCTTCCTCTATCACAAGTGCAAGTCCTGCCCTAACTATGATTTTCATAATCCATCCACAACAATCCAAAATATCTTCAATATCCTCATTACCATCAAGGTCTTCTTTTGCTTGTTGAATTTGATTCTTTATATTCATTAGATGTTCGTTACCAAGTGTTTTATCTACTTTATAATTAGGTAAATGGACGCTTAAATCTTCTCCATATACACAAATACTATGTGTTTTAATCATAAAAGGTATAATAGAGAAGTTATTTGTTTCTAAAACATCTTTTATGTAATAGAAACTAAGTTCCACTCCATTTACTAAGTTGTATTTCTTGTTTAATTCTTGTTCAACCTTGTCTACCCATTTCAAGTCTATATCATTGGTTTCTTTATTTGTAATGGCTATTGTATCTAAATCTGAAACACTATCTATACCTAACCCACGAGGAATGGACCCTCTAATATAAATACTATGTAGGTCTTCTCCTAAGTGAGTTTTATATTTTTCTACTGCTTTTTGAATCACCTTATAAAATTCAGGTTTAATTTTGTTTAGACTCGAATCATTTATTATAAATCCTTTAATATCCGTCGGACAAAAGCACCCAATATTTTTAATTTGTGTCTACGTAACTCTCCTTTTATTTGTTCCTGTTAAACCTGCCCTGTAATGGAACAAGGGTGCAAATCCTTATTGAAGATAAGCTCACCATTAGCTTAAATAGAATAGGTAGTTATTTTAAATGTTTCGTACAGTTATACAAAATACAATCCCATTTTTCTTCTCTATTTTTTAAAATAGTAATAGATGTATTATCAATATAAGTCTTTTGGAATTTTTGTGGCAGTAATCTTTGTAATGTTAAACCGATTAAAGCACCGTGACTCACTACCAAAATTCGTTTCCCTTTATATGTACAAACTATATCCTCTAAAAAATCTCTTCCTCTGTTAGATACATCTGCGAACTTTTCCATTCCTAGATCTATATTACGCCACTCACTACCCCATTTTCTGATTCTTTGTTCTTCCGTAGTTCCTTCAATTTGTCCACAATTTATTTCTCGTACCCTTTTATCAATATGACTACTGGGCAAGCCAATTTTTGTACCAATAATGTTCGCTGTTTCAATTGCCCTTGATAAGTCACTCGTAATAATCATATCCCACTGTTCTTCAAGAAGAAGCCTATCACCAATGTCAGAGGCTTGCTTTCTGCCAATTTCATTTAAGGGAATATCACTTACACCTTGAGCCTTACCCAAGGAGTTCCATTCAGTTATTCCGTGCCTAATTAGTCCTATCGTTATCATTGTGCCACCCTTTTCTTAACTATCTGTTCTTCAGCTATCCTGCCCTTTAGTACAACAAGTAATAGGAGCTGCGACATCAACAATGCTTGTTCCACTATTGCACCCGTTAGTTGAATGTTTCTATCCATTTAATCTCAAAAGTTCAGCGATAATATCGGAGCTACCTGGTGTAAATAAAAAGATTGATAAACCAATTAACATAAATCCTATAACCCCTGAAAATATAACTTTCTTTTTAAACAAAGAACTATACTTAACCGCCTGGATAACTGCACCTACAATGAAGAAAATTCCTATGAAAAGAATTATAAAATAATAAAATCCCACAACATCACCCCATTTTTAATATTGTTTTGTTACCATATAAATCCATAACCCTTATTAAAGATTACTGCCCGTTACTTTAAGTACTTTAGTTCACATATTAATTTTAACATAAAATTACAATAATTATTCCGGTACATAAAAATAGGATCGTCATAATCGACGACCCCTTGTTTAACTCTTGCACCTGTTAGCACAAGAAGAAGTTTGCAACCATTTCAAAGCAAATTTAATAATTCTTCTGGAACTAACAGTATTTTTTCATTTTTAAAATCGCTAATTGGCTTCCAATACACTTTAAAGGGCACCCCATTATCTTCGCATCCAAAAAAAGAAGGTTTCTCATAAAAGGACTTGTCAACAAATTCTGCATCATATACAAAGACTATTTCATATCCAAGGTCCCCGTTATATGTAAATATATTTTCAATTGCACCTGAAAATTTTACGTCTGTAATGTTTGCACCAATTTCTTCTAGAACCTCTCTCTTTAACTCATTAGAACTTGTCTCCCCGTATTCTATCCCCCCACCAATTGGTCGATAATAATACTAAAGAACTTTATTTCTTTAAACTATCCAATAAGATATATCCAAAAACAACGCCAGCGATTATTTGAAATGTTGGACTTTCAAGCATATTTATCTCTGGTAATTTAATCGATATAGCAAATGGTAAAAAAGACATTGCTATTATATAAAAAGATGGTAATCCAATCCCAATAAACTTTACCCAATCAAATGTCCATTGTTTATTCTGTTTAATTTCAATTATCAACTTTGGTAATCTTAGTAAGAGTCCAATAAGAACTGGAAATATAGTTCCATATATTACAACAGGCATTATTTTATAGTCCATAATGGATTCATCTGCAAATCTAACCTGAAATAAACTTCCTAAATAAATAATAAATCCAATAACAACTGTCGAACCAAAGTAATAAAAAAACCTTTTAATAAAGCAACCCCCCATTGAAAATGATTTACTTATATATACGAATATAATTACTTTAATATTTCAATATCCAGCAAACTTATCTTATTACACTAAAATGCCTTTTTCCTTCCTAAACTAAAGCACCCTTTAGCACAATAATAATAACCTAAAATTCTTGGTTTGATTTCCTATATCCATAAAAGGTACGATAACCCAGTTCTTCATAAAACGAGCGAGATGAGCTATTAGCAAGTAATTCAATCCTTGTATTTGGATATAAATTGTGTAAAAAAAAGAGTATTTCTTTTCCCAATCCAAATCCCCTATACTTTTTATCTATTAGCAATTCACAAATAAATAGACTTATACGAGTATCAGTAAAACCTCTTACATAGCCGACTACACCTTCACCCTCTGTTTCTACAACATAAGATACATTTGAATTTTTCCACGCTTCTTTGGTATTCAATTGATTCTCTACTAAATTAGTCCATCCTTCTTCTTTGTTTAAATCGTGTATTTTACTAAAGTCTTTTTCTTCATATGCTCGAAGAATTGCCTTTTTGTTCATTTTCAAATCTATTTCCAATATAAAATTCCTTTCATTGCAAAAATTATCTTTCTTATTAAACTATCTATCTAACTACTTTTATTACACATAACTGCTTCGTTAATTGAATAAAAAATGCCTTTTCATGTTGTACTAAAGCACCCATTACGTTATAAAATTTCACAGCGTTCATCAATCTATATTATTTATTTTCAGTATCTTTGTTAACACCCATTTCAGTGGAAAGGGCAATAGCAATACCTAAAATAATATAAAATGTGGATTGTGACTTAAAGAAAGAGAATTTCCCAAATGATAAAGCAATTATTAGCCAAACAACACCTACGGCTAAGAATATTAAACTTGATACAAAACAAATTTTCCTCCATTTGGACATTACTTCCCATCTTTTCAACATACTTTTGTATAATCCTCCCGGTTAAGAATCTCAATAATATGAACGCTATTAAAATTCCGATGATATAACTACTCAATCTATTAATATATATAAAATCAAGTTCCCCTTTTTTTGAAAAATCTAAAAAAACCCTTCTCTCCTTTACTTGAATAAGTAAAAACTACTTATCGAGATTACTTCTTCTTGCTAAATTTGAAAATGAAAATTGTTATATAGAAAACAACTATCATTAAATACAACAAAAATTGCATAAGCAAAAAAAACTGTAAAGAAAGAATTGCTATATGCTACTAACTTTATGTTATTTGATTGCTTACTATTGGTTTGCAATCTATCTCTCCCCTAATTAAAATTATACGAAATAAAGCCTGTATCTCTTGTTCCAGATAAGCACCCTTTAACTTAACAATTTTATTCTTCTGCTTGTTTTTGAAATTTCCTAATACCAATTAGTAAACAAATCAAACTTATTATCCATGTAATCCCTACAAAACTTAAACGTATCCTAACCTCGTCATATATTATTGATTGTGGAAGTTCTGGAATTGTCGGTGGACTTATCGTGTTAAAAAACAAATAACCTGATAATGCAAGAACTACAAAATGGATTATCAGCCATACATAAGGTGATTTACTATTTTTTTGTTTTAACATCATAAAAATAAGCAATAAAGTTGTTACTGCGATTACGATAAAAAAGCCACTTTTTATCGGTTCAAATAATGGTTCAAACAAACCTTTGGGCAACACATACATAATAAAACCTCCGTTTGTCTTTCCTATAAGATACATCTTAGCAAAAAGTATATTTTAAAATTTTGGTTGTTAAACTCTTCTGCTGCTATAGTGGAACAATTGAACAATGATTTTTCATCTCAACGACGTCAATCGCTAAGAAATAAACCCGTTTCTTTTTTCTTAAATACTCCTACCAAAAGCATAATTAGTCCTGTGATGAAACCAATCGGAAACAATATCAAAATTGCACTAGGTATTGCCCATCCATCCTCAAAAATAAACGCATATGTTAAACCAATTGTAAAAGATAAGAATGGTGAAATTGCTACCATAAGAGAAATACCCCAAACAATGTATTTTCTTTTTTAGACTTATTTTTGCTTAGATTATAAGCTACAAGTGCTCCTATAAAAGAAACTCCATATCCTACAACAAATGCCATTACAACACTCCTTTCTTTATTTTAATTTCACAATATCCTTGTTAAACTATCGCACTCTATACTTTAAAATGGATCGTCTTTCAAATTGTCTAATCCCGTTCTATTAGTTAAGATTTAAACTTTTTTCTTCTATTTTCACCTTTAATAGTAGTACCATATTATCTTGTTTAATCATTTCATTTACTGCATCCTCATCTTGTAAATCAACCGTACGAATTGAGTTCCTTTCTGTTTCCCTATATACTGCTAAGATTTTTGTTTTACCAATTTCTAACTCTACTTCCTCATTTCCGATTGCATAATCCCAATTGATAAAAATATCAGTCTTAGGGGTTTTTTCAATTATTGATGGATGATTTCTTACATCAGGTCCAAAAAGAAAAACTAAAGTATCTTCTGATTTTGTGTTTATCATCCCGAACCCCAAATGCCCATCTTCAACTTCATTTGGACTGTTACCGTAAGATAATTTCGTTAATGGTTGAGATTCTTTTTCTCCATCAATATATCTTTCCACCCAAAGATCTACCCAACTGTTATCCGCATTAGGCAATGTGAAATCAAAATCAAATACTATTCCTAAATCTAAATCTTCAAAGGTATTCACATATTCAGAATCGGCATTAATAGAAATAGTGGCTACCTTATCACTTGTATTAGTGCATCCAGTGCTTACTATTAAGATAAAAGATAAAATAGAACTTATCATGAAAAAGTTTTTTTTCAAAGTTCCTCCCCCAGTCTTAAATTGATTTTAATACTTAGTCGTATTTTTAATAACAACTGCTTATTCCACATTACTGCCAGTTAGTGATACAACAGTACCAAAGGCTTCTTCTATTGCAACCGTTACTTTAAGTACATCATTTCACAATCCACTTCCAAACTTCATCCAATTTGTCAGAGTAAAAATCAATGGCTTTTTTATAACTTATTATTTCTTCATCATTTGTTGTATCTATCAAGACTTTTATTAATAACTCCATAGCCTTTTCTTGGTTTTTTAAATTGTATAAGGTCATCGCATAGAATACTTGAATTGCTTTATTGTTTGGGAACAAATCAATTCCTCTTACAAATGTGTTCTCAGATTTCTGGTATTCTCCTAATGTCCTATATGTACTACCTAATTTTAATATTGCCCCTTCTAACTCCTCAGAGGATAGTCCTAAGTTGATTGCATTTTCGTAAAAGGGAACTGCTTTCGATTCTTCTCCTAATAAATCAAAACTCCAAGCACAATGATAGGTAATTGATGCATTATCAGGAAACTCCTTGACCAATTTTTTAAATAGTTCGTTAGATTCCTCCTGTTTTCCATTTTTTCGCAATTTAATACCGTTTTCTAAGTTTAATTCCACTTCAACATCTCCAATACTATTTCTGTTCCACTAACCTGCTTCTTTAACACAATAAGAAGCTATCGCAATCGACAACCCCATTTTTAATTATTGGATCCTTTACTTTAAGCACAATTTTTCATAAAGTAGTTGATTGATTTAAATTTACTTTAAATACATCAATTCTATCGTACTTATCATCAGAAACAGTTTCAATATAGGTCCATCCTCGATTCCTATAATAGTCTGCTGCATCTTCTGTTCTTAAATAAAGTTCATTAAATCCTAATTCTTTGACTACATCTATGGTTTTGGCTACTAATTTTTGTCCTACACTTCTCCCACGATACTCAGGTTTTGTATATAGAGATGCAAGCCAAGGTTTATACATGTCTCTTATCTTTAAATCGTTTTCAAAGATTGATACAGTTCCTAAACATTCTCCGTTCTCTAAAGCAACCAAGGTTATCGGAAATGCATTGTTCTTTGTTGTTGAAAAGTGTTTAACAACTTCTTCAAATTTCATACTACTACCTGTCTTCATTACAAATTCCTTGAAAATCATCTCAGAAACTTCTTTTATTTTATTGGGATGGTTTGATAAAAAATCAATATTCACACTAATCCCCCTTATTGTATTGATATGTGCATTTTTTATATTTTAACAAGAAATAACGAATTATTGTGCTGTTTTTAACATATTTGGAAATAATTTTTCTATGAGTTGCAAAATACATTGGAGATCTAGCTGGGAACTAACTAAAGCCTGGAAATCATACAAAGTTAAAAAACACATTGAATTTTTTTACTCGGTCATGAAATAAAGAATTACCACTTTATCGTTATACAAAAATTGGTATTTAAATCGATTATTGTTCTATCATTGTGTTAAGAGTCTTGTACGCGTATAATCTAAAAGGGTACAAATCTAAAAAAAGGTATGATTAAATGGATAAACAACAAAAGAAAGAAATTGCATCCCAACAAGCGTTGGCAAAAAAGTTAAAAAAGGCTGAAATTGAGGCCAGAAAAAAAGCAATTAAGAACAGAAAACCGTTTAAAGGGTTACAGATTAGACCGACAGTATCGCTCTTTGATGAAGAAGGCAAAGAGGAAGCCGGTGAGAATAACTGGAAAAGATTCGGAATTGATATTCATCCACATGTGACGATTTATTCATCGATTATTTTGATTCTCTTCATTTCTTTAACCTTACTATTCCCCAGTACTGCAGCGGAATTATTCGATAATATTTTAAATAGCGTTACTAAAAATACTGGTTGGTTCATGATCTTAGCTGCTAATATATTTATTGTTGCCGCGCTATATTTTGCTTTCGGGCGATATGGAAAAATCGTCTTAGGTGGAAAGGGCGCAAAACCGGAATTCTCAAAATTCTCTTGGTATGCCATGCTCCTTAGTGCTGGTATGGGAATTGGACTATTATTTTGGAGTGTCGCAGAACCGATCAAGCATTTCGGGACACCTTCTCCCATGTTTGGTGGTATTGAGCCGAATTCAGCTGCTGCTGCACAGGCAGCTATGGCGAATACCTTCTTCCATTGGGGAATACATCCTTGGGCAATTTATGCCATCGTTGGTTTAGGACTAGCGTTCTTTTCCTATAATAGAGGGCTCCCCTTGACGATCCGGTCATTATTTTATCCACTGATCGGAAACAAGATTTACGGGTTATGGGGGAATATGATTGATATCCTTTCCGTTTTAGCGACCCTTATGGGACTTGCTACCTCACTAGGACTTGGTGTTTCTCAAGTGAATGCTGGATTAAATCATCTGTTTAATATTGATATTAGCATCACTAATCAAGTTATCCTGATTCTCATTATCACTGGTTTAGCAACAGTATCCGTTTTAATGGGTCTTGATGGTGGTGTTAAAAAACTTAGTGAAATTAACATGATTTTAGCAGGAATCTTCCTGGTATTTGTTCTCATTGCTGGACCTACTGTCTATATTTTAAGTGGATTCACGCAAAATATTGGTTACTATATGTCAAACCTGCTTGAAATGAGCTTATGGACGGAGACCTTTAGAGCTACTAATTGGCAAGGTGGTTGGACTGTTTTCTATTGGGCTTGGTGGATTTCATGGTCACCATTTGTCGGTATGTTTATCGCAAGGATTTCCAAAGGGAGAACGGTAAGGGAGTTTATTGTCGGTGTTATCTTTATCCCTACTTCTATTTCGTTTCTTTGGATGTCAGTATTTGGTGGAACAGCTATTTTCCAAGAAATGAATGGTATTGGTGCAATATCAACATTTGTTCAACAAGATGAGGCTTTAGCACTCTTTGCCCTGTTAGATAATTTACCATTAGCAAGTATTCTTTCCGTGATTGGAATTATCCTTGTTACGGTGTTTTTCGTTACTTCTTCCGATTCAGGTTCTCTAGTTGTTGATAACCTTACTTCAGGTGGGAAACTAAATTCACCAGTGCCACAGCGTGTATTCTGGGCTGTTATGGAAGGTGTTATAGCTGCCACACTACTTGTTGGTGGTGGACTCACAGCGTTACAAACTGCTTCGATCATTACAGGGCTACCGTTTACCATTATTCTTATCTTAATGATATACTCGCTCAACATGGGGCTCAAACAGGAGTATGAAATAGAAACATCGGTTGACGTGGCATTGCAACAAGTCACCGATGACCATACCATCAATGAAGTAATTACTTCAACAGTCCATAATGATGCACTGCGTGATATTGTAACAGAAGAAAAAAAGGAAGACACGATAACAACGGACGAAGAGAAGAAAGAATAGTTATTTTTATCACAATAGACCACAGCAATTGCTGTGGTCTATTGTTTGATTTTACAAAGCAATTATGGTAGGCCTAAGAGAAGATAAACGTGCAATTTATGACTTTATTGCACAAACGCATGTTACAATAAACCTACCAATAAAAACTAAATATTGAAAGCTAACACGTGAATTAAAAACTGCTTTTAATAAGGTGAACGCATCCTAATTTTACAAAAGAAGTAGTTTAGCAGGCCAGAATTATAATATAAGGGAGTTGCGTGTTTATGGTAGGAAATCTTGTAGTCTTGCTATTAGTCATTGGTATGATTTGGATCTTAATTAGACAATTTAAGCATACAGTACGTATTTTGGATAATAAAAGATCTTTAGCAGATAGGACATTCTTGTTTAATTCTTTATGCACGATTTCATTGGCAGGTTTTCTTGTTTCATACATCTTGAATTTTTTGATTTCCCTACAAAACATAGAAACAGCATTTCTTACAGCAAATAATACTGCCAATAGTTGTACATTATTTATCTTGGCTGCTGTAATATCAAAATCTCTTGCAATTACAGGTAATGCGAAACAAAATCATAAATTAAATCGTCGGTAAATCTAACTAATTTATCTGTCATCACTTACTTCCAGTTGAATTCTTTGAAAGCTTGTTTCGATCAGCAGCTGTTGGAGGTTCTTCTAACCATCCATTTCCAATCGTGAGATTCATTCCTTCGTTTGCATATTTCGCTATATCTGTTGTGAGAAGAGCAAATTGAACATGTAAATCATGGCGCATAATTTTAGAAACGGCTTCTCCATAGTTGATGATACCAATGCCGTTTGCAAGTGTAGCATGATACATCATTAACTTGTCTGAATAAGGCGGGGTTGTAGAATCAGTTACATGAGCATCCATAGAAGATGGAGCAGGCAAATCACCACTAATTAGAAACCTTCCTAATTGCTTAATTTGTGTATCTGCCACGTCAGCACCTTGTTTAAAATACCTTCGTAATTTATCAGATGATGCAACCTGGCTAAACCCTAGCATCATTGCTTTACCTAATATATTTGTATTAATATTCACTTGTAAGTGTTTAATTTCTAATCCAGTTAATGGACGAGTTTTCCCAGCTATCAATGAAATAAACGATTCTTTTTCAACAAAATCCACTTTTTTAGGATAAGGGATTTCAGGAGCAGAAATACTAACCCCTTTTAAAAGCAATAAATGTTTTCCCTTTTCAAATATAATAACCGTATCATTTAAACACATTTTAAAATAATCAATAATATCTTGCCTATGTGAAGTTGAAAGCGTGCTAGCATAAGTCATTAAAGCTGCTCTCGACATTTCTACAAGATAAAAAATCATAAAAATATCACTGAAAAGACGAGGTGCATCTTTTCTCATATCTTGTTCTCCAAACCCAACGGGAACAGGAATATTTTCTTTTTTGAAAATATCTTTCATTGAGTCTAGGTGTTTTCTTGATGTATATAATGCAAATTCAAGATACTCTTTAATTTCATTATCTTTTACAACCTGAAGATGATGTTCAAAGACACAAGCAAACAAAGAATCCCCTAGATAAGAAGCGAATAAATCGCCCAATTCTGATGCTACTAACTTTTGATTTTTTTGATGTTCATTTACCTGCTTCATTACTTCTGTTTCTTGATAAGCTGATGTGTTTATTTCCACCTCTTTAATCCTCCTAAGGTTTCACTTTAGGAGTAGTATTAGTAAATATATTAAAATTATTAGTATCACTAACATCGATGTGTTTGTTAATAAAAACAGATTGATTTGGGAAACATTTAGTTGAGGTAATTTTACATCTTCCGAAATAGGCTCGCCGGCTTATTTTAAAAACCCGAACATCTCGATTTTTTCTAGATAAAATTGAAAGTATTCATCGTTTATATCTTCTGACGCAGCTTTTAGCTGTATTTGAGCACCTTCAATCAAGGCATTCAGATAACGATTCAATTTTTCACTATTTCCTCTAACAATAAATCCTGAAATATATCCCATTAGTAAAGGTATGTATAGCAATATAAATAACAATGCATCCAAGCAACAGATTAACCGTCACTTAGATGCATGTAATCTAACCTTTTGTTCCCCCCGCAGTTAATCCTGATATTAAATATCTTTGTAAAAATAAGTATACAGTCGCTACTGGAACTGCTATTAAGATTGAACCCGCTGCAAATCTTGTAAAGTTATTCGCAAATTGATCATTTATAAAATTGAATAACCCGACTGCCAGTGTATAATTTTCCTGGCTTGATAGAACAATAGATGGCAATAAAAAGTCGAAAAGTGGCATCATAAAATTAAACAATGCTACAACAGCTAATATTGGTTTAGCTAGTGGCAATATGATACTCCAAAAAACTCTGAAATGTCCTGCACCATCAATGCGTGCAGCTTCATCAAGTTCACGTGGAATAGTATCAAAGTAACCTTTTACTAACCAAGCGTTAAAGGGAATTTGTCCACCAAGATAAACAAATATTAATCCAGTCAACGTATCTAGCATTCCTATTATATTTAGGAATATATACAGTGCAACCATAGCCATCATAACAGGAAACATTTGAAGCAATAAAAAGATATATAATGCATTCTTTTTACCTGCGAATTGAAATCGAGAAAAAGCATATGCAACTAATGATGTAATGATCACACTACCAGCAGCCACTGATACTGAGACGATTAAAGAGTTTTTATACCACATTAAATAATCACTGTTTATACTAAATAACCATTTATAATGCTCTAAAGAGAATTTTTCTGGGATAATAGACGACGAATATAAGCTACTTCCTTGATTAAATGACATACCAACAGTCCAGATTAAGGGATAAAAAATAATGACAGAAGTAATGATTATAACGAGATACATAATTAATACTTCTACTAGTGATTTCTTTTTTTGATTCACTACATTTCACCTTCTTCTTTAAACGATTTTGTTTGTCTAAATTGATAAAAAGCAAAGCCTGAAATAATTAATCCCATAATTAGTGAGATAACCGCAGCCATTGCGTAGTTATTCGTATCAAAAGTTAACTTATAAACCCAAGAAATTAATATATCTGTTCCACCAGCATTTTGACCTCTTACTGGAGGTCCACCTTCATTGAACAAGTAAATAATGTTAAAGTTATTAAAATTTTGAGCATATTGCATAATTAGTAATGGAGCAGTAGCAAACAAAACATGTGGCAAGGTTATGAATCGGAATTTCTGAAACCGCGAACCACCATCTACATCAGCTGCTTCATACCAATCTTTCGAAATACTTTGTAACACGCCAGTAAATAAAGCAAAAATAAACGGAAACCCTAACCATGTTTGAATTAAAATGATTGCCGTTCTTGCATAGAGAGGTTCAGTTAACCAAGGGATACCATCTCCACCGAAAAGCGGAATGATAATATCTCTATTAATTGCACCAAAATCATCATTAAACATGGCCGAAAAAATTAAAATAGTAACAAATGCAGGGACCGCCCAAGGTAGAATTAAAATCGTGCGAATCATTTTTTTGAATTTTATCCTAGAATCATTTACTATTAACGCTAAGATCATCCCTAAGGCAATTTGTAGTGTTGTTGCTATGATAGTCCATACAACTGTCCATGCTAAAACACTTATAAAAGTATCTTGCCAAATTGGAACTGTAACTAATTCTTTAAAGTTTTCAAAACCGACCCAATCTACTAGACTTCTTGGTGGTGAGTTATAAAGATTGTAATTTGTGAATGCTAAGAGAACAGAAAAAAGTAATGGGAAGATTACTACAATGATCATGAGTAACAACCCTGGAAGTGTCATTAAGTACGGAAAAGTATTATCATAGAAACCAATAATTGAAGCTTTAAATCCTTTAGGAACCCAACCATTTTTAATTTGTATCGCCTGTTTTCTCGCATCTATTACATTAAAAATGTAAAGTATTATCAAAATAATTGTCCCGATAAATGACAAAACACCAAATACTAGCAATCTTATCGAATGATCTTCTCCGGGAATAGTACCTAGAGTTCTTAATCCCCATAGTCCAAAATTAATGGCATTTATTAGAGTGCTTAGCAAGACCAATTCTAATAAAATAAAAATGATCCCTTTAATAAATCTACGATTGTAAAGCTGACCTAAACCTGCAAATACGATAGACAGTACAGTAGCTATGCTCGGATTATGTTTATTGGTCCTTTTATTTATCGATGCATTATCCATTTTGATTACTCCCCCTTCAATAATTTATCAAGAATGAGAGGGAAGGATATTCCTTCCCTTTTAAATAGTTGGTATTTTAACAGTCCGTGTGATCAATCAGACCGAAACGCTTCGTTTTACTCTGCACCACTAGCTTCAATGTTACTTTGGATTTGTTCTACGGCTTCATCTAGAACAGACGAAACATCCTCTCCTTCGGCTATGAATTGTAATGCATTATTCATGGGCTCCCATACTTGAGACATTTGCGGCGTGCTTGGCATTGGTACACCGTTAGCAATTTGATCACTAAATGATGCAAAAATCGGATCTTCAATTGATTCAAGTGCATTTGTATTCGTTGGTAATTCTCCAGCGATTTCAAAATAGTATGCTTGATTTTCTTGGTTAGTCATAAACAAAGCAAGATCAGTAGACCATTTAACATTCTCAGAATAGTAAGATACCATCCAGGCTTTCGTTCCTACTAATGTTTGGGCAGGTTGACCATTAATTTCAGGGAATGGTGCAAAAGCAAGACTCTCACCTAATGCCTCTTTATAACTAGTAATACTCCATGGACCATTAATCACAGCACCAACTTTACCTTCAGTGAACAATCCATCAATAACGTCGTTTGTAGTAGATACCGGTATCCTTCCATTCTCGAAAAATGATTGGAATAACTCTCCGCCTTTAATTGCTCCTTCATTATGAAGCCCAATATCTGTCGTATCATATTCCCCAGTTTCTCCACCAAAGAGATATGCACCATTTGTTTTGAAGAAAGGATAAGCAAAGTATAAGTCATTCGGCATCATAAGAAACCCAAATTGGTCTAGTGACGGGTCTGAATGTTCTTCTAATGCAACTAATAAGTCGTCAATGGTTTGTGGTTCATCAATAATATCTTTGTTATAGAAAATTCCATACGTTTCCATTACTGATGGAATACCATATATCTCGTTTGTACCATTAAATTCATATTGAACCGATTCAATAGAAGCAGTACTATAATTTTTTAAAGTTTCCTCCGTTATCTCTAACGGTTGAGATAGTCCTTGAGCTACAATGTCCCCGGTTCTATCATGAGGTTGAAAAAACAAATCAGGTCCGCGTCCTTCAGGTCCAGCTAAAGCTAATTCATCCAACTGCTCTAACATTGATTTCGCAACGACATTAATTTTAATACCTTCCTCTTTCTCATAATCTGAGGCGATTTTTTCTATTGCTTCTAATTGTTCTTCTTCATCATTGGCCCAGACGGTTAATTCTTCAGGTTTATTCGCTTCTTCGTCATTTGTATTTCCTGAATTAGCATCCCCGTTAGTCGTGTCTTCTCTTTCAGGAGAACATGCCCCTAATGTAATCACTGCAATTAATAAAGTGATCAAAAGAATAAAAATATTTTTATTTCTCATAATAACCGCTCCTTTTTATTTTTTGTGCAATCGATTGCTTATTTTTGTATATTTACCGAACAATAAACCACCCTCCTTCCTAAAAACAAAAAGACAACCCCGACTTTTTTAAAAAGTCGGGGTTGTCTGCAATAGCCGCAAAATCAGCGCCCTCAATTTGTAAATTAAATGAAAACTAGGTTGTGACCTCATTCTATAAAATAACTTTAAAATATGCAAGCGTTTTCTTGAATAAAGTTTTTAAATATTTTATTTTATAGTTTGATTGCAAAAATAATGAAAATTACAATACTAATTTATTCAATTAAGCTTAAAATATTTATTGACATTGCAATTTGATCTTGTAATAATAAATCTAACAACCTTGATATAACTTAATATACAAACTAAGGGCGCTGATTTTGTAATTAAAACAAACAACCCCGACTTTAAAAAAGTCGGGGTTGTTTGTTTTTTTTTAGAAAGGAGGATCGTTTATTGTTTGCTGTATACCAAAAATAGGAAGGATGTGTACAATATGTTTAATAAATTTTGTCCGATAGTGAAATCGGTTGCGTTTATCTGTGTCGTATTGGGGATCTTTTTAAATTTATCTGATGGTGTATATGCTTCTAGTGAGCTAAATAGAGTGAATTACGCAAAAGATACAATTTATCAAATTGTTACAGATCGATTTTATGACGGTGATTCTTCTAATAACCCTGATGGTGATTTGTATAGTGAAACAGACTTGCATAAATATATGGGAGGAGATTGGAAAGGAATAACAGACAAAATAGATGACAATTACTTTACTGATCTAGGCATTACTGCAATTTGGATTTCTCAACCCGTTGAAAATGTATATGATATTCATCCTGAAGGGTATACCTCCTATCATGGCTATTGGGCTAGGGATTATAAAAAAAACAATCCGTTCTATGGAAGTTTTAATGACTTTGATGCATTAATTTCCACGGCACATAGTCATGGTATTAAAATAATCATGGATTTCACACCAAATCACTCTTCACCAGCTTTAGCGACGGATAGTGATTATGTTGAAAACGGGGCCATTTATGACAACGGAACATTACTTGGTAATTACTCTAATGATTTAGATTTATTTCATCATAATGGTGGTACAGATTTCTCATCTTATGAAGATGGTATATATAGAAATCTATATGATTTAGCGGATTATAATTTACAAAATCAAACAATAGACCAATACCTTAAACAATCAATAGAATTGTGGTTAGACAAAGGTATTGACGGAATAAGAGTTGATGCGGTAAAACATATGTCGCAGGGCTGGCAAGAATCTCTTATGAATCATATTTATTCTTATCAGCCTATTTTCACTTTTGGTGAGTGGTTTTTAGGTGAAAATGAGGTGGATACTAAAAATCATTATTTTGCAAATGAAAGTGGTATGAGTTTATTAGATTTTCAATTTGGACAGCAAATTAGAGAAGTACTTAAATCTAAAGAAGACAATTGGGTCGACTTTCATGCGATGATTGAAGATACATCCAATAGCTACAAAGAAGTAAATGATCAAGTAACATTCATTGATAATCATGATATGAGTAGATTTTATGATGAAGCTGATGCAAAGACAAACACAGATATTGCTTTAGCTGTCTTGCTTACTTCTAGAGGTGTTCCAACAATTTATTATGGCACAGAACAATATTTGACAGGTGAAACTGATCCAGACAATAGAAAGCAAATGCCTGGTTTTGATCGAACAACAACATCTTATAAACTTATTAGCAAGTTGGCACATTTACGGCAATTGAATCCAGCTTTAGGTTATGGAACAACAACAGAACGTTGGACTAACGAAGATGTGTATGTATTTGAAAGGAAGTTTGGAAACAATGTTGTTATTACAGCTGTAAATAGTAGTGATCAAAGTTACACAATCAATAATCTTCAGACTTCGTTATCGGAAGGAACACATCCAGATGTATTAGAAGGTTTATTGAAGGGTGATTCGCTTCATGTAGACCAAAAAGGGCAAGCCGCCACTTTTGAGTTACAAGCAAATGAAGTAGCTGTATGGGAAGTAACTGAACCAGCAAATACGCCTACCGTTGGTCATGTTGGCCCAATGGTTGGACAGGCTGGAAATGAAATCACTATAAGTGGTGAAGCATTCGGTGAAGAAAAAGGTACTGTTCTGTTTGGTAGTCATCAAGCTACAATTGTATCTTGGGATAATTCAGAAATAGTAGTAAACGTACCTGATATACAAGGTGATTTCTATACTATTGAAATAGTAACAAATGATAATAAAGAAAGTAACGCTTACGCAGACTTTGAGGTCTTAACAGGTAAATTAATACCAGTTCGGTTTATAGTGGAAGAAGCAACAACTGATTATGGTAATGCTATTTATCTTGTTGGAAATACCCAAGAACTTGGAAACTGGGATGTTGAAAAAGCTATTGGACCATTCTTCAATCAAATAATGAAAGAATATCCAACTTGGTACTATGACATAAGTGTTCCCTCGAATTATACACTTGAATATAAATTTATCAAGAAAGATTCTAGTGGAAATATAGTTTGGGAAGGCGGTACTAACCGTTCATATGTCACTCCGACTGAAGGGACAGATTCCATAACTTCAACATGGATAAATTAAATTACAATTGAGAGGCAATGTTTTAATAACTAAACAACCCCATTAATACATAGCTATTAATGGGGTTGTTTAATTAGAAAAGGAGAATGCAAATTGTTGCTAGAAGCGATTAAACATAGAAGCGTTAATCCATATGTTTACGGTAAAAATGAAAATGAAATTAGTATTATGCTAGAAACAAGTAGAGATGATATGAAGTCTGTGGAATTGCTATTTGGTGACCCTTATGACTTTGTAAAAGATAAATGGCAATATAACACAAAGCAGTTGATTAAAACTGGAGAATCAAAATTAAAGGACTATTGGAAACTAACAATTCCACCAAAATACCGTAGACTTCGGTATGGCTTTCGTTGCATAGATCAAGATAACCAAGAAGTAATTGTTACGGAAAAAGACTATCACTATGAAATACCAGATGATATACAAAGCTATTTCTGCTTTCCCTACCTACACAAAACAGATATATTTCAAGCTCCAGAGTGGGTGAAGGACACTGTTTGGTATCAAATTTTTCCTGAGCGATTTGCGAATGGAGATTCAGCCACGAATCCTGATAAAGTCTTACCATGGGGTTCAACAATTCCAAAACAAGATAATTTCTTTGGTGGAGATTTTCAAGGGATTATTAATCACCTAGATTATCTGCAAAAACTCGGAATTACAGGGCTATATCTATGTCCAATATTTAAAGCACATTCCAATCATAAATATGACACGATTGATTACATGGAGATTGACCCACAATTTGGTGATAAAGAGACTTTTCGAGAGCTCGTAAAACAATGTCACAAACGAGGCATTCGTGTAATGCTTGATGCGGTATTCAATCATAGTGGCTATTATTTTAAACCCTTTCAAGATGTTCTAGAAAAAGGTGAAAAATCACAATATAAAGATTGGTTTCATATTTGGAACTTTCCAGTACAAACAGAACCATTACCTAACTATGATGCATTTGGTTTTGTAGCAAACATGCCAAAGCTAAATACGGAAAATCCTGAAGTAAAGAACTATTTACTGAAGGTTGCACGGTATTGGATTGAAGAATTTGATATTGATGGCTGGCGTTTAGATGTGGCGAATGAAATTGATCATGACTTCTGGCGAGATTTTCGGAGAGCGGTTAAATCTGTAAAATCAGATACCTATATACTGGGTGAAGTTTGGCATGACTCAATGCCTTGGCTACAGGGTGATCAATTTGATGCAGTAATGAACTACCCATTTACAACGAGTGTGATTGATTTTTTTGCTAAAGACGAGATAAGCACTTCGCAATTCGCCAATCAAATTACTGATTTACTGCACATGTACCCAGATACTGTAAATGAAACCGCCTTTAACTTGTTAGACAGTCATGACACAGCACGCATTCTAACGTTGGCAAATGAAGAAAAAGAACGCATTCGTTTATTATATGTTTTTCACTTCTCTTTTATCGGTACACCGTGTATCTATTACGGCGATGAGATCGGAATGAGTGGTGGTGAAGAGCCAAGTAGCAGGGCTTGCATGGAATGGGACGAATCCAAACAAGACCAAGAACTATTTCAGTTTATCCAGCAGTTAATAAAAATGCGCAATGAGATAACAGCTTTTGGTAACCAAAGCACCTTTCGATTTTTACAAATAGATGATCAAGAGAAAGTAATTGTTTATGAAAAGCAAAAAAATCATCAAAAAGTTCTTTTTGTTTTAAACAATGATAAAAAAGCTAAAACGATAGCTGTAGAAACATTAAATGGGAAAGACGTTAAAGAATGCTTTTCTGGAAAACAAACGACTTTTGATGCAAAAGCAACAGTTAAGCTTGCACCGTTTGGTTTTGCTTGTTTTCAATTACGTTAAGTATTTGCAACTTATCTAGTAACTCTAATTCTTTGGAATTGTCAGCAGTATAAGTCCTGTTTACATTCCTGCTCCAAAATAATACAATTGTAAAAAGGGGGCAGTGATATTTACGTCGTCTAAATAGAGATTAAATTTTATCCGATTCCTTTGACTATGATCTATTAAACATAGTGCTGTGACCACCTGCATCATTTAGTAAATCTATAAAAACAGAGCAAATGGCCGACACTTGCTCTGTTTCACTTATTAATTACATACGGAACCGTTTCTTTTTTTCTATAAGTCATGCAATGAAACAAGGCATTCATCTGTGGGATGGTTAAACGTAACTTTAACAACTTCATACCCATTATGAAATCCTGGATGGAAGCCGGGATCATTTTTGACGTCTCCTTGTACAGGACGAATAGTAGATTCAACTGTTTTTATTAACACTTCGATGGTATTTTATTCCTTTTAAGGTTCAACAACTGGTCGTTTCGGAAATACGCAACTATTAATTTAACCTTTAGTTGGTATAAAAATGCATGAAAAAGCCCAATTATTAAATGTTCATCTATATAATCAGTATCAAATATATGTACCACAATGCTACGTTCACCAACGTCTATGTTCCAATCAGCTATTAACCTTTCTCCTACAAACATCTTTGCTGGTTCTGGTGTTAGACTCAAAGCTCTCTTTAATGATTCTTTTTTGATAATTATATAGTCCTCATCTTTGTACTGAAAATTTAACGTTTTTGAAACAAAACGGACATTCTTAGCATTCTTCATAAGAATTTCACACTTACTGTTGTCACCGTCAAAATATGTTATAGCAATCTGACCTTTAAAGGTTCTAGGTTTTGCAAGTAACCGAGTATTTCCAAATTGATCCTTTAGCTCATGTTTTAGAAAAATCGGCACCCCACCTACAAGCTCATCAATAAATTTCTTGCGTATATTATCAAAATAACCTTGAATAACACCAATTTGCTTGTTTCCCTGATAAACTTTTAAGGGTTTTGTTGTGAGACCACTTACATTAGTCTTATAGTAATATTCCATAAACTATCAAATCACCTTTTGTTGTTGATAATCTTTTATACGTACTAAATGGTTAAATGGTTTCAACTGAGCAATTATTGTAAAATCTAAACTTTTAACCTGTGGTGTACTTACAATAGAAAGAAGTATAAACATATGAACTCTATATGTCTAGAATTTTAATAACTGAAATACTAGATGATCTAATTCAACTGGAATTCTAACGTTTTAAAAAAAGAAGTAGGTTTATGATAATTAGCAATTGACCGAATGTAGAATTTCCTTGTTTGTTGAACAGTATGGTTGTACTGCGCAATAACTGGATAGTATTTTTCTCTTTCAAATACTTAACAAAACAATTCATTTCCCTACCGCAAACCTACAAGGACAGATAAATTACGATATTTCGAAATTGACTTCCGTTAACCGTTTTTTAAATACATTCCAACAATTATACTCCTAAATTAAGTTTGACTATTCATTTTCCTACTAATAAGTTTCTTCTTCTCTTATTACTGCAATAGGATCAAATACACGATGATCAAACTTAGATAATGTTTGATTATCTTTTACTTTTTTTGGCCAATCAGGGTTGGCTAGTGCACTAGTTCCTATTGCAACAAAATCCGTTTCTCCATTACCAATCATTTTTTCTGCTGTTTCTGGTTCTCCTAACTGTCCATTTGCAATTACAGGTAGATTTCCGTATTTTTTTGCAAGGCTAGCAAGGGTATGACTATACTCTCGAAACGCTGGCTTATCTGCTTGAAACTCTGTTGTGTGTATATAATCTGGGTTAGCTGAGGCTAGCTTCTCAAAAATTATTTTTGCTTCATCCTCTTTTCCTCTCCACTTATGATTAAAATCATTTACTTTACCTTGAGAGACACGGATACCCACAACAAAATTGTTACCCACTTTATTTCGAATAGCTTTTAACACCAAAACACTTAGCCGAACACGATTTTCAGGTGTCCCGCCAAATTCGTCTTCACGAAGATTTGTATAGTCCGTATGAAATTGATCTAATAAATATCCATTGGCACCATGGACTTCAATACCATCAAAACCAATATTTTTGGCTCTTAATGCAGCATTGGCAAAACTCTCAATAACTGTCTCAATTTCCTTTTTACTTATTTCCTTTGGTAGTAAATATTCGCCACTTCCCCCATGGGCTTTAAGTTTTTCCCCTTTTGGCTTAACGATAGAGGGAGCTATTGAATAGTCCGTATAGCGATTGTATTGAACAATCGCTCCTGCGTGTTGAATTTGTAAAAAGATTTTCCCTCCTTCTTTATGAACAGCCTCTACCACTGGTTTCCAAGCACCAGCTTGCTCTTCAGTTGCTATTCCAGGTTGATTTTCATACGCTTGCCCATGTGTCAAATCAGGATAAGTGCCTTCTGTAATTATTAAAGAAAATCCACCTCTAGCAAAACGCGAATAATATTGTGCCATTCTTTCATTAGCTAATCCGTTCGGTTGCGCACTTGTTCGAGTCATTGGAGATACTACCGATCTATTTGATAGCTCCAATGCACCAATCTTAAATTCGGAAAATAATTTAGTATACTTTGACATAATCAAAACACTCCTGTTTTTTTATTTGTTTGCAATTAAAAGTTTACATTGGGATTGGTATTTAGTAAAATGATCAAAAATGATATATCCATCAATAAAAGTGATGAGGAGGATCTTATGGAGTTAACTGATTTTAAAATTTTCCTAACTGTAGCTGATGAGGAGAATTTTTCTAAGGGAGCAGACAAACTAGGCTATGTACAGTCTAATATCACCAATCGAATTAAGAAACTGGAATCTGAACTAGAAGTTACGCTATTTAATAGACACCCTAAAGGCGTTAGTTTAACTGAAAGAGGCTTGATTTTTTATGAACATGCAGCTTCCATAAATAAACGGGTTGAAGAAGCAATTTCTGCTGTTCGAGAAGCAGAAAACTTCGGGGGGAAGTTAGCTATTGGAGTTGTGGAAACTCTTGCCTCAAATAAATTTATGAATATACTTTCTGATTTTCAAAAACAGCATTCTAATGTATCGATTTCGTTAATAACAGGAACATCACCAAAATTATTAGAGATGATCCAGAAATACAAGCTTGATGCTGCATTTATAACAGGCCAAACAAAAACTAATACATTTGAAATTGAATATACAATTCAAGATGTAGTTAGTCTAATTACTAAAAAAGGAGTTAAAGCTGAACAGACACCAAAGACTTGGGCTGTATTTCCAGAAGGATGTCCATTTAGAAAAGTTTTAGAAGAATGGTTAGATAGTAGCGGGGAAAAACCAACTAACTTTATCGAAGTTAGTACCTTAGACACTTTGTTAAATTGTGTGAAGTCGGGGTTGGCTTCAGCAGTTCTTCCTGTATCAGTAATTAATAAAAATCAAGAATTAGAATACAGTTCGACTCCACTACCCAAAAAGTACCGCTACATGGAAACACAACTTGTTAGACATAAAGATTTGATGACTAATAATGCCTTATCCTCTTTTATTCAAAAGATTAATGAAAATAGTCTGTAGTTTCTATGAATTATCAATCAATAACAAAACATATTAAAAAAACCTAATATGTTTTGTTATTCACCATTATTTTTATACCATTTTAATCCTAATATACTGAACAACGTTCTTGCTTGATTGCCTATAGGTTTTTACTATAAAAAACTTTCTGCATTATACTACCCAACTAGAAATAAGCCATGCTAAACTCCATATACTATAGTGAACACTAAGTGATGAAACCCTACAACCCGTCTTTTTTTATATAAGGAACAATTGGTTTATTTTCTATTGGGGTTGATAAAACTACTAAAGTGGTTGAGTCTCCATGACGCCCTAAATCATTTATTTTCAGCTCTAGATCCTCTAGTTTTTCTGCTACAACTTTCACCAAAAAGTTATACTGACCACTAATACGATTGATTTCTAACACATCTTCTAACGTTTCACAATATGCAACAAAAGCATTACAATTACTAGCTTGAAACAATAAAAAGGCAGTAATCGATTTATTTATCTTCTTTCGATTAATAATTGCTTGATATCCATCAATTATCCCTCTCTCTTCTAGTCTTTTGACCCGTTCTGTAACCGCAGGCTGAGATAATGAAACCTGTTTCCCCAATTTTGTCATCGAGGTTTTGCCATCTTGCTGTAATACCATAATTATTTGGTGGTCTATTTCGTCCATCTAAACCCCTCCTTATATTTTATAAAAAAATATCTTAATATTCAAATATGTTATAAGTATTTTACTGTTATTTCAAATGAAAATCTATTTATTAAACCTTACTTATCCAATAAACTTAACCTAAGAATAATGGAAGCGAGGGATTACGATGGAATTATTGAAACCTATCCAAATTGGAAACTTGTCTTTACAATCTAAAGTAGTAATGGCCCCAATGACAAGGGGATTTGCTAATGATTCAGGTATTATCCATCCAGACACAATTAATTATTATAAAAAAAGGGCGCTTAATGGTGTTGGAATGATCATTACAGAAGGAATTGCGATTAGTCCAGAAGCTAAGGGGACTGTTGGGATACCCGGATTATATACTAAACACCAAGCTGAAGCATGGAGGGATGTAACAAAGGAAGTACACAAGGCAGGCGGTATAATTATTGCACAGCTTTGGCATGTAGGACGATTAAGCCACTCTTACTTTACTGGAGGAATACAGCCAATTGCACCCTCAGCAATTCAAGCAAATGGGCTAACACATAAAGTCAATATACCCTATGAAATGCCTAAGCCCATGACAAAAGCTGATATTCAAAAAGTAATAAATGATTTTGCAATAGCTGCCCAAAATGCCATCAACGCTGGATTTGATGGTGTTGAGATTCATGCAGCACATGGTTATTTAATAGACCAATTTCATTCATTTTGGACAAATTTCAGAAAAGACCAGTATGGAAAAAACAAATTTTTATTTTTAGAACAAATTTTGCATGCTGTAGGTTCAACGATAGGAATGGAGAAAGTAATCGCCCGTTTTTCTGAACATAAAGATGATTTACCTTTATTTGTTTGGGAAAATCCTGAAGAGAAAATGAAAGAAATAATGGAGGTATTTTACAATACTAGAGTTCAAATAATTCATCCATCTGCCCAACAGTACACAAAGCCGTTAACAAACCATTTTTCAACACTTCATGCATTGGTAAGAAAGTATTGGGATAAGACAGCAATTGGTGTTGGCGAATTGACACCTGAAATTGCAGAAGAAGCTATTGGTAGGAAAGAAATTCAATTAGCAGCATTTGGGCGCTCTCTTCTTGCAAATCCTGATTTAGTTCAACGAATAGAATACTCAAAACCATTAAAAACATATGAACCAAAGTCACATTTATTACACTTAATTTAAAATAATATTTACTATCATATAAACCGACTATAACAAAATAACAATACTGTAGGCTGTTTATATGTTAAATTGTGTGAAGTCAGGGTTAGCATCAACAGTTCTTCCTGTGTCAGTAATTAATAAAGCCCAAGAAATGGAGTACAACTCAATCCTCTGCCAGAAGAATATCGACTTATGGAAACACATCTTGTGAGACGCAAAGATTTAACAACTAATAAGGTTTTATCATCCTTTATTCAAAAAATAATAAGAATGAACTATAAATAAGTATCCGTCCAACTCTTTTGAATATAATACTCTGATAGAACAGTAAATAATTTATTCTTGGTATTTTCCACTTCGATGTTAGGGTACAATGCTTTTAAAGCAGCTACTAAATCTGATAGTATTTGCTCTCCAAGATTCATAATAATCAACTCTCATTAGACTTAATTAATAGTCTAAGGGTTACCTATACAAACACAAAAAATACTTTACAAGAATAAGGTAGGGGCTTATCTTCTTTGAACTTTTATTATTTTGCAGAGAAAGACGATTATGCTATGCATAACCGTCTCTTAATATTTGTGTATGTCAGTATGGTTGTACTGTGTAGCAAATAAATCTGGTGTTTTTCATCATGCTTATTCAACACCCTAAAAAAAAGAAGCGAAATGAGACCAAAGCACACTTAACATGAAAACACGCTCTCTTTTATATGGAAAGAAACGCCCCCCGAATTGAGGACTCATTCAAACTTTTCTCTCAACCCCTTCGGCTGAACCGTTTGATAGACGCCTCGGTTACCGGCTCGAAGAGGTTAACTAGGTTTCCGTCGGGATCACGGAACAACATAGCACGGTTCCCCCATGGCATCATGGTCGGTTCCTTTACCCACTCGTCTACAAACGGTTTTAAGCGCTCGTATTCGACATCGATATTATAGATGCGAAACTCAATAATGACGGAGTGATTGTCGGCCGCCACTGCAGAACCAGCACCAAACAGTGGTACCGTCTGCAAGTGGCCGATCGCAAGAGTACACGATGGTATAACAAGTTCGGCAAAGACAGGCGCAGGGCGTTCAGCCGAAACACCCATGACTTTTTCATAGAATTTGACAAGACGATCTACGTCTTCAGTAATGATACGTACAGAGGCAAAATTCACAAATATCATCCTTCCTATAATAAATGATAAAATATCTCATCCAATCAATTTGGATCAGAACCAGCGCAGCTTCCTAAAAGTCCAATCTCATTAGAAACTGAATCATTTGGTCCTCGAACACGCTTGACGTCTGGCTGCTTCTCGATTAATTCTAATGACACTAAATTAACTCTCCTCAATGTTAATTGTCAGTGTCCTCTTACTGATGCTAGACATACTCCGCCATGTACCTATCACCCCTTTATGTTTACTTATTCCGATTATATAATGACGCTACTGACACCAGTATGTCAGTAGCGTTTTAAAATTTTTTGGGCTTCCTCACGAATCCGTTTTTGGAATGATTTAGGCTCCAAAACAATCGCATTAGCTCCCCATCCAAGGACCCATTGTAAAGCTTCGTCCAAGTGACGAACACGTAAGACCACATGAAATCCATCTTGATGCTCTTCCATATCCTCTATGTAATGATAGTTTGATTCCTTCACCTTATCAGCGATTTCATGGTTAAATCGAATACGGACGAGTAGATGTCGATCATCCAGTGGGGTATACTTACTTAGTTTAAAATGCATTGGTACTTCGAATCGTTCCCTTAAATCTAGCAATTCTGTCATTCGGGACAAGCGGAAATGACGAATTTCTTGACGCAGATCACAATGGGCTACAAGCATCCATGATCCTTCAACTAGCACCAATCCATAGGGAGCAACAGTACGAACACTATGCCGTTTTCCCTCGGAATCTGCAAATTTTTTTAAATAATGAAAACCGATCTTTCTCTCTTCTAATATCGCTCTACGGATCATTTCAAGATATTCTTTTTCTTTTGACTGATGAACTTTATCAGAATTGAGCAAACGCATAACTTTACGTACACGAGATGTTTCAATGAGTACACTCCCCGGTAGAATGGCCTCTATTTTGCAGCGGGCATCTTGAGCCTTAGCACGATAATCATCATCAAATTGTTGTTCGATAAAGTGCGTTCCAATCAGTAAACTGACTGCTTCTTGAACCGTGAAACTAATTGGGGGAAGGAAAAAGCCTTCCATTAGGGAATATCCTGTCCCGGGTTCCGCTATTATCGGTACGCCTGCTTCACACAGTGCTTGGATGTCGCGGTAGATCGTTCGTACGCTAGTTTCAAATTGGGTCGCTAAATCTCCGGCCCGTATAACGTCTTTACGTTGTAACTCGAGCACGATGGCTAACAAACGGTCTGTTTTATTCATTAGTTCGCTCCTTAAATGGTTATTGTAAAATAAACATACCATAACTTAACGGAGAAGGTGATTTAGTGAATCTAGAGTTTTAGTCATTGAAGTGTATTGACATCTATGTGGGAATCCAAAAATAATTTAAGCCTTATGTTTGCGTTATTCCTTTAACTGGCCCGATTGTGAAAATCCACAGTTGATAAATAATCCATCCCTTTACTTTAAGTACGTTCTTTTATAAACGATTTATTTATTGCGCAGTATATGTCTACTACGCAGCAACTGACTCGTTTTATTCTTATTTAATTCAACTATTGTTGAACCTTGCTACCACTTCTATTAATATCAATTACTCCCCCTATAAAAATTCCCATGATAAATCCACTAAAGTGTCCCAAAACGCTAGCATTGCTATAGGTTAAAGTAAAAATAAACGATGTAATAACAGATAATATAATTATATTTTTTGATTCTTTATCTACTATTCTATTTTTTCTCATCACAAACCAAGTTAACATTCCTAATATTCCATATCCAAATCCTGATGAGCCGACTAAAGGTCGGTCAGCAAAGATAAAACATATAATTGCAGAAAATATTACAGTTGATATAAAAAGCATTAGGAAATTCACTCTTCCAATTTGCTTCTCTACAGGTGGCCCCGCAAAAACAAAGAGAAGTAAATTAAGCAAGAGATGAGAAATACCATTATGGAGAAATGCATATGTGAAAAACCTATAATATTGTTTTTCATTAATAATCTGATATTTCTCTACCCCCCCCTAAATGATACACAATTTCAGGGTTTGTTAAGGCACCTAGAAAAGAAGTAATCAAAAAAGTGACAATCAGCGTACCAACTATAAATGATGTAATCAAATACTCTTGAATGTATTCCTTAAACGTTTCGTTTCTTAGAAAAATCAATTAATTACCTCCATCCAAAAATGATTGAATAAATTTTATATATATCTGGGAGTCAGGTTTCTTCTGAGTAAATCATTGCCAACTAAGTTCAATATCACACATCTTCATACTAAAATCATACCAGAAGATATCAAACTATTGTTATTAACAAAAAATGTATATATACTCTAATATATCATACACGTTTACGAAGTTGTGCTTGTTGAACTATAGTGGCGGGTTTAAAAAAACTAAAAAATGGAGGAATACTAAACATGAACAAGAAGCAGGGGACGGTTCTCCGCTTCCTTTACCAATAAAGATTAATATTTACAATTCTAGATATCCTTATCCCCTTCAGGCGTCACAACATAGCCCCGCCTCTATTCTACCAATTGTAGATTTAGGAATCCCAGCTGCATCAGCTAACTTTTGCTGAGACATTTTTAATTCTTGTCGTTTAGTCTTGATTTGTGCAGCTATTTCTCCTTCGAGTTGAAGGTTTTTCACATAGTCATCTCCACGAATTTCGAAGTATTTTTCAAAAAAGTCGCCCATGATTCTTATCTCCTTTTTTCTTAATAAAGATTTGGATCATCTATATAGGGATATTTATAATTTAACTCAGCAGGAATAAAGACATATTTACCTGTCACCTCCGTTAATATCTCGAATTCATGCTTATTTATGACCTTGTTTTAAGCTAAACGCTAATACTGACTTCACGGTTCGAGACTTTAACCCTAAAAAATATGTGCCTGACCGGCATACTAAAATACCAAAAAGGTAAAACTCCACCTTTTTGGTATGAAATAGCAGTAGTATCCTTAATTAATGTTCTAATAAGATATCTGCAACTTTTATATCCCTTGATATTATTTGTTCTTTATCATTAATTGTGTAAAATATCTTTACCGTTATAGTATCATTTCTTTTAATGTAGACTTTAGTAAACCTTCCATCTGATGGTGGTTTAACACTATTCAAATGGTCAAATTGGAACACCCAATCTATTAATGTTTTTTCGCCATACTCTAAGAATATTCCAACATCTCTTATTTCTTTATCCGTATTCTTTTCTACTATATAAGTACCCGGAATAAATAGTTCCTTATTTGAGTTAATCAACATTAAATTTTTAATGGAAATGTCATCTGAATAAATATCTGTCTTGTATATTTTCATTATAGTGTTACTATTACTTATATTAATAATGCCCCAAGTTACTAAAACAGTAGCAATTATTATAAAAATACTTATTTTCCATTTCATTAAAATGGAAGTTCACTAGCAATATAAACTTTATGATTTACAAGAGCTAAATACAAATTACAAGTAGATCCTACAGAGGCTGAACCTGAAACACCCGCCCAACTACCAGATACCGTAGCTTGAGTAAACCATTTCAATCGAAATAGTGCAGCATTTCCGTTATATTCTACATCCCGGACCATTATTTTTTCAGGATTCCCTGTAGCTCCAAATCCAGAAAGTCCTTCTCCATAGGGGCTGTTGTACATCCCGTCAGAGTTTCCATAAGTATAAATTCTAGAGGCTCCGTACCTTGATACATAAAAGTTAGCATAGAAATAAGCATGTGTAGTTCCAACTGATTTTTGTACCTTGTAATTAGTGTACATTGTACCAAAGCTATCCGAGACCACACCTAGAGTAGTTATATCGCTCTGAGAATTGCTTAATAAGGCTTCTTGTTTTTGGCCGCCCCCTACATTGACTTTCACAAATGAACCATCATCAAACCTGTAATACCTTTCTTCCGTATCATCATTTATAAGGTCAAATTCATAAAAAGATGCGGGGATAAGGTCCTGTTTTTCAGTTTTGTAAGCGTCCCACTCAATACCGTTTTTTGATTTTTCAACAAGTATTTCAATCTTATTATTAGGAACTTCATTATCCGTTAGATAATCTATCAATTCCTCCTCTGACTGAAAACCTTCAAAATCATTTTTTTCATTTTCTGCTGCCGATATTGTTACAACCGTTGTGAAAAACATAACCAAACTAAAGACACCTAATAGTAATACTTTCTTCATTTAAATTCCTCCTTTAATAGTTTACAAGATTTAGTATACATAAAAAAAATAATTTGAAAAGCAGCCCAAATATGTTCTTTTTTTATATCCTCAAAAAAAAACAATAATTTCAATTCGTGTTTAAGAAAATTTTCTATAGTACTTATAATAAAATGACTTTAATTTGTCGAATCGACCCGAAAACTTTTTCTATGATTATGATGATTTTTTATAAAAACTAGTACCTGTTTTAGTTTTTAACGTTTTGGTTTAACCTAAACGTTAATAGTTTCACAAAATTGTCGCACATTTTTTTTTTTTTATGCTACCATGAATTGTAAAGAGAGTTGTTACCCCAAAAACAAATTACTCTTTATTATCGCAACTCGTTCCACCTTATTACTCCATTTCTTTTCGACGAGGTTATGATTATTGTATTGAGAGGGATGATCAATATTGAATGAAATAGGCAATAGAATAAGATATCATAGGTTAGAATTAAACATGACGCAATCTGATTTGGCTGAAGGAATTATCTCTGTGTCCTACTTATCTAAAATAGAAAATGGTTTAATTGAACCTCCACAAAAAATCATAGATTTCTTGTGTAAGGAATTAAACATTAATCCCTACTTGCAAGAAAGAAAAAAATATATATTTATGAAGTTAACTAGGGATTGGTTTGAAGCCTTATTTAAAAATGACATACATGATGCTCAAAATTTATATATACAGATAGAAAAAAATAATGCATTAATTGAAAAGACTGAATCAATTACCCTGATAGATATACATAAACTTAAGTATTTCCTACTACAAGAAAAGAATGAGGAAGCAAGGAGACAGTATGAAATGCTTCAGATACTCTCTGTAAATTTTAATAATATAGAAAATTATTATTGGTTAAAATTTTCAGCCTATTACAAATTTAGAAATTTATACTATAACAAATCGCTAGAGTATTTTAATCAAGCAAAAAAGTATTTAAGTAGCACTTTCTACTTAGAGGATGAAGAAGAAAATGGATTATACTATATGATAGCCCTATCTGCGAGTCACGCAAGAAAAACTTACAAAGCGCAAAATTATGCAAAAAAAGCATTACAGTTTTATCAAAAAAACTACCATTTGAAGCAAGCCGCTCAGTGTCATATATTACTAGGAATTTCATTTTCACGTATTGCAGAGTATGAAGAAGCAATTAAAAGTTATAAATTAGCTGAAAAAATTTCTAGGACTATTAATGACATTTCACTATTAGCAACTTCTATTCAAAATATCGGCAACTTGTATTCTATAATTAATAAGTCGCAAGAAAGCATTGAATATTATCTGAAGAGCTATAATTTGCAGGTTAATAGTACTCATAAAATGAAAATCATTCCAATAGCTAGTCTGATGAAAGAATACTATAGGAGACATGATATATTCAATGCTAATTATTGGTTAAGTGAAGGAATATCTCTTCTATCACAGGATGAGTCTGAGTCCGTTTATCAATATGAATTTCAAGTTTATGAGCAGTTGATTAATGGGATTAACCAGGATTTTGATGATATAATACTTAAAAAAATAATACCTTTTTTAAATGAAAAAGGACTACATTATGAAAAAGTTGCTTATTTAAAAATTTTAGCTCAATACTATTTTGATACCAGAAAATATAAGTTAAGTGCAATCTATTATAACCATGCACTTAATATAAATTAATAAATTATAAATGGAGGTTTTTTTATGAAAAAAGGTTTTTATTTATTTATACTATCCCTTACTATTTTGTTTTCAAGTGTTTCATTAAGTAGTAATACCGAGGGTGTCACAGACGAATTGATAAATGAAGTAATATACCATCCAAATGATGAACAACACCCTGGTATTAACTAGAGATAAATAATACGGTGCGTTATAAATTACATCGGTTATGTTATCCACTGGCTTTTCTTTTGGCTGCTTGAACTAAGCTATTTATACCCTCATTTGTAATTGAGGGTAAGTTGCCAATTCTAAATCCTTTAATTTGGATAATTTCAGATCTTATTTTCAGTTGAAATTTCTGTTTTTTAGCCATATATAGCATGATTTTTTAAGTTTTGGTTGTTCCATTTTCTCTTGACGACGTACTTGATCCAATGCTTCATTTACCAATTTCATCTTTTATCTTCAAAACCTTTTCGATACCCTGCTACTGAAAAAGCTTGGCAAGGAAATCCTGCTAGTAAGATATCCATATCTGGAATGTCATTACTAGCAATATCATTGATATCACCAGTAATTAAACTGTGAGAATGATCTGATTTAAAGTAAGCGTCAAATAAATCCTTATCTGGATTTTGAGATAATGAACTATTTGACGCTTACCTAACAACGCACTTTATTCATTTCAATTCATTATTGCACGGACAGTGTGAATCTAGTAGACGAAGATATAGAGAAACTGTCTTTACCCTTTCTTGTAAAAGGCTCTGGAATGAGGTAAGCAATTAATTCGTAATCTCTAGGATCAATCGGTGCTATAAAAGTGAATGTTCCATAGCCTACTTTATTAAAGTCTGCTATATTAATAATTTGAAAAGGTTCATTATGATTTATAAATGTTTGCTTCCAGTCTATTAATACTGTTAGTAAGTAATTCGTCGCATTCTCTTCAGGTCCTGCAAGATAAGCCAGTGTTACTTCTTCATTTAGTTTAACCGATAATGAATGTGGCGGATAGTTTGCTACTTTAGTATTACTATTGAAATCATTATTTATCATTAGAGAGCTCGAAAGGAATGCCAATTAACTCAGGCTGACTTACTTCTAAATTTCCACTAAAACTTTCTAAGGCATTGTGCCCTTCATATTCAATTTCATAATCAATGGCTATGCCGTAATAATCACTATTTAGTTTTAAATCCTTTTCATGCGAATTTGGTGCAACGACAATTGGAGCTAATAATTTATGCGGCGAATTATCCGCCTTTATATATCTGTAAGTATGACTGGTGTATATGGTATGGGGCTCTCTATCTCCTACATTGACTAGGTACAATCGGCATTACATCTTTCGTTTTGCCTTTTCCAGTCTCTCTTTCGGTATCAAACAAACGCAGTTTAATGTCCGCATTACGATAATTACCGATCAGATCAATAATCGTAATATCTTTAATTCTAGTAATATTACCATAGTTTCCACTCCATAATAGTCCCTATTTTCTTACTAGATCTACCTCTTCTACTTCTCTTTAGAAAATCATTAAAAAAATATTGACATGTTAGCGGTTACATGATAAATTTTATTTGTACTTAAATTTCCTTAAACAACTCGGGAAAACATTACTTCAATATTTATATCTATTAAAATAGAATATAGAAAAAATTGGACTTGTTACTCTTCAGGAGGCATTACCCAAAGCTTATTTAATAAATAAGCTTTGGGTTTTTTTATGGAAATTTATGTATGGAACAAGAACATGAACCGTTAGAAAGCGCGCACTAATAGTTCATTATACTTAGGTTTTAATGGGGGTTCGATATGAAGCAACAAACAAAAGATATTGTCTTTCAGCTTGTAGGAGGCAAAGCTAATATCAGCTTCCAAAAGCAGCATAATGATTATCTTGAACTACATCTAAAAGATCAGAGTATCGTAAAGGTTGAACAAATCACGGAACTTTCAGGAGTCTATGACTGTCAGTTTGAGACTGGTGTTTTAAGAGTGATAGAAAATCCTAAATATAAGAGGGACGTGCGAAAGGAGCATACCATGACGAAGAGTAAGGAAAATCACAAATATGATAAACTGGCAGGCTTTATCTTGGAAAATGTTGGAGGAAAAGAAAACATTGTAAGCCTCACCCATTGTGTAACTAGACTTCGATTTGTATTGAAGGATGAGGATAAAGCTAATAAAGCTGCTCTAGAGGGGCAAGAAGGCATCTTAACCGTAGTGAAATCTGGTGGACAGTACCAGGTTGTAATTGGAAATACCGTAAGTTTTGTTTATGAGGCAGTTTGTAGAATTGCCGGATTACAAGGTAATGCATCAGCCAATGAAAATGATGATGATGTTAAGAGTAAGAATGTTGTTGCCAAATTGCTTGATATTATTTCGAGTGTAATGACGCCGATGCTAATGGTTTTATCTGCAGCCGGTATGATTAAAGGTCTTCTTACTTTAACTGTAGTAATGGGCCTTGTGTCTCAGGATTCGGGTACCTACACACTTATGTACACAGCCGGAGATGCATTTTTCTATTTTCTACCTATTATTTTAGGTTATACCGCATCAAAGAAATTTAAAAGTAATGAATATATTGGTCTTGCGTTAGGTTCTATTTTGGTTTATCCAACTATGGTAAATCTAACAACTTCAGGGGAGGCATTAGGAACACTTCTTTCTGGGTCGCTTTCTATGGATTACTATACAACCTTTATGGGTATTCCAGTTGTTATGCCAGCATCAGGCTATACGTCATCAGTAGTGCCAATCATTTTAGCAGTATTCTTTGCAGCAAAAGTTGAAAAGAATTTTAAAAAGATTATTCCAGAAATTGTACGACCTTTTCTTGTTCCAGTTTTAACTTTAGCATTAATGGTACCACTCACTTATATTATAATCGGTCCAATTGCTGCGGAACTTACTAATATTCTTAATATATTCTTCTCAGCAATATACGATCTTCCTCTAGTTGGCGGTCTTCTTGCAGGTGCGTTAGTAGGTGGAGGCTTCGGTATCCTTGTATTATTTGGATTACATTGGGCGCTTATCCCAATGGCAATTACGAATATCGCTGCCAATGGTTTTGATTATATTTTAACTGCTTCCATTTGTGGACAGTTTGCAGCAATGGCTTGTGGTATTGTAGTATTTTTCCGTACGAATGATATTAAACTTAAAAATATTAGTATTCCAGCAACTATCTCTCAAATCATGGGGGTAGGAGAACCACTTATGTATGGTATTATGGTTCCTTATAAAATTCTCTTTATTGGAAACTGTATTGCCGGTGCAGCTGGTGGTGCATTTATTGGACTTATTAGCGCAAAAACGTACATCATGGGTGGTTTAGGAGGTGTATTTGGACTTACGTATTATATTAATCCAATTACAAATAGTTTGAGTGATTTGACTCTTGTCTTAATAGGTATTGCGATTTCATTTATCGTCTCAGCAGTATTTACATTTATCACATTTAAAGACAAAGAAAATACAACTGAGGAAAAAATTGCTGCTTAAGGAGTGGAGGAAATGTCTTATTTCACATCCGAAAAGGTGACAGATAGGATCACTCGAGTCCATACGCCATTTGGTGTTTGTATATATCTTGTTGAAGGTAAGGAAGGCGCTCTCCTTCTAGATACAGGCATGGGATGCGGGGATTTAAAAGCATATATTGATTCCATATGCGATAAGCCACTTAAAGTGTTACTATCACATGGACACTGTGATCATGCAGGAGGAAGTGCCCAATTTGATGATGTATATTTACCTTCAGCTGATTTAGAGTTAGAAAAATACCATTGTGCGTTAGATAAACGCATAGCGGAAATCAAAAATGGACCTGTCCCCCCACCACAAGAGTGGCGAGCGGAAGATATGATTCCTTCCAGGGTAAAACCATATAAAGAACTTTCTGAAGGTATGGTATTTAATATTGGTGAGGTAAGCGTAGAAATAATTGAAGTTCCAGGCCATACTCAAGGCCAGTTAGTATTCTTAATACGTGAAGAAAAAACAGCTATCTTCGGGGATGCATGTGGTGTTCATACATTGCTCCATTTCCCTGAAAGTACAACTATTAAAGAGTACTATCAACACTTACTCCATCTAAAGCAATTCGAGAGTGCATTTGACCGAATTCTCAGGTTCCATGGAACATTTGAATCACCTAAAGTACTGTTAGAAAATAACATACAATTGTGTGAAAGGATTCTTAATGGAACAGATGATAAAATAGCTGGAAACTTTCATGGAGTGAAGTGCTTGATAGCAAGAATTGAGAATACTGATTTAGCTGAAGATGAAGTCGGGAATATTATGTATAAACCTGATAGAATTAGATAATTCGATATGACGGCTAGTTAAAAAAAGGCAATCACAATCTGATCCGATTGATTGATTGATTGCCTTTTTTATATGAAGTTATTACCTTCTAATAACGACTTGAATTAAAATTTTCTTAGAAATTACTCCTTAACCTCCATTGCCCAAACAATAATAGTTATCTTTACTCCTGTTACCACTTCAAAACTACTGTACCGTTCCCTACCAAATGCTAAACAGCATAAGTAAGAATACCTTCTAGAACCCACCACCTGAAGTGAGGATTACCTTGTAATAGTTCCCATCTTAACGAAATTCCCCCATCTTTTATTGCAATAAAAAAACGTAATTCTCCATTTAAGGAGAAGCTACGTTTATAAACAATACCGATCATTTCTTCAAAGCAATACTATCTATCCAAGCAAACAGTTCGTCCAAATCATAATCTCCGCCATGACCTTGTCCCCAAGGTAACGCGAAGTCGACGTTATATCCTTTGTTCATCAAAGTAGTTGCTAAAATAATTGGAATCGCAAGGGAAGTATCTCGATCAACTGACCCATGGCGAATTCGCCATTGAGAGCTCGTAACATTTTCCGAACTTCCTATGTATTCCATTGGGTTCATCATCTTAATGATAGTTGCATCTGCAAACGAACCCTCAACCTGAGTGTGCTCTTTAGCAAAAGCACTAAAATGTTGCGCTTTTATTGATGTTGTTCCGAACAATTCGTTTTCAGGTGTTTTTAATTCGATATCATCAAAAGCAAGCGTCGGCTTCATTCTTGTAGCCAATAGAATAAATTGATCAAAATCAAGATCGATGATATTCCCATTGTTAATCGTTATCCACTCTAATTCCGACAAGTCTTCCCCTTTTGCCAATGCCGTTTGTGCAGAATCGATAAGAAATGATTGAACGAGCTTTTGGAAACTGCCTTTTCCAGATTCATCTAAGGTTAACGTTTCTCCATTGCTAGCCTTTAGGCCCAAACTATTTAGGTATGGTGGGAAATTGCGCTTCAATTCAGCAGAGAGGGCGATTTGGTCTGCGCTCATTGTGCCTTTAATCGGAGTCTTTATTATCTCACCATTGACTCTTTCTATTTTTTTCTTCTTATAATCATTTAATCCATGAAATAGCCATTCATAAGCTGCATCTGCATGTTCTAAATTAGTAATGGGGCAATAACAAGACGCCGCAAAGATATCATCTCGTTCTTTAGCTGCACCTATTTCTTCTAAATAAGGTTCATAATCCTGATGATTTCCAGTAGCTCCGAGTAAGGAAGATAAGGCTCCACCTGCACTAGTACCGTTGGCAATAATTTTTTCTGTATCTCCTGGAATGACTGCTCGATTATGTCTTAAATAACGAACTGCCGCTTTTAGATCTACGATCGCAGCAGGTGCAACTCCAATGTTTCGTCCATTTTCATCCTGTAAGGAACACCCACGGACACCAGGCACAGCAACCACATACCCCTGTTTTAAAGCAAAGAATGCCGCATTCGCTTCTCCAAACCTTCCTTGTCCAGGTCCTCCTGGCTCTCCAGGTTTATAGCCTCCTACTGTATTGGTTAGCAAAATAGGTGCACGATCGATTGTATACGGTCCAATAGCCTCTCCCTTGAAGTACGCTTCAGGAACATAGATATTCATCGTATGAAACTGAATATCTACTGGATACTCCACATAAACAATCTTCTCAAAAGCCCTGTACTCTATCGTTTGATTATCAAGTTTTAGTGTTTTCGTTTCGTAGTTGCTTTGGTTAAAATCTAAGCTATATCCCATTTTCTTCCTCCTTAAATACTAACCTCCATAATATACCATCTCAATAAAATCTAAAAATATGAATCTAATTTGTGGTAACATTCACATAACCTCGTTCTGATTTGTTCCAAAATCATAGGTCATCATACGTAATTAGTTCTATTCCAGCTTCTTTGACCCATCTTAATGTCTGAGGATCGCACAACATATCTACTTCGAGTGGTCTAGGTATGGTCAGAGAAGAATGGTTTAAGATATATCCATCCAAGTAACCAGGATGACAAACAAACAGTATACACCCATCCTCTGGCACATCCCGCACGCTCGTTTTTAACGATGCAAATGGCACATAATCTGGCTTCATGCTATCCATAGAAACATAAACATCTGTATCCTTTATCTTAATCTTTCCCTCTCCAATCGAAAACGGAGAATAGGTTATACCATGCTTCTTCGCCACTATCTCTGCCGCCATCAGGAAATTATCACTAGCAATCGCATGTACGTCCATGTAACATGGCTGCTTACCGACTAGTTCAATAAATCTCTTTAATTGCGCCTCTGTTTCAATAATGGCTTGCTCTAGGACGACACAATCTTCTTGTGCCGATCGATATTCTGAAGATGATTTAAACGCTCCATTGTTATTGGTAATGCTTGGTATTCGGGACGGTTCTGTAAGAGGACTTCCTACACAGATATTTGTATGTAATCCTAGACATACTTCTGTATCTCCCAAAAGATTCAATCCACGTACAACCGTGGACATGTTGGTCATAACGCCTACATTTTCGATGATCCCTTCTCTTACGCTTTTCGCTATCCCATAATTGATCCCTTCTGAATAACCTAGGTCATCTGCTCTCATTAATAGTTTCTTCATGTTAACTTCCTTCTTTATATTTGTTTAAGATACATGGATCAATTTCTCTAATTTTGATCCAACACCTTGAAGCGAAACTTCTAACTCAGTATATATTCCCGAGTTAGATACAATGACAGCTGATGTTGTGGAATAACCTGCCTTTTCCACATCAGCAATAGAAAAAGTCATCAAAAGCTGGCCACACTTTACCTTGTCTCCAAGCTTCACTTCTGGTTTAAAGCCTTTGCCTTCCATTTTTACCGTATCCATTCCGACATGTATTAATAATTCAATGCCATCATTACTTTTTAATCCAATGGCATGCTTTGTAGCAGCAATCATAATAACTTCACCATCAAATGGTGCGTAAACCTTATCATCAGAAGGTTTAATGCCGCATCCTTTTCCCAGCAATCCTTTTGAAAATACACCATCTGCAATGTCATTAAGTGGAATGATTTCTCCTTCGATTGGAGCGTACACCCAATTCTCTTCTGCTTCGAATACTAGTGATTTTTCTTCTGTTTTATTTAATAATTTCTTGAATATCCCCATCGTTTTATTCCTCTCCTAATCATTCATGTTGGCATTGTTTATTATTCGATTTATATGAATCGTCAAATAAAGGATTTCTTCCTCTGTACTTTCCGACTCTAATTTTTCATCAATAAAGTTACTAATCATATATGCACATTCATAAGCACGTGGATTCTTTTCCTTCATCGCTCCAACGACTAATGAACTATCATCAATATACTGATTCTTATCTTTAATTCGCTTTAAATAATACCTCAAATGCATGGCAAATCTGTGATAGTTAAAGCTATTTTTAACTATCGGAACAGAAAAGAAATCCTCAATTATTTTGGCTACCTCTAGGATTAATTCTTCTTGGTCTTTCCCGTATGCTACGGGTACCTTCTCCACCTCTGCATTCACAAAGTGCATAGCAATATTGGTAATTTCACTAGTTGGTAGACTAACATTTAATTTGGATTTTATAAGCTCTACTGCATACCTTCCAAGACTCGTTTCTTGTGAATATAACTGTTCCACATCGTAAGAGAACACCATCTGCATTTCTTTATATTGATTCATTCGAATAATGGCAAAATTAATATGGTCTGATAAACTAATTACAAGATTAGGATTTAAGTAGCAATCTAATGTTGTTTGGGCCTTTTCTACAATAAGTGCTGCAACTTCAAATACATCCTCTGGTATTTCCTCAATCAAACTATAAAAACGTTTGTCAACCTTATAGAACGTTTTGGAAATCAAACGCAAATCCTTAATCTCATAAGGCATTATAGGAAATCCAATTCCTTTTCCAAAGGCAATCAGTTCGTTTTTATTGTCGTCAACACATATGGCTACATTATTATTAATTTTCTTAATCGCCCTCATAAAAACTACTCCTTTATCAATTCTAAGAAAATGAAAAAACACCTTTGATAATAAACATATCCTTAAAAGAAATGTGACCAAAGCGATGATATTGGCATTACAATAATTAGCCCTGGTAACATGTTTGCAACTGGAAAGGCCTTAATCCCACAAATTCTAAATCCTGTCACAAGCATGATAATGCCACCTAAAGCAGAAAAATCAGCAATTAATGCATCGTTTACTACTGGTAAAATTAAACCAGCACTGAAAAATAAGCCTAACAAAATAGCAACTTGAGGAAGCGCAATCGTTAATACGATATACCCTAGCGCTGTAGAAAAAATAATAGCTGTAAAAAAGTCTAGGAAAGATTTTGACAGTAATATGGAAGGATCCCCTGTCATTCCTTCATTTAATGCACCAAATATCCCTGTACCACTTGCGCAAAACAAAACGACTATCCCTACAAATTTCTCCATAAAATCGTTAGATTCCATCGTATTATTGCTTGAAAAGATCTTTTCTATTGGATCTTTCACCTTGTTTGCACACCATTCAATCCCTTTTTCAAATTGGATTAATTCACCAATAATACTACCTATAATTAAGGAAAGAACAACTGGTGGTAGAGAGTCTAGTTTTACAATTAACGTAACCCCCATCCCCATCGAGGCGGCACCAAAGGTTAGTGGTAAAGCAACCCTTAATCTTTCAGGGATTTTATCACTTAAATAAGCGCCAATAATCCCCCAAAAAATACAGCCAACGCATTCACTATTGGACCTATTGGCATGATGATCATTCCTTTCTTGTCTCTCAATCCTCCGAAGTTGGAACGATCATTTGGACATAATTTACATAACATAAACCTAAACTAGCAGTAGAATTACTACCAGTTCAAGGTTAATTTTACTTTCTAGATTCAACCTTTTAGTAGACGATTAATAAAGGCATATACCTTATCTAAGTTTTCACTCGTCTCGAATTTTTCATCGCCGTGATCTGCGTCCTCGATTATTTCATAATGAATCTTTTCTTCGAATCCTGCTTGCTTCACTTTTTCAACAAAATCTCTCGACTGTTGGTATGGAACAATCTTATCTGCCCTACCATGTTGAATAAACATTGGAGGCATGTCTGGATGAATATATGTTTCTGGATTTGATCTATCTAATAATGAACCAGCAGCTGTCAGTGGCTTGCCTAGAAATAAGGACTCAGGCGAATCCTCCGCATCATGGTCAGGATAGTTTCTTAATAGTCCACTTTCTTCAAGTTGCTTGTCCATATTTGAAAAGTTTACAGGAGGAAACCAGGCAACTACCCCTTGAACATTGGCTTTCACATCGAGGTTCGGATCGTTTTCATCATCAAATAGTTCAGCATCTTCAAATAAGCCAGCCATCAACGCCATGTATGCACCAGCGGAACCACCCCATACTACCATCCGCTTCGTATCCAAATTATATTGATAACGATTTGCTTTTATAAACCGAATGGCTCTTTTGATATCTTTCACCGGAATCGGAAACTTGGCTTCACCACTTAACCGATAATTTATGGCTACTACTGCATAGCCTTTTGCCAATCCATGAAGCATTGGTTCTATCATTTCTCCATTATGCTTATCCCCTTTTTTAAATGCCCCACCGTGTATCGAAATAATAACAGGAAAAGGCCCATCCCCTGCTTCAGGATAAAATATATCTAGCTTTAATGTTTCAGATACATCCCCATAGCTTATATTTAATATTGTATTCTCGTATTTGCTCGTATCAATTAACGGTCTCATTATTCTCAATACCTCCTAATTGTTTTTAATCTTTATCTTTATCTTTATCATTTTCATATTAACTACTAAAAAAAGAAAAAATATTACTCTTATCCAAAACAAATAAGAATATGTAAACTGTTTATACTTGAAGTATAAACAGTTTAATTAGTTGGAACAAGGACAATAATTTACTAAAAAAGGGCAAAAAAGAATCTTTTATCGTTTATGTAAATAGTCTATATCCATGATATAATTTACTAGATTACAAGCGTATCAAAGGAGGGGAATCATGGCTGATCCGTTCATTTACCAAACAATCACACCTAACAAAGAATTACCATTCCGATTATTACTTCATAACACAGGAGAAAAACGTACAGTTATTAAGCACTGGCATAAGTCTTTAGAAGTTTCTTATACTGTTTGTGGAAAAATCGAAGACTACTATATTAACGGGAACCATTACACAACCAAACCTGGTGATATTCTCATTGTTAACCCATATTGTATCCATGGTATACAGCTTGAAGATCAACCAGAAAGAGTTTCGCTAACTCTGATGATTCCAATAGAGTTTCTGAACACTTTTTCCATTGATATTGAAGACTTCCGCTTTCAAAATACAATAGAACTTGATATGACAGAGACTCAAAAAGAGCATTACCATAAAATGCAACAAAGCTTTCAAGAACTATATGAATGTAGCAAAAATGAATTTTCCAATCCTATTCGATTGAAAGCTATTAGTCTAGTTTTTAATATTTTATATATACTTACCTACTACTTTTACGAGACAAATGAACCCGCCTCTTTTATTGGCAAAAGGCACTTTACTTATCTAGAAGAAATAACTTCCTATATAGAGAGCAATCATGACCAAAATCTAAGCTTAGCGAATATTTCCGATACATTTCATTTGTCAAAAGGCTACTTATCTAAAATCTTCAAGAAATATATGGGAGAAACCATCCCTCAATATATTCTCCAAGTTAGATTACAAAAGGCCTATCAACTGTTGCTAAACACCGATGACACAGTAGAAATGATTACCGAAATGGTTGGATTCCCTAACAAAAAAGCATTTAGTAAAGCATTTAAGGAAGTATACGGAGACACGCCTCTTCAGTACCGGATTAAGTATCACTCTAAAGTAAGTATGGAGTAATAGAAAAGTATATCCCATAGTGGCTGACACTTCTCGATGAATAAAAAGAGCAAACAAAAGTAAAAATACAATACATTGGTAATAAACCTATTCCTGAAGAAGTTAATTATATGATCGAAACTAACACTGGAAAAATGGGAGGAATTACTTCACTAGATGATAAAGGTGAATTAGAAATAGAAGGGCATGGAAGTTATTGTAGTAACTGTGTATTTTCACATGTCTATAAAAATGAAAATGTAACAGCAACTATAACTTGGCAAGAAAACGTCGAGGAACTAGAGCTAAAAAACGATGTAGCCGTCGAGTAGTTAAAAGAATCCACAGAAATATATATCTTTCGTGGTCAGAATAGGCTCGTATATTATTCAACTATTGATCACCAAATCCGACCAATCATATGACTGTTTGGAATGGTTTTTACTTTGATAAAACGGACTGCTTTTTCCAGTTAAAGACTTCCTTAATAATGGAAGAATGTGTATGATAGTCTTATACAATCATTCAACCACTCATGCCTTTGCATATAGTTACTCACGAAAAAATATGTATATACTAATAATTATACACGTTTACGAAGTTGTGCTTGTTGAACTATAGTGGCGGGTTAAAAAATGGAGGAATACTAAACATGAACAATATCGAGGCAGTAGTAGATTTCAAAAAGTTGATGGCTATTGAATTACAAATAAACCTTGGTGAGTTAAATTGTAATTCGAGATTTACATTTCTTACAGAATCCGCATTTATAGAAGGGGAAATGAATTTAAAAGAATCTGATTACAATGAAAACACAGCTCCATTAGGTCATTCGTTAATGACTTACGAAAAGGAACCTAAACTTGACATGACTGAGAAAGACATCATAAATATCAAGGCTTGTTTTTACCTAAAGGATGTAAAATTAACGCCTTTTACAAATCAAAACAACCCTATTCACCTTAAAGAATTTATTTTATTTTCAGACCATATATTAGGCGTTACTTTAACAGAAGAGAATTAAAGTAAGCAGCGGATTCACGTGTAATCCACTGCTAATATAAGTTTCTATTTTACTGGAATCCAGATTTCTGAATATAAATCAGGACTGGATGGATCTTCATCTGAATATACTTCTAGTTCTGGTGTACCTGCGTGTTTGTAACCACTTGAAGGAAACCATTCTGAAATAATTTGTTTCCACGCATTTTGCATAGCATCGGGCATCGGTCCATGAACCTCAAACACAACCCATTTGGTTGCGGGTATTTCCAAAGTGGATAATCCATCAGGCGCACTTCCCTCATGTGCTGTACCTATCCAATAATCAATGGATTGAGAATCTTTTTCAACACATACACCCACTACACTTTTAACCGGACCATTGTTCAATTTAAACAATCGCTCGCCAGTTCCCTCTTCGTTTATCTTATCCCACATTTTTGGGATGCCCACTAGGTTCTCCTTATCAACCAGTGAAAATTCCCGCTTAATCCCTACAATCTGAAATGCCTCACGTTCAACAACTTTGACCTGCATCGGCTCTGCTCCCTTCAGACTCACATGTACTACCAGGCGGTTATAAGATTTTAGCTTTCCCGTGTACTTTCGTGCTTCACTTGGTGTTATACCATGTTGCCGTCGAAAAGCCTTTGAAAAAGCTTCAGGAGTGTCGTAACCATATTTGTAGGCGAGATCAATAATCTTTGTATTTGATCTTGTTAACTCATAGGCAGCTAATGTTAGACGACGATGTCTAAGATAATCACCAACAGAAGTATCAGTTAATATCGCAAATGTACGCTGAAAGTGAAAAACTGAAAAATTAGCCTGTTGGGCAGCACCTTCTATCGAAATATCCTCAAGTATATGATCTTCCATGTAGTCTATAGCTGCCTGTAATGATTCAACCCATGTCATGTCACTCACTCCTTATTTAAATCTTAACAGAGCATTATCTATTAATCCTGTCTTCCCGTGCTTTGCTCGGACAGTATGTTGAGTTAGTTAAGATACAGCTTTTGTTTCTTTAACTAGCCCTATTGTGGAAGAATGTTTTTTATCTGCTGTGATTCAATGATGTATTGCCATAATCTGATCCTCAGGAGTATCAAAATAGGTTGCTACATACTGTTTTGTAATAAAGAGCAAATTCCCATCTTGTAATAAAGTGTCTGGACCATCAACTAAAGTATATCGTATCGTCTGCTCCAGCGTACATTTTATAGTCATATACACAAAGAAGCTTTCTGTAATTAGTAGTTTTCTTATCTGGATATTCCCTTAAATAAGTCTCAACAGATCCAAGTTCAATTCGATCGCTTATTATTCCTAATACTATAGCTAGATTCTTTTTATATTGGGAAATATATCCATCCTCTAATATATCATTAATGTTAGTATACTGTTGTGCAAAGTCAGGAGTGTTTATAATTAAATTTGCAATTTTCTCCTTTTGAATTGCCTTTAATTCTTGAGAGGTTTTCAACTCTTCTTGTATTTTATTAAACCCAAAGATCGGAAAATACTGACTCTTTTGGATATGGTGTTTATCAATTAACTTTAACAGTTGGTCATTTGATTCATCAATAATTTTAAAATAGTTTTCCATAATCTCTGATGTTGTTTGAAATTCATATTTAATTGTCTTTAATGAACCAATCGCTAAAATCTTTTCTCCATTTTTTAAGGCGTCAATATCCTCAGTTATACTAACTTGAATATCTCCACCAACATATATTTCTTTAACAATTGCTTGTACCTTTCTGACATCCATAGCAGAAACAGGAAGACTTAAACTTGCCAGATGCTTATATATTTCTAAAAAGTTATCAGTTTTTATTTTATTAATTCGAATTGTTGAGAATCCACTCATATCAATATCGTGGTCAGTAACTTCAGTATTCTGGGATCCTTCATCATATTCTACAAGTAAGAAATTCTTTCTGATATCCTCTGCTTCAGCCGTATTAGGATTTATATATGTGAAGATAGTTTTAAGAATCCCTTTAATATTAGTATCACCAATATTATATCCTAAAAAAATTATAGGGTTATGAATGAACAATGATAATAATTGTGCTCTAATCAGTTCATATTTTTCATTAAATGCCTTATAATCATCATCAGTGATTATTATCTTACTAGGATCATCGACACAACCATGGATCTTATAAACTGAACCATAGGGATTACTTAATAAAATTTCATTACCAATTAATGGATTGAATTCAAAAACACTTTCTATAAATTGATCATAATTTGTAGTTATAACTGAACCAATATTCTTTCTTACTTTTTTTAACTCTGAATATTCACGTAGCATACTCTTTTTAACTTTAATGTCTGACAATAACTCGGCAATATAAATCTTAAACCGGCTAATGTTTATATCGTTTTTCATGTTTTTATAGAACTGATCATTAATCTCCTTAAATATACCGTCTCGGTCACTTATTAGAGCTTCATTAAATTCGACTTCAAGTTCTTCAGCTATCTTAGTGTAATCAAAGTCCCCATCTTTTTCATATTTAGATTTTAAATCGTAATAAAATTCATCTGAACCTTTAATAGCTTGAGAAATATATGAAAGTAACCCATCCCAAGTGAATGAGTTTTCTAAATACCTGAGGCTTATACCAGTACCTACAAAAAGAACCGGATGATTATTAAAATTTCTTATAAACTCCCTTATGTGCATATATTCACCCTTCTCTTAGTTCATTTTTTATCATATATCTTTATTTCACTTACGATTATACAAGGCAATTTTATTTTATTTACTTTATGAATGTATTTTCATGTAATTCTTTATATAGGAATCTATCTCTTTTCTCCCTTTTTAACAAAAGTGGATATAGTTAAGCAAGGCATAAATTCAAACCCTACTCGATCGTTTTTTAACAACTTCATATGCATCATGAAATCCTGGATTCTCTAAAAACACTGCATTAATAAAGATCTTGTTTAATGATGTATAAAATCGTGTAATAGTTTTCCTGTATTAATACTCAAAACTATATAAGAGGTAATAAATAAAATCAGCCATTGAGTATTATTAACCTTTTGATAGACTCAAGTTTCTGATCAATATCAATATCACTACTTTTAAACGATTCCAGCAAGGAGATAACATCATTATCGTCTAAAGGTATAATTAAGCCTCTGTCATCTTTAAAAGTATCAGAACACCTTTGATATAGTAATTTTTTATCTATAATAGTTCTGCACATTAATATTCCGAATTTACCCTTATTAAACCCAAATCTACCTGACAATTGATCTATTTCTGGATTGGCAATGTCCTTTCCATAGTTTTTACATTCAATAAAGACATAAGGACAAAATATTTTATTGGCCAAATGCAACCTGTTGAAAAAACCAGAATTTGCAATATTGTTCATTACTACATCAACTCTTTTTCTACCTTGATGTATTTTCTCTTCGATCGTTGGATTATTTAAATGTGGGTAAAAAAGAATTTCTAGAATTGATTTAATGAATGGCACAAACAGGGAGTTCTTTATTACGCTTAATACAGAACAGTCATACTCCAATGTTGGATTTATTAATAAGAGAGTCTGTACAAAATAGTTTGGATGCAACTAAAGGCATAAATACTCCAATTAGGTATGATATTTCAGTCAAGCCTTTTAATAGAGATATGGGATCTAAACATTTTGATGGAATAACTGAAAGTTTAAATGCCAGATACAAGGAAGAAGAGCAGCAGAGTATTGTTATCAGGGACTCAAATACAACAGGTTTAACAGGACCTCTTCACCAAGATTATATTAAAGATGATAGCTTTGGCAACCTACTTAAACTTATATACGAAATCAGCATGCCACAAGAAAAAAAGGAAGCCGGTGGATCATGGGGGTTAGGAAAGACAGTATATTTCCGCGTAGGTATGGGTCTAGTTATCTACTATTCAAGAATAAAGCTAGATGATGGTACCTATCAGTCTAGACTTGCTGCATGTCTTGTTGAAGATGAATCAAAGGAAGATACACTATTACCAAATAAGAATAATGGTTTAAAACGCGGTATTGCTTGGTGGGGACAGTCACATTCGGAAATTTCAACAAAACCATTGACTGATGAAAATCAAATATCTGTACTACATTCTCTAAAGGAGTAGATATTCATAACAGAGTGTTCAATGCTTATATCATCAACTATGGTTAGTATTTTCTCTAATTCTTGCATCTTGGATTCAATACGATGAATCAATGGATTTATATGATCGAATTGAGCGTATTTATTTAACATATCGTACACAAGATACAACTTTGCATTAATTATAAATTTTTCACACCAACCAATCTCTTTATCATCTAATTCCGAACACCATTCATATAAATATGAATAACCAGAAACATCTCTGTAAACTGTATGTATCTGCTCACTAGTATCAAAATAATAATTGCCGATAAAAAATTTGCCTTGATTTGAGTGCCATTGGAGTTCTCTCATCGTATTTAGAAAGTCTTCATGTCCAGACCTCATTTCATTTACTGAGATGTACTCAATTATTTCTTTAATATACTCAAAAACTTCTTTAGAAGAATGTACTAATGATTTACTATATAAAAACGGCAACCAATTCTTGAATCCCCAACCTTTTTCTGCAGCCCTTTTATTACTTTTTAATAACCTTTTTATAAACGGCTTTTGAGTTTGCTCTTTTGCGCTAAAAAGTATTGATAGAATCTCTGAGTTATAAAAATCTGATGATAAAATGTTAATTTTATTACCTGTATCAGCTTTAGTGTCTAATTTGATAATATTTAAATCGGAATTTTTCAACCCAAAAACTCCCTCGTGGGAATATTCGCCATTAAAATCTATTAAATGAAACGAACTTTTGTTTTTAAATTTAAAAGAATCAATATTAAACAATTCATTATAAACTTTAGCTAGTGTGTTAGATTTTCCACTACCTGTATTTCCAAATATCCCTATATGAGATGCAAAGAAACCATTTATTGAAAAAGTAATATCAATATTCTCACTTAATGACTTTCCAATAGAAAATTGCAAATTTGTATGATCTTCGGGGTTTCCTCTTCCATTATTTAAATATACATTTTCTATTTGTTTTTTTGTGGGAATAAATGCCAAGTTACCTATCATCGGAAGATGCTTTATACCACTATTAAATGTATCATTTTCAATGAAACCTACAATTTGAACTTCTAATAACCTTAAAATAGACCCTTTTGAAAACCGATCATCGACTAATTGTTCTCTTTTTTTATTTAATAGATCTTCAATATATTCTGCCTCTATTTTTCCTACTAGGTCAATAAATCCCTTTTTAATAATTATAAAACCATTTACTGAAATATTATTTATTATATCCCCCTTATATATAAGGGTAGATTGATTCATATCTTTTTCCACTTGAACTTTTATTCTTGTTCCTCTTACCTCTACTACGTTTCCTATTTGCAAAGGGGAACTCATTTTACAACACTTCCAAACAAAAGTTCATTGAATTCCATAAAATCTATTGGTGGCATGTCTTTTGATGGTTCAATTATTACAACATTATTATTTTGAGCACTACTCAATAATTTTTCGATTATACTAGCATCTCCTTGCTTATAAACAAAAATGTAAACTCTCAAGTACGGATTATGTAATGATCTTTTTATTAAATTACGGATATGTTCATCTGCAAATGAAAAACCAAAAACAATTAGTATAGTCTGGTCTTTTTCCAACTCATAACTTAATAGACGGAGCATACTATAATAATATTCGTCTAATACTGTATTTTTGAATTTAGACTTTTCAGGATTTACTATCATTAATTTTTTATATTCATTAAAAAATCTTTCTAATGATTCTTTATTCCTTTCAGCTATTTCCATCATATTTGACTCAACATCTTCTGAATCACTCAAGTTCAAATAATCTGATATTATTTCCTGATCCTTTTTGGTTAACGTTAAATTGCTAGCAGCATCGCGAACTTTCTCTAATAGGCTTAACCTCATCTTTATTTCAATCTTTTCTTCATTATCCTCAATTAATTTATCCCACGTTACTGACCCGTGACATTTTATTAAATTAATAGTTGATAATTCTTTTTGATAATTATCAAACACACCATTTTTTGAAACTGTTTTATGAAAATTCTCTGAATTAAGGTTGCGAGTAAAATAACCACTACCTCCGTCATTGAAAATGAATGACGGATTGTCTTTTAACTCTAAATCTATAGCTTTTTCAAAAAAAACGTCATAATTTGTCGTGAATATATTAGCTCTCTTCGGAGAAATCCTTGAATTACGCGCATTCATAATATTGCATAATCTATTTATAAACACCCTATACTTAGGTGTAATAGCAAATTCGCATTGATATGTCTCATCTAACAACTCGATATTTTTATCTACAACCTTGTTGAAATAATGTAAATATATCAACTTCCGTATAGAAGAATTATCATCGACTTTTTCTGATAATACTTTCTCAATATTACCTAGAGATGGGAAATATGGTATTGATGCTCCTGAACCAATTAGAAAATTAATATTTTTCTCAGCTATTTGATTTTTTAGTTCTGTTAAGATTTTATTAATATCCATTTCTCTCCCCCTATTAGTTTTTAAGTCTATATAAACAGTTGAAAATTAAAATAAATATAAAGTTTAACACCATCAGTTCATTCGTTCATTCAAATATTGATCTCTAGTATTCTATTCTAGTCCATTTATACTAACTTTTAAATATAATTAGCAGAATATGTTGATTTTTTGTATAAACAAACCGAATTTATTGTTTTATGTAGAAATAATATTAGATTCTCCCCTAATATATCCTTTAGCAATTGGAATGGTCACAGCAGTTTCCTTCTCACTATTTAGCTATAGTAAAAATTAAAAGAGACTGCAATAACTCAAAGTTATCCAGCCTCCTCTCTTTGTGTGTTTTTTTATATAATAAAAATATTTTCACTTTACTCTGTTAGTATAATCTCATTTTCTATGCTATTGGATAGTGTTATGTTAAGTACTTCCTTTACTTGCAATACAATTTCAATTAACTCTTTATGGTCAAGAGAAATTTGTTCTTGGGAATGTGCTATGTTATTTCGCAGTTTTTCAACTTTTTTAAAGAAAATTTTGCAAACCTGTTTAGAAGAAAAACCTAGTTTATCTCTTAGATAATCTGATTTTTCAATAATAGTCCCTTTGTCACATATTTGAATACTATCTATAAGTGATAAGGCTTCATTCTTATTACGTCTATCCTTAAATAATTTATTTGCGAGATTTACTCTTAATTCACTCAATAAATCTTTCCAATCATCATTTTGATACTCACCTTTAATTAACTCTATTAAACTCATCTCTAATATCGAGATAAGACTAAATGCTAACATTCTTATTGGTTGTTTATGTAAATCAGCAACAGTAACTAACTTTGTAACTCTATCTTTTTCTAGAACAAAGACACAATCCTTCTTTTGGATGATATTTAATACTTCCGTTAATGAAGTTGAATCTGATATTAAATCTCCCACTTCATCTGACAAGGCCACTAATATGCGTATCTAATACACGTAGCCTTGGCTCTTCTTCTCCTGGTTTAAACCGTTCACCGTAATGACCTCGATCGTCAAAATCAACTACCTTTAACCATTTATCTTCTAAAAAAGCCGCTGTCGATAGACATCTAGGGGGCCCACTTTATTTTTTATCCATTGACTGCGGCCAAATTCTGTCAAAATCTTGAACAATTCTCAACCTTTTCCTTATCTAATATTTTGATTAAATGCTCCTTTTTTGTCAATTCAAATATATACCGTGCATGCGATATGAACTTCTGCCCCTCCTCTAATTGATTCAGTTTTAGTAAATTGTTCCCCTTTTGATAATGTAATTCACCAAATAGATAAAGAGAATCCTGTTCAACGCATAGTTTAATGGCGCTTTCTGCATATAAAATCGATTCCTGATTTTGATTTAAGTTGGTTAACGTTTTCGATAAATTATAGTAAATACGGATTTTTATATTTTTGTCTTGGAATAATTGGAGTTGCTCTAAGTTTTTTAACGTTTTTCGATAAATCTCTGCAGATTTTTCATAATGATCAAGTTCATCATAAATGATTGCAATACTATTTAGAATCTCTACTTGCCTTTCAGAATAAATACCGTTAATGGTAGGTGTTAAGTCTAGAGCCTTATAAAGATTAGATAAGGCAAATCCCTCTTCTTTGTAGATATGAAAATGACTAATTGCTTCATGCCAAAGTAGAAATTGTTGGTTTCTAGCTGATTTTAAAATAGGATTATTTTTTTCTTGTTTAATCATCCAAAGGACTTCTTGATAATCTTTATCTCGAATGTGTTTTCGCACAAAATATAGAAATTCTTCAACATAATCAAATCTAGGATTATTTACTAGTGAAAAGAAGTAATCTAGTGTGACACCCAGCCGGCTTACAAGCTCTGCTAAAGTGCTACTCAACGGTAGTATATCCCCATTTTCAATCTTACTAATTTGAGCCTGGGTGCAAATCTCATCGGCTAGCTTTTTTTGAGACATTTTCATTTCAAGACGCAATTTCTTCAATGTGGTTCCAATAGCGGAATAATCACGCATGCTTTGACCTCCTACGCTAAAAATCTAAATATTCCTACAATTATATATTAACACATATAATGGATGATAAGTTAGATATTGTATTTTAAATAAGTGAGACTTGATTTTATGACAAATTCGAGAAATTTTATTATGTATTATGATGAAAACAGTTAAGAGAAGGAGGGGAATAAATGAATCGTTTTCTTAAATCAATAATGGTTATTTTACTTACTCTCAATTTACTAAGTTTTTATTCAGTTTCTCAGGATCACGATCAAAATCTAGCTAGTCAAGGTGAAGATTCTATTTCATACGATTTACCCCATGAGCATTGATTGAAAGTCTAATAAGACTTTTAATAGATAATCCTAAATAAAGGAGGTGAGATTCATGAAAAATATTGTCCTAAAACCAGTTAGTGAAAATGAATTAAGAAAAATGGAAGAAAAGCGTAATGCACAAGGTCGCTGTGCACAAGGACGTTGCTAACAATGCAAGGTGTAGAGGACAAATGTCCTCCACACCTTTTACCTATTGAGTTAATTTAATTCATTTTATATAGATGGTACATGAATAACTTATTTTTCTATAAAAATAGAAGTAAATAAGGAAGGATTTTTGATGCTAAATTGATAAAAATTGAGGGAAGATTTTATGAAAGTTTTACTTATTTTGATAGTTTATATTTTTTTTACATTCATTAGTACTTACATTCATGAATTGGGGCATGCAATTAGTGCTACTATTTTTGGGGCAAAAAAGGTAGTCATTACTAGTAAACGTTCAGGGTTTCAATTTGCTTTTAAAACATTTTTTGACTTTAAACGAAACATGAGCAATTTTGAAAATATCTTTATAAGTATTTCTGGAGTGTTATTACAGTTGTGTTTATCATTTATTCTAGTTACTCAACCATTCTTTACGGTATTTACTTTAATATCACTCATATATATGCCAAAGGTATTAATAAATATCCTACCATTCTCTGAATTGGATGGAAAATTCGTTATATATTCAACACCCTTGAAATATAAGAATATTGTCAGATTTTCACTACATTTAATGTTTTATTCTGGTTCGACTTTTTCTCTGTATTTACTCTTGAAACTTATATCAGAATTAACGAAATACGAAATAATGACGTACGGAACACTATGCTTTTTATTATGGATTCGAATAAGCATTAACATTGTAAACTATTTACACGAAAGAAGGTTACAATATGGGAAAACCTAAATATATTCTTGAACAAAATAAGCAGGGTGAACTTTTTATTAGTGATGATAAATTGGAGAGTTTTTGGAAAACAGAGAAAAATCATATAACAAAAGATCTTATAGAATACAAAGAAGATGTTTTTTTTAATTTTCCAGGTACGCTTGTTTCTAATAAGAATGTAGTGAACATAATCGGAGTACCCTATTCAGGAGGTTCAAATCAGCTATCATCCGCAGTAGATGCATTTCCAACCATGCTTAGGTACTTAAGTACGAAGACACCAATATACCCTACGATAGATGGTGTTAAAACAAGTGGCATATTTGATATTAACAAACTGCAAACAATACTTGATGATTGTTTGATACGAGATTTAGGAAATATTGATTTCAAGGAATTTTCTGTAGAAGAACTAGAATCAAAAGTTAAGAGTTATATAAAGAATTGTATAGAAAATAAATCAAAATTCTCTTTTATAGGTGGAGATCATTCCATTACTTATTATATTTTAAAAAATCTACAACTAGGTGAAAGAAATGTTACTTATATTCATTTGGATGCCCACTTAGATTGTGGAATGGATCCTTTTAGGTTAGATAATGATATACACCACGGTAATTTTGTGCGGCACTTATTAACAAATAACATAGTTGATCAAGTGATCCAATTAGGAGTAAGAGGGATGAGAGCAATAGGTCAATACTACCAAGATCCAAGGCTACATACTATTCCAAGTAAATATTTAAATAAGGAATCCGTAAATAATCTGTTAAGAGAGCACATCGATACGAATACCTTGGTTTATGTCTCATTTGATGTAGATGTATTAGATCCTAGTGATTTTCCAGATGTTGATTTCCCTTCACCTGGTGGACCTTCAATAGATACTGTTCTTGATATAATAGAGTGCTTCCATTCAATTCCTAATTTAATAGGCTTTGATTTTGTAGAGGGAAAAGGAACATCTGCTGTAGATGATATTCCTTATCATTATGATTTGTTGTCATACATTTACACTAGATTATTAAATGTTTTGAGTAAAAACAAATTTACAATTGGAGGTTAGAATATGAATTATGACTCACTAATGCAAGAGATCTCAGAAATGCTAAAACATGAAAAGAAACAAGGTCTCCTCCATCATGACTTTATGGCACTTGTGAATATAGCAAAAGAACTGTTACCACTTGGTTATAGTATAAATAACATAGAGGATATTTGGACCAAATATCGATTAAATAACCTAGAGCAGAACCAATATCGATTAGATCCTGATTTGTTTGAAGGATTTGATGAAGTAATTGGTGAAGAAAACATTATAGAGTGTATAAAGAACAAAGGCGTTTTTGGAACTTTTCACTATGGCGCCTATCGGTATGTTCCATTATATCTCAACAATTATGTTCAAAGTAATGTCTCTTCTTTAGATATAGTGGTAGATAGAGACTCTTTCGAAAGTGAAAATGGTCTTGTGAAATGGAAAAAACTTAGAACTAAAGCAGATGTGAATTATATTATCTCTGAAGAGTATGGAAGTGGTTTAAAATTATTGCGAACACTTAAGCAAAGGGGGAATATTCTTTTGTACTTAGATGGTAATACTGGTTCAGGAGAAGATTCTAATCCAATGTCTTGTAAGCATATTACATCTAGAGTAAAAATGAGAAGTGGAATCTATAGACTGGTATCTTTACTCAAAAAGGATTTATGTATTATTGTGGCTGATCAACCAAAAGAGGGATATAACAGATTAATTGCCTACAAGCCTTTTTCTGTAAACAAGCGTAATATTGAATTAGGTGTTGAGGATAGCTATTCACTTTTTAGAAAGTCTATTCTAGAAAGACCAGAATTATGGCGTTTTTGGTATAGACATCATAATTATGTTGAACAATGGCAAGCATTATTTATAAATAGTGTAGTACCTTCTCCTCAAGTGCAATGGGTTGAGGAGGAAACCGGATTAGGAATTGATTTAAGGACAGGAAACGTTTATCAAACAGAAACTATTTGAGGTGCAACAATGAAAATTTGGAAAAACAAACGCTTTTTACTACTGTTTTTTGCACGATTTATCGCATTAATTGGAGATGGCATGCTTTTTCTTCTTTTACTTAAAATGTTGGAATTGCTTGGAACAGGGAGTGTTGGTATTTCTATCTACTATTTATCAGCAGGAATACCAGCGTTTTTGTTTGCCATCCCTGCTGGTGCATATGTAGAAAAGAGTAATTTGCAAAAGACAATGATCGTAACTGATGTGATAAGAATAATTCTGATTGGAGCATTTGTTGCAATTGATTACTTCTTTGTTTCTTCACCAGTGTTTATCTATCTACTCTTATTTTTAATTACCATTAACGATATGTTCTTCCTACCGGCCAGTCAATCTCTATTACGATGGGTAGTACCAGAAGAACACAGACCTCAGGCAAATGGACAATTACAAGTTGCGATGATGACTGGAAAATTACTTTCTTACTCCTTAGGCGCATTCCTACTTAAGGTAGGAGTTCCTTTAAACACCATGCTGTTTGTTGTGGTATTGACGTTTGCCCTATCTATTCTCCTCACGCAGTTTATACGACCCTTTGTTAGAAATGCAGAAGATACGGGTTCAAAAGCGCTTCAAATGGCAAAAGAAGGTCTCGTCTTTATTAATAAAAGGAAAACAATGAAGAAATTATTTATCCTATTCGGCCTAGCATGGCTAATTGGTTCATCTATTGATATTTTTCTTATCTCGTATCTACAGAATGAGTTGGGAATGGGAACTGAAAATCTTTACATCATTACAACTTTTTCTCTCGGAGGGATTATCACGGGGGCCTTTATAGCGCCAAAGCTCTATCAGACGTTCAATAAGAAAATTGGTTTTTACTTGCCAAGTCTCTTATTCGGCTTAGCTATATTGGGGTATGCTTTAAAGCTCCCACTAGTCATTTTATTATTCTTATTAATGATCGGCGGTATAGCGCAAGGCATTTTCCTCACCTTTCTCAATACCTATTTGCAGGAAGTCACAGCACAGCACTATTACGCAAGAGTGTCCAGCTTTTACACGTTATTAATGAAAGGAGCAAGTCTGCCAGGATACTTTATCATCGGTCTGTTGATCACCAACACTAGTGTAATCACAGTTGGATATATAATTGGAATTTATATGATTGGATTGGCTATATTATCCTTCATGATCTTACCAAATATGAGCAGGGGCGAGAGCGTAAGGGAGAACAGCTGAAAATAATAAAGGTGCGACTTACCGAATAATCTTGTTTAACGTTTTTTACGAACAGTGTCTGGCACTGTTCGTAATTTAACCGGAGAGGCGGAAACAATTTTCTTAGCTTTAGGTGCCTGGCACTTCCCGAATAATCTTGTTTAACGGAATTTTGATTATATATCTTTATCGAGTTCTAATAAAATCAATCATAACAAATCCGCCCAAAGCGTTACACCTTCAACACTAATTAACAATCTTAACTTCTTTACTAATCCCATCACTTTTGTCGCTATTCATATAGTCATTCATTACCTTTGTTGCTGATGAAAGTAGCTCTTCAATGTATGGATCATTATCAATATTTAGTGAAAACAGTGCTTGTCCGAATAGTACATCGACTTTACGGATATCCACTTCTTTACCAACATACATTAGATCAACTAATGATATAAGTTCTTTTATTGCACCTTCCCTTAAACGTTCAAATTTATCTTTTTTTATGAAAATGAAGTCCTCTTTCCGTTTACTTTTTTCGAGGGAACTTTCCATGATGGTTTTTATGTAAGGATAAAAACTACTTAAGCTAGTTGCTCGTTCTAGTGCTTGAATAGATAAGTATGAAAACTGGGCATTGTCAATTTCATATAGCGAAGAATATAGCGCAAATATCTCCTCTACATCTTCTAAGGCATCTCGATATAAGTAGTTTTGAATCCTTGAACTTTTAGTAAAATAAGAAATTAATTCTTCTGGCAATTTCAATCTAGATACCGCTTCAACTGGCATTAATTCACCTAACTTGGACATATAGACCTACCTCCATTATAGCTCTTTTAATTTTCACTATCGGTTTTTATGTGGATTATATCACATAAGGCTTTAAACCGTAACTTTTATTTTGAAGTGTGAAACCTATTAAACAAGTCACCACTATTGACTGCCTCTCTCCCATATCCCCTTCCGGCCATCCTTTGCCCTCATCTGAGCATTCACAAACCGCTGATAATGTTTATATGGCGGATGATAGACATAGGCTACATGGGCTAATCCTTCTTCCAACAACAACTCATTTAGCATCACACCATCCACCCATAGATAAGCTAGCAATCTACCATAATTGTCATACCTCGGACCATCATATTCCAACTGTACCTGTTTTTCTATTAGTATCTGTATTGCCCTTGCAACTGCTTCTGCACCAATGGGTTCGTCTGGGATATCCGGGTGGACTGTTTCAGGTGCATCAATTAACAATAAGCGCACATCAAAACTATTGCCGTTTAGATAAACTTCGATTGTGTCCGCATCAATGACTCGTTTTACCAATGCCGTATCTAATGGTTCCGGTTCAACCGCTATCTGTGGTGAATCCTTCTCGTTCGTTTCCATCTCTGATTCCCCTCCCTCATTTACGAAGCAACGGCTAGCATCAGCCTTCTATGCTTCTTGATATTTGTCGCTCATTCCGTTATTTATCAAATTTTGAAATCGTCCAAATTCCTTAAAAAAGGCCAACTCCACAATTCCAGTTGGACCATTTCGTTGTTTTGCCAGAATAACTTCTAAGCTGTTTTTGTTTTCTGCCTCCCGATCGTAATAATCATCCCGATAAAGAAAGGCAATAACATCTGCATCTTGCTCAATGTTGCCCGATTCTCTTAGGTCAGACATAATCGGTCGTTTATCTGGACGTTGTTCGACACTTCTGGATAACTGTGACAGGAGCACGATTGGAATATTCAACTCCAACGCTAGTAGTTTTAACTCCCTGGTTATTTCTCCAATTTCTAAATCACGACGTTGCCTCTGGGTGTTTGGTGTGATTAGTTGCAAATAGTCAATAATGGCTAGATGCTTTCCATCTGGATAATCATGAGCGGTTTTTCTTAGAGATGCGCGAATATCACTGATCGTTCGGTTATGTTCCTGAATCGAAAGCTTCCAGTTGGAGATCTCACCAACGGCATGGATTGCGGTAGCATAGTCCTGTTCACTGAACATTAAGCTACGCCACTTTTGATTATAGATAGTTGCTTCAGCTGATATTAGTCGCTGGAGCAGTTGCTTTTTTCCCATTTCTAAGCTAAAAAAAGAACTCATTCCCTGATTGCGGCAATGTCCTGCTGCTATATTTAAGGCAAACGCTGTTTTTCCAACGGATGGACGAGCAGCAATGATTATTAATTCACCTGGCTGCAGGCCACCGGTCATGTTGTCGAAATCGGTATAGGACGTTGGCAAGCTAGCAGATGCGCCTTCTCCCGTGAAGATCATGTTTGAGATTTCTTTGAGGCAATCCGCGTTATCCGTTTCTTGCTTCTCCATGCCGACCTCCTGATATGTCTGCAAGGACGCAATCAGTTTCTTTAATCCTGC